>CAZZWL010000176.1:0-9409 GCA_964657755.1 uncultured Rhodanobacter sp.
GGCTAAGGGCAAGGCAATCAGTCAGCCGTTTTTTCGGTTGTGTTGAGGCACTTATCGTAAGTGAGCATTCCAACCGCGCTGCTTTTATTGCGTCATGACTGCTGCTTCTCCGACTGACCTGTCTGCCCTGCTGCCTGTTTTCGATGCCTTGCCCGCGCCCTACCTGCTGCTCACGCCGGGCTTGCTTATTGAGGCCGTGAGCGAGGCCTACCTCGCGGCTACTCTCACGCGGCGCGCCGACTTGCTGGGCCGCCACCTGTTCGACGCTTTCCCGGATAACCCCGATGCGCCCGAGGCCCAGGGCGTAAGCAACCTGCGTACCTCGCTGGAGGAGGTGCTGGCTACCGGGCTGCCGCACGAGATGGCCCGCCAGCACTACGACGTGCCCGACCCCGCCCGTCCCGGCCACTTCGTGGAGCGCCACTGGCTGCCCCGCAACACGCCGGTGCTCGATGCCCAGGGCCGGGTGAGCCATATTATTCACGCCGTTATCAACGTGACCGACCAGGTGCGGACCGAGGTGCGGCTGCGCGAAAGCCAGGCCCGCGAGCAAGCCGCCGCCGCCGCCGCCGAGGCCCAGCGCCAGCAGCTCTACCAAACGTTTCAGGAAGCGCCGGCCATGATTTGCGTATTCGACGGGCCGCAGCACGTATTTCAGTTCGTGAACCCGCCCTACCAGGCGCTGGTGGGCAACCGGCCGCTGGTGGGCAAGCCCATTGCCCAAGCCATGCCCGAGCTGGCCGGGCAGCCCATCTTTGAGCTGCTCGACCAGGTATACCGCACCGGCGAAACATTTCGGGCCAGCGAGATGCTGGTGCAGCTCGACCACGACAACCTGGGCCCGCAAGCGCTGGAAAAACGCTACTACAACTTTATCTACCAGGCGCGCCACAGCCTGAGCGGCGCCATTAACGGCATCTTCGTTTTTGCTTATGAGGTGACCACGCAGGTGCTGGCCCGCCAGCAGGTGCAGGAGTTGAATGAGGAGCTGGCTGCCACCAACGAAGAGCTGCACGCCAGCAACGAGGAGTTCTTGCACGCCAATTCGCAGCTGACCTACGCGCAGCTGCAGTTGCAGCAGCTCAACCAGGAGTTGGAGGCGCGCGTGGCCGCCCGCACCCAGGATGCCCGCGCCGCCCGCGCCAATACCGAGCGCCAGCGGCGGCAGCTCGAAGATTTATTCATGCGCGCGCCTGCCCCCATCTGCATTCTTGGCGGCCCCGACTGGGTGTATGAGCTGGTGAACCCGAGCTACCAGCGGATGTTTCCGGGGCGCCCGCTGCTGGGCCTACCCCTGCTTCAGGCGTTGCCGGAGGTGGCGGACCAGCCCCTGGTGGCCATTTTGCGCGGGGTATACGACATGGGCGTGCCCTTTGCGGGTAAGGAGGTGCTGGTGCCGCTGGCCCGCACCGAAGGCGGTCCCATTGAAGATATTTACTTCGACCTGGCCTACCAGGCCCGCTTCGACGAAGCCGGCCAGATTGATGGGTTCGTGACCTACGCCAACGACGTGACGGAGCAGGTGCTGGCCCGGCGCGAGCGGGCCGCCCAGGAGCAGCGGCTGCACGCGCTGTTTGAGCAGGCGCCGGTGGCCATCGCCGTGTTTCAGGGTCCCGACTACGTGCTCGACGTGGTGAACCCGCTGATGGGGGACATGTTGGGGCAGCCGGCGGCGCACCTGGCGGGCCAGCCCTTTTTCACGGCTTTGCCCGAGCTGGAAGACCAGGGCCTTCGCCAGCTGCTGGACCAGGTGCGCCAAACCGGCCAGCCCTACGCCGCCCAGGAGCGCCCCGTGCGGCTGGCCCACCACCAGCCGGGCGAGGTAGGCTACTTCAACTTCGTGTACCAGCCCCTGCGCGCTGCCGCTGGTCAGGCTTTTGGTATCGCGTGCGTGGCTATCGAGGTGACCACCCAGGTGCTGGCCCGCCGGCAGGTGCAGAACCTGAACGAGGAGCTGGCTGCCATCAACGAAGAAATGTACGCTACCAACGAGGAGCTGGGCCACACCAACTATCAGCTCACGCGCACCAACGTGGACCTGGATAACTTCATCTACACGGCCTCCCACGACCTCAAGCAGCCCATTGCCAATATCGAGGGCCTGCTGCTGGCCCTCACCCACGAGTTGCCTGCCGAGGCCCGGCAGGCAGCACTGGTGCTGCCCATTCTGGAGCGGATGTACGGGGCCGTGGAGCGCTTCAAGAAAACCATCGGCGACCTGACGGAGGTGAGCAAGCTGCAGCAGGCCCACGCGCAGCCCGCCCGGACCGTGCTGCTGCGCCCGGCCATTCAGGAAGTAGCCCTGGACCTGGACCCCGTGCTGCTGGCCGCCCAGGGCCGGCTGGAGTTGGCCGTGCCGCCCAGCCAGGTAGTAACGTTTTCGGAGAAAAACCTGCGCTCCGTGGTCTACAACCTGCTCAGCAATGCCATCAAGTACCGGGCTTCCGACCGCTTTCTGCGGGTGCGCATCAGCGCCCATTCGGTGGCGGGCCGCGTCGAGCTGCGGGTGCAGGACAATGGCCTGGGCCTGGACGCGTCGCAGCAGGCTCGGCTGTTTGGCCTGTTTCAGCGGCTGCACACGCACGTCGAGGGCACGGGTATCGGGCTCTACATGGTCAAGAAAATAGTGGAGAACGCCGGCGGTACTATCACGGTGCAAAGCGAACTAGGCGTGGGCTCCACCTTTATTGTGTCGTTGCCAACCTAATTTCGCAGCTTCTTCCTACCCCTGCTATGAAAAAGCTTTCCAGTGTTCTGTTAATCGACGATGACTCGACAACTAACTTTCTGAATACCATGCTGCTCAAGCGGCTGGGCGTCAGCGATACCCTGCTCGTGGCCGAAAACGGCACGGAGGGGCTCACCGTCCTCACCGAGGTGTGTACCGAGGCCTCACCCAGCTGCCCGGCCCTGATTTTGCTGGACGTGAACATGCCCGTGATGAATGGCATTGAGTTTTTGGAGGCGTACCAACACCTGCCCCTGTCCCTGCGTCAGGCCATCATTATTGTGCTGCTCACTACTTCCGTGCACCCGCGCGACCTGGAGCGGGTGCGGCAATTGCCCATTGCGGGCACCCTCAGCAAACCGCTCACCGAAGAAAAAGTCAGGGATATTCTACAGCAGTACTTTCCTGGCTAAGGCCCTGGCTGCCCCCAATTTATTCTCTGTCTTATGAACAAAACGATAAGCTGGAGTTGGGCCCTTGCCTGCCTGGCCCTCACCGCCACCAGCTGCTCTAACCCTAAACCCGCCGCCGCCGGGGCCGCCCCTACCCCCGCCGACAGCACCGCTGGCGCAGCCGCCACTGCCTACACCTGCCCCATGCACCCCGCCGTGGTGAGCACCCACCCCGGCAAGTGCCCCAAGTGCGGCATGGACCTCGTCGTGAAAAAGTGACGTCGGCGGGCCAGCCGGGGGTAGGGCTGGCTCCCGAATGTTAGTCAATTCCGGCGTAATTCTGTGCCCCGCGGGGTGCACTTGCCCCCCACCGCTCGCGTTATAAGGGGGCAGCCAACTGGTGCTGCCCCCTACTTCTACTCGTCATGCAAACCCTGAAATTTAAAACTAACATCAACTGCGGCGGCTGCATCAAGGCCGTGACGCCCACCCTCAACCGCGAGGCCGGCGCCGGCAACTGGCAGGTCGACACCGCCAACCCCGATAAAATATTGACCATCAACTCCGACCAGCTCAGCGCCGCCCAGGTGGTGCAGGCCGTGGAACAGGCCGGCTTTCACATTCAGGCCGCCTGAGGGGGGTAGGAATTTCTTAATTCCCCACAAAAAAAGCACCCGTCGCGACGGGTGCTTTTTTTGTGGGGAACGCGGCAGCTTACCAGAATTTGATGTAGAGCGTAGTGATGATAACCAGCACGATAGCCGAACCAATGGCGAAGCTGCGGTTGGGGCGGAACATGCTCGAGTCGATTTCGAGGCCTTTGGGGTTGGGGCGGCCCTGGCCTTGAATGAGGCTGATGAGCACCATGCCCACGATGCAGAATACGAACACGAAGCCCATGCGGTCGAGGAACGGAATCTCGTAGATGCTAGAGCCCTCGGGCTTCACCGCGAAGCCGAAGGGCGCCAGCCACGAGAGGTCCGTCAGGCCGGGCAGGAACTTGAGCACAATCGAGAACAGGAAGCCGCCGATGGTGGCGAAAAGCGCGGCCCCCGACGTGGCTTTCTTCCAGAAGAAGCCCAGGATGAACATGGCGAAGATACCCGGCGACACGAAGCCCGTGTATTCCTGAATGAACTGGAAGCCGCCCTTTTTGTCGATGCCCAGGTGCGGCGCGATGAGGATGCCCAGCAGCATGGCCACGACCACCGAGATTTTGCCCACGGCCACCATCTTCTTCTCCGAGGCATTCACGTTCAGCACCTTCTTGTACACGTCGAGCGTGAAGATGGTCGCAATCGAGTTGGCTTTGCCGGCCAGCGAGGCCACCACGGCGGCCGTGAGGGCGGCGAACGACAGACCTTTCAACCCTATCGGCAAGATGTTGAGCAGCACCGGGTACGCGCGGTCGGGGTTGAGGTCAGCGCCCTGGCCAAACTCGGCGGCCCCGAACACGTTTTGCTTATAGAGCACGAAGGCCGCGATGCCGGGCAATACCACAATCACGGGCATCAGCATTTTGAGGAACGCCGCGAAGAGTAGACCACCGCGGGCGGTGGGCAGGTCGGCCCCGAGGGCGCGCTGCGTGATGTACTGGTTGCAGCCCCAGTAGTTGAGGTTCACAATCCAGAGGCCGCCGAGCAGCACCGTCAGGCCGGGCAGGTCGATATAGTTAGGGTCATCGCGCTTCACAATCATGTGGAAGTGATTGTTGGCCTCATGCATCAGCAGGTTAAAGCCATTGACTACGCCCGTGGTGCCGAAGTGCTCCGATACCAGGTTGAGCGCTAAGTACGTGGTAGCCAGGCCACCCAGGATGAGAAAGAACACCTGGATAACGTCGGTAAAGCCGATAACTTTCATGCCGCCCAGCGTGATAATGACGGCGGCAATGGCCAGCCCATACATGCAAAACGTCAGGTTCAGGCCCGATACGCTGCTCACGGCAATGGCGCCCAGGTACAGAATCGAGGTCAAATTCACGACCACGTACAGCGCCAGCCAGAAAATGGCCATAATCATAGCCACCGTGCCGTTGTAGCGCTGGTGCAGAAACTGCGGCATGGTGAAGATTTTATTCTTCAGGTATACCGGAATAAAGAACGTGGCCACGATGATGAGCGTAATGGAAGCCATCCACTCGTAGGCCGAAATGGCCAGGCCGATTTTGAAGCCTGAGCCGGCCATGCCCACAAACTGCTCGGCCGAGATGTTGCTGGCAATCAGCGACGAGCCGATGGCCCACCACGTGAGCGAGCCCTCGGCCAGGAAGTAGTCTTTCGAGTCGCCATCCACGGTCCCGTCGTGGCCCGTCTTGCGGTTATAAATCCAGATGCCGTAGCCGGCGACTATCAGAAAGTAGACGAAAAAGACGATGTAGTCTAGCGTAGCCAGCTTGTGCATGGGGTGGGAAAAAACGAATGGAAAACGAAAGTAGGGAAAATATCCGCTAGCTGGGCTATGCAATCGATTGTGTAGAAAAAAAACTGAACATTAAGGCGCCACCCGCCACCAGTCTACGGCCAGCTGGCCAGCCCCTACCCCCCCGCCCGCGCCCAGGCAAAACAAGCCCAGCTTGGCGCCCACCCACCGGCCCTCCTTGGCCGCGAACTCGGGCCCGAGCACGGTGAACTGCCGCCCATCGGCGCTGTAGCTGAACTGGCAGCGGGCGCCGGCCCGCACCGCCACGCGCAGGTACAGCGGCTGGCCGGGGGGTAGGGCGGCCGTGGCGGCGGTGGTTTCGGCGGCGCCCTTGTCGGCTTGCCGGCAGGTGGTCTGGCTCAGGAGCAGGCCGCCGGCCTGGCGCGTGAGGGTGAGCGTGGCGTAGTCCATGCCAAGCACCACGAGGCCGGCTTTTTCGCCCTCAGCCTGGGGCGTGAATAGCAGCTTGGCCGTAGCGGTAAAGTGTTCGCCCGGAAGCTTTTGCAGCAGTAGGCTGGGCACCAGGTACAGGTTTTTAGCCTCGGTGGGCACGGGCGCGGCGGCCAGCACCAGCTGGCCGCTGGCGTTGGCCGCTGGCAGGGGGGGTAGGGGCCAGCCACTGCGGCTGCGGGTTGGCCTGCCACTGCCACTGCAGGCCCGGCTGGCCGTGGTCAAACTCGTCGGAGGTAGCCGGCACCGCCCCGGCCACGTGGCCGGGTACCTGGGGCTTGCGATAGGTGAGCACCGGCTGGCCGGTGCCGTCGCCGTCGGGGTCGAGGCCGATAACGGGCCAGTCGCTCTTCCAGGTCATGGGTTCCAGGTGCACCACCCGGCCGTAGGCGCCCTGGTCCTGAAAATGCAGAAACCAATCCTCCTTGCCATCGGGCGTATCGACCCACGCGCCCTGGTGCGGGCCGTTGGTGGTCGTTTGGCCTTGGGCTAATACTATTTTGTCCTCATAAGGCCCGAATACGTTTTTGCTGCGCAGCACCACCTGCCAGCCCTGCGGCACGCCGCCGCCCGGCGCGAAGATGTAGTAGTAGCCGTGGCGCTTATAAAACTTGGGCCCCTCAATGGTGGGGTGGTTGGCGTGCCCATCAAACACCAGCCGGTCCTCGCCGATTAGGCGTAGCCCATCGGGCGCCAGCTCGCTCACGTGAATGACGCTCTTGATGCCCGCGCGGCTGCCCGCGAAGGCGTGCACGAGGTAGGCGCGCCCGTCGGCGTCCCAGAAGGGGCAGGGGTCAATCCAGCCCTTGGCGGCTTTCACGCACACCGGCGCCGACCACGGGCCGGCCGGGTCTTTCGCCTTCACTAGAAAAATGCCCAGGTCGGGGTCGGGGTAGTAGAGGTAAAACTCGCCGGCGTGAAAGCGTAGCGCGGGCGCCCACACGCCGTTGCCGGGCTGCACCTGGTCGTAGCGGGCGCGGGGCGGCTGCACGGGCAGCGCGTGGCCAATTATCGTCCAGTTCACCAGGTCCTGGGAGTGCAGAATCGGCAGGCCCGGCGCCGCGTTGAAGCTCGATGAGGTGAGGTAGTAGTCCTTGCCCACCCGCACCACGTCGGGGTCGGAATAGTCGGCGTAGAGCACCGGGTTTTTGTACTGGCCATTGCCCAGGTCGGGCACCCAGGGGAGGGTAGGGGCGGGGGTTTGAGCTGCGGCGGGCAGGGCTGTGAAGGCCGCCGCAAGCAATAAAAGGGAAGAAAATAAGCGCATACCAAGACAAAGTAGGACGGGAGCCGGGCCGAAAGTAACCGCCCACCATTCAGCCCGCGCTTTCGCCTACCCCCACTCACCGGCCCATCATTCGCCCGCGGTTGTATTTTTGTAGGCATACCTACCTTTTGCCAGTGAAAAAAGCGCTGTACCTCATCGGCTCGCCCAACCAAACCACGCAGATGCACCGGGTGGCGCAGCTCCTGGAAGAGGAATATGAACCCTACTTCAGCCAGCTCTATTACGACGGCTGGATGCGCGGCTTCTACGAGTGGCTGCTGCGCAACAACATCCTGGACAAGACCATCGTGCAGGGCCTGGTGAAGGAAAAAGCCGACCGCTACGTGGCGCAGCATCAGCTGCGCCGCGACTTCGAAAACCGTGAGCTGCGCCACCAGTACGACCTCGTGGTGTGCTGCTCCGACATCGTGGTGCCCTGGACCCTGCTGAAAACCACCAAGTCGGTATTCGTGCAGGAGGGCATGACCGACCCGCTCCACCTGTGGGCGCGCCTCGTGAAGCGGTTCACCCGCTTTCCCATTCTGGCCATCGGCACCTCGCTCAATGGCATGAATAACTGCTGCGATATCTACTGCGTGGCCTCGCCCGGCTACGCCGAGCACTTCGCGCACATTGGGGTCGATAAGGGCAAGCTCGTGGTCACTGGCATTCCCAATTTCGACGACGTGGAAAAGCTGCGGCAGAATACGTTTCCGCACCGCGGCTACGTGCTGGTAGCCACCACCGACATGCGTGAAACCTTCCGGCCCGACAACCGCAAAAAATTCATCCGCCACGCCGCGCGCATCGCCGCCGGCCGGCCCATGATTTTCAAGTTTCACCCCAACGAGGACATGGCCCGCGCCACCGCCGAGGTCCAAAAATATGCCCCGCCCGGTACCCTTATTTACACCGAAGGCAATACTGAAGAGATGATTGCCAACTCAGTGGAGCTCATAACGCAGTACAGCACCGTGGCTTACGTGGGCCTGGCGCTGGGCATTCCGGTGCATTCCTACTTCGACGTGGCCGACCTCCGGCGCAAGCTGCCCATCCAGAACGGCGGCACCAGCGCCGAGCGCATTGCCGACATTTGCCGGCAGTTCGGCCGCTTCGAAGGCTCGGGGCCAGCGTTTTTGAAGCAGTATCAGCCCGCTGTCGAGGCTAAAAAAGAACGTCAGGCTGAGCCCCGCGAAGCATCTCGCGTGGGGTAGTAATTATTCTCGTTAACTGATTTTCAAGTAATGCGAGCAAGATGCTTCGGCAAGCTCAGCATGACGGCCGCCTAGTCAAGACTTATGCTTACCCTCATTCAGGCCCGGCGCGGCTCCTCGCGCCTCCCCGATAAAGTCAGCCTCGACCTGGTGGGCCGGCCGCTGCTGGTGCGCCAGGTCGAGCGCGTGCGGCAGGCGCGGCTGGCGGGCCGCGTGGCCGTCATCACCACCGACGAAGCCAGCGACGACCCGCTGGCCGAGCTGTGCCAACAGCATGGTATTGAGGTATTTCGCGGCTCGGCCCTCGACCTGCTCGACCGCCACTACCAGGCCGCCCGGCACTTCGGCGAAACGGAGGGGGTAGTAAAAATCCCCAGCGACTGCCCGCTCATCGACCCGGCTATTATTGATAAAGTCTTGGGCTTTTTTGCCGAAACCAAGGGCCAGTACGACTTCGTGAGCAACCTGCACCCCGCCACCTACCCCGATGGCAACGACGTGGAAGTGATGACCTTGGCTGCCCTCGAAACCGCCTGGCGCGCCGCCCGCCGCCCGCTGGAGCGCGAGCATACCACGCCCTTTTTCTGGGAAAACCCGGCGCGCTTTCGCCTCGCCAACGTGACCTGGGAAACCGGGCTCGACTACTCCATGTCGCACCGCTTCACCATCGACTATCCGGCTGATTATCAATTTATCAATGCCGTGTACGAAGCCCTTTACCCGACTAATCCGCATTTTGGCCTGAACGATATTCT
Source organism: uncultured Rhodanobacter sp. (assembly GCA_964657755.1). Lineage (GTDB taxonomy): Bacteria > Bacteroidota > Bacteroidia > Cytophagales > Hymenobacteraceae > Hymenobacter. The sequence goes on from CAZZWL010000176.1 coordinate 9,228, forward strand.
GGCTTTATTAAAACAAAGGCCGGACATTTACGCCTTGAATGCCGACCTGGCCGGCGTGAACTGGTACCGCAACCACCTCGACGAGCTCAAAACCGTGGACGCGGGCAATACCAAGCAAGTATAAATCATCTGTCATGCTGAGCTTGCCGAAGCATCTCGCGTGCAGCACTAACTCAATCGTT
>CAZZWL010000177.1:0-9358 GCA_964657755.1 uncultured Rhodanobacter sp.
TCGCATGAGCCAGCAGCGTTTCTGATTACCATCGCTATTGAATATATTGGTCGAGAAAAAATCTAAGGGGCTGAACAGCTGGTGCATGTAAGTCCCACCAAGCAGGATTTTCAAAAATTTTCTGTCCACCTTTTTCTTGGTGCCGCTCACGCTCAATCGGTGAAAGAGGTAGCACATTTACATAGTCATAAATGCGGCGTTTATCCGACGGTGTATCATAGTACATCGGTTGCCCTTGAGTATCCAGGCATTTACTCAGACACGCTTCGTACCCATCATAGCAATCCATTACTTGCTGATGAGCAGGCTGAATCAATCGCAGCAATAGCGTTTCAAGGTTACCATCTTCATCTGGCTGTGGAAACAGAAAAACGGCCGGATTTAAATCAAAAATAGAGACGGTTGCTTTAATAGATGTTAACCGGTTTATATGACCTCCATTTGGATACTTGGCTTCGTCAAAATCAGCGTCGAATACAATTAAGTTACGCCCACCAGAATCATTTGCTTGGCGAAATAAAGCTTCTGACTCAACTAATTTAGTCCAGCCGCCGGTTGCCAGCAGTAGGATGGTGTCGCCAGTAACAGGCATCTTTAGATAACTGGTAGGGCGCTTATTCTTCTTCGTTGGGTCGAAAGAAACTGATTTCAATTCTTGGAGTAACGCTAAGACTAAATCGTGGTCATCGTTACCCTCAACAAAAATGTTGAATTGTCGCATTGTAATGATATCATTAAATTAATTGCGAACTTCAATATCATGTTCCATTGCAAATTCTAACTGTTCGTAGTCATAACGATAGCTACGCACATCATCATCTTCTGCCCGGATGAGTGTGTAAGATGCTATGTCGCCGCGGTAATCCTTAAACTCCTCGTCATCAAGCACCCAAGTAAGATGACGTAAGGCTTCGGCACTATGGGTAGTCGCAATAACCTGCACATCATATTCACGAGCCGCTCGTAAAATACCCTTCCAAAGAATACGTAAAGCAGAATAATGGAGACCGTTATCAATTTCATCGATGAGAACGACACCACCTGGCGTAGAAACGAATGCAGATAATACATCGAGAAGGCGCTGAATTCCTTCACCCATCAGATTTAGTGGTAAAAGAGCTGAAAAATCATCCCCTAAATCTAAATAAATTTGCCCACCTGTTAGCAATTCAATTCGCTTAATGCGATTATCAACAAGCTGTAGAATTTGCAGTAGGGAAGAATCTTGCTTTTTGAGCTTTATTGCTTCTATTTTCTCACTTAATGTTTGTCTATCAATTTGCGTAGTAAGAATTTCTGATATATCAAATCTTTTAAATACCAAAGAGCTAGTAAATTCTCTTGATATTTTCCTAGCTTGCTCAGATATGGGACTAGAAAAAAAGTCTCCATCTAAACGTCCTGTGTTGAATACAAGCGGCTCAGTAAGCGAATCAGAGTATACGGTATTTCGGAGCACTGAATTACCAAAGCCCGCTTTATTCTGAGTATTACGCTCCTCTAATTCTATGCAGACCCTTAATGACTTAATTGATGTTACATCTTCTCCTGCTTTATCAATTTGAGTAACGGATAAATTAATTTGCCTATTAGAATCAAATCTGTAAAACAAGTACTTAAAGTCCCCTCTATTATTATACAACCCCCTTTCTTTCTCAATAATATCAAGTGCTGATGTACCATTCATACTAGGCATGAGAAAAATTGACTCCAGCACACTCGTCTTTCCTGAATTGCTCTTACCTACCAATAAATTTACCCGCGCCAGCTTCTCCAGCTTCAAGTGTTTCAGGCTGCGGAAATTCTCGACTTCGAAGGAATCCATTAACATAGCAGAGCCGCTCCCCGGCTAGTGAGGAGCGGCTCAAAGGTCGGCTAAAAATCGAAATGCGGGCCTAGTGCGCCTTCAACCAGTTGTCCCCTACCCCCACTTCCACTTCCAGCGGCACGCCGCGGGGCAGCAGCAGCGCTTGGGTCATCAGCTCGCGGATTTTGGGCGTGATGTAATCCACTTCCTCGCGCACGGCGTCGAATACGAGTTCGTCGTGCACTTGCAGTATCATCTTGGTACCCAGCTTCTCGCGCTCCAGCCAGTCGTGGATGTTTATCATGGCCAGCTTGATGATATCGGCGGCCGTGCCTTGGATGGGCGCGTTGATGGCGTTGCGCTCGGTATAGCCGCGCAGCGTGGCGTTGCGCGAGTTGATGTCGCGCAGGTAGCGGCGGCGCTTGAGCAGGGTTTCGGCGTATTCGAGCTCGCGGGCGCGGTTGATGCTGTCGTCCATGAACTGCTTCACGCTCGGGAATTCCTGGAAATAGGTGTCGATAATATCCGTGGCCTCCTTGCGGCTGATGCCGATGCGCTGGGCCAGGCCAAACGCCGAAATGCCGTAGATGATGCCGAAGTTCACGGTCTTAGCCTTGCGGCGCATTTCGGCATCTACCTCATTTAGTGGCACATGGAAAACCTTGCTGGCGGTGCTGGCGTGCACGTCCTGCCCCAGCCGGAAGGCTTCAATCATGGTGGCATCGCCCGAAAAGTCGGCCATGATGCGCAGCTCTACCTGCGAGTAGTCGGCGGCGAGCAGCACGTGGCCGGCGTCGCGGGGCACGAAGGCCTTGCGGATTTCGCGGCCCTTCTCGGTGCGGATGGGGATGTTCTGGAGGTTGGGGTTGGTGCTGCTGAGGCGGCCGGTGGCCGTCACGGCCTGGTTGAAGCTGGTGTGCACGCGGCCATCGACGGGGCTCACCAGCTGGGGCAGGGCCTCGACGTAGGTGCTGCGCAGCTTGCTGAGCTGGCGGTACTCCAGGATGAGGCCGGCAATGGGATTATCGGCGGCGAACTGGCTCAGAATTTCCTCGCCGGTGGCGTACTGACCGGTCTTGGTTTTCTTGATTTTGCCGCGCCCGATGTCCATTTTATCAAACAGCACCTCGCCCAACTGCTTGGGCGAGCCGATGTTAAACTCCTGGCCCGCCTCACGGTAAATCTGCATTTCCAGCTCCTGCACGTAGCCTTGCAGCTCGGCCGAGTACTCGCCCATCGCCACCGAGTCGATGCGCACGCCCGCAAACTCCACGTCGGCCAGCACGGGCACCAGCGGGTTTTCCACGTCGTTGAGCAGGCCCAGCAGGCCCAGGTCCTTGAGCATGGGCTCGAACACGTGGCGCAGCTGCAAGGTCACGTCGGCGTCTTCGCAGGCATAGTCGCTCACGGCGGCCGGCGCGAGGTCGGCCATCGTTTTCTGGTTCTTGCCCTTGGGCCCGATGAGGTCCGTGATGGGCACCGGCGAGTAGTGCAGGTAGGTTTCGGCCAGCACGTCCATGTTGTGACGCATGTCGGGCTCAATGAGGTAGTGCGCCAGCATGGTGTCGAAGAATGGCCCCGCGATGCGCACCTGGTAGTTCTTGAGAATCAGCAGGTCATACTTGATGTTCTGCCCGATTTTCAGAATGTCGCTCTCGAAGAACGGCCGGAACTCGTCCACCAGCGCCTGCGCCGCCGCGGTGTCCTCCACCGGCACGGGCACGTAGTAGGCCTCGCCCGGCAGCCAGCTAAAGCTCAGGCCCACTAGCCGCGCCGTCTGGGTGTTGAGGCCCGTAGTCTCGGTGTCGAAGCTTACCTCGGCTTGTTGTAACAAGAAGTCCAGCAGCGACTTGCGTAGCTCCGGTGTACCGACCAAGTGGTACTGGTGGGGCACGTCGGCCAGCGTCTTCTTGGGGCCGGTGTAGTACTCGCCAGCTTCCCCATCCTCAAACTCGCCATTCTCGGCGGCGTTGATAACCGCCCCGCTGCCCTCGCCAAACAGCGAGCCCTGCGCGCTCGGCGCGGTCACTTTGGGCCGACGCGCACCGCGGCCCACTGGCGCGGCCGGGCTACGGTCGGCGCTGGGCGCGGCGTTGCCACCGCTGCCCAGTACCCGCGCCGCCAGCTGCCGAAATTCCAGTTCATCAAATAGTTGCCGCAGCTGGGCCTCGTCGGGCGCGTCCAGCGTCAGGCTTTCGGGCTCGAAGTCGATGGGCACGTTGACGTGAATCGTGGCTAGCTCCTTACTCAGCAGACCCTGCTCAGCAAAGTTGCGTACGTTTTCCTGCTGCTTGCCCTTCAGCTCGTCCACGTTGGCAATCAGGTTTTCGACGGAGCCATACTTCTGAATCAGGGTCTTGGCCGTTTTTTCGCCAATGCCGGGAATGCCGGGAATGTTGTCGCTCGCATCGCCCTGCAGGCCCAGAATATCAATTACTTGTTCTACGCGCTCAATCTCGAAGCGCTCGAGCACGTGGGCCACATCAAGCACCTCGGCGGCGTTGCCCATGAAGGCGGGCTTGTAGATTTTGATGCGCTCGGTCACCAGCTGGCAGTAGTCCTTGTCGGGCGTCATCATAAACACGTCGAAGCCGTGGGCCTCGGCCCGCTGCGCCAGGGTACCAATCACGTCGTCGGCCTCAAACCCCTCCATCAGCAGAATGGGAATGTGGAACGCCTTGATAATCTGCTTAATATACGGAATGGCCGTACCAATATCCTCGGGCATAGCCTGGCGCTGCGCCTTGTAGGCCGGAAACTGCTCGTGCCGAAACGTTTTGCCCGCGTCGAAGCACACGCCGATGTGGGTGGGTTTTTCCTTCAGCAGCACCTCCACCAGCGTGTTGGTGAAGCCCAGGATGGCCCCCGTGTTCAGCCCCTTGGAGTTGATGCGCGGGTTTTTGGAAAAGGCAAAGTGCGAGCGGTAGATAAGGGCAAAGGCGTCGAGCAGGAACAGCTTTTTGGCGGGCGCGGGCGTAGGGTCAGACATAGGGGGCAAAGTACGGGCAGGCAGGGAAAAATGCTGGCTAGCCTACGTTTTTTTGCTAAGAGCAGTGGCCCGGATGGCCGCCGCTAGCCCCGGCTGTTCGCCCTAGCACAGAAGGCTCGCGCCCTTATGTTTGTGCAGCTAAATTCCCCGATTTGTATACTTTCTACTTTTCCGATGCTCCGCAACAATCATCAACGGGCCAAGCAGGTAGCTACCGTTTACTTGCTTTCAGTGGTCGCGTCCATTGGCCTGTGCCTGGTCGATGGCTTTGGCCTCACGCGGGCTGACTGGCCGGTCAATGGCCAAGGCGTCACTACGTATCTTACCCTCAATACCTTCTACGTTCGGCTGTTTTTGCTACTGGTCAAGTTTGGGCTGATTATCGGTGGCTACGTAGTTCTTATTCGCTGGCTGCGGCGCGCTTACTACAACCTGCATCAGCTGCCCGACGTCTACCCCGAGTATCCCGACGGCTGGGCGGCAGGCGCCTGGTTTGTGCCTTTCATCAATCTGGTACGGCCTTTCACTATCATGCGCGAGGTATGGCAGTTTACCCAGCGCGCGGCCTTTAGCCAGGTAGCGGTGCCCACTACGCTACTCGGCTGGTGGTGGGGCGTCCACTTGGTCAACAGCACGCTGTCAACGGCAATCGCGCGGTCGAATGCCGACGCTACCTCGCCCGAAGTGGCCCTCAAATCCGAGATTATCAGCCAGCTATTCAGTATCGCGGCCGCCGTGCTCACGTGGCGCGTTGTGCAGCGGGCGGCCACCTTCGAAGATGCGCTCACCTACCGGCTTAAGTTGGAAACCCTGGGCCAGCCCCAAGAGCTGCCGTCGCTGGCCGCCGACCAGTCGGACTACGGCCAGGAAGACGGCTACTAACGCAAAAAAGGCCGCCTGCGCATTGCAGACGGCCTTTTTTGTGGCGGCGCTGTTGCCTAGAAATTGGGCGACAGCGAGTACTTGTGGTAGAAATCGTCAATGATTTTGACGGCTTCGCTGGCGTCGTCCACGATGTGGACTAGGTCCAGGTCTTCGGCCGAGATATTGCGCTCGTCGCCCAGCATCACGTTCTTAATCCACTCGAAAAGACCGCCCCAGTAGGCCGAGCCGACGAGCACGATGGGGAAACGCCCGATTTTCTTGGTCTGAATCAGCGTAAGTGCCTCAAACAGCTCGTCGATGGTGCCGAAGCCGCCGGGCATGCCCACGAAGGCCTGCGCGTACTTCACGAACATCACTTTGCGCACGAAAAAGTAATCGAAATCGATGCACTTGTCCTGGTCGATGTAGATGTTGTGGGTTTGCTCGAAGGGCAGCTCAATATTGAGGCCCACCGACTTGCCGCCCTCGGCGCGGGCGCCCTTGTTGCCGGCTTCCATAATGCCGGGGCCACCGCCGGTGATGACGCCGTAGCCGTGGCGCACTAGCTTGGAGGCAATTTCCTCGGCCAGCTGGTAATACTGGTTGTCGGGCTTGGTGCGGGCCGAGCCGAAGATGCTCACGCAGGGGCCGATTTTGGACATCTTCTCGAAGCCCTCCACAAACTCGGCCATCACCTTGAAAATCTGCCAGCTATCGGCGATTTTAATCTCGTTCCAGTCCTTGTCAACGAACGCTTTGCGGATGCGCTGCTCGTCGGGGTCGTGGCCGGTTTTGGCTACGCCGCCGGTTTGCTGGCGCAGCTCCGTGATGCTGGTCAGCTTATTATCGTTCACGTTGGGCTGCACGATGGTCTTGCCGGAGCCCGCGTTCAGGGCCTCGTCGGAAGACTTAGTCTTGCTGGTTTTTTTAAGTTTTGACATATCTAGCCAGGGTGGGGGAAAACGAAACCGCCCCGTCTCAGAAAGCGGGGCGGCCAAAAGTAGGGGGGCGAAGATAAGGGGCCGAGACGCTTCGTTTACCATTGGGTTCCCGATGGCAAACGCTTCGTTGCCTACCCCCTCTTATTTGGCTCGAATGGCGATAACGGGGTCCAGATTGGCGGCCAGCACGGCCGGAATGATGCCGGCCAGAATACCAATGCCCACCGACACCAGCAGGCCCAGCGAGATATTGCCCGCGCTCAGCGTCAGAGTCAGCGAATCTTGCGGAAAGAGGGTGATGAGCCAGACCAGAAAAATGCCCGCCGCGCCGCCCAGCAGGCACAAAAACACGGCTTCGAACAGAAACTGGAACAGAATAAAGTAGTTTTTGGCCCCCAGCGACTTCTGAATCCCGATGATATTGGTGCGCTCGCGCACCGATACAAACATGATGTTGGCAATGCCAAAGCCACCCACCAGCATGGCAAACGAGCCGATAATGCCGCCGGCTATCCCAATAACACTGAAGAGCTTACCAATCATATCGGCCAGCATTTCGGGGCGGTTGAGGGCGAAGTTGTCTTCCTCGCGGGGCTTGAGGCCGCGGATGATGCGCATGTCGCCGCGCATCTCGGCCTCCAGGTTGAGCAGGCCGGGGTCGTCGTCGCGGCCCTTCACGCCGAGCTGCGGCGAGGGGCCGCCCATGCCGGTGCTGCTCATGGCGAAAATACTGGCAAAGGAACCGTAGGGAATCAGGCAGTTGGCGTCGTTGCTGGGCGTGCCGAGCAGGTTTTTGCCCTCCTTTTTCATCACCCCGATTACCGTGAAGTAGCGGCCCTGGGTCTTAAACTGGCGGCCCACCGGCTCGCCCTGGGGGTAGAGGTTCTCGGCGATGGTGGCCCCAATGATGGCCACCGGCCTACCCCCCTCCATTTCCTGCACGGTGAAGTAGCGGCCCTGCTCGATGGGCACGCTGGAAATATCGCGGTACTCGTAGCTGACGCCCTGCAAAGCACAGTCGCTCACCGAGTTGATGCCCGCTTTGAGAGTATTGCCGCCCTTGGGCACGAAGATGGCGATGCCTTTTTGGCTGTTGGCCGGCAGCATCCGCTGCAGCTGCCGAAACTCGCGCATGGTGGGCACGGGGCGGTTGAAATACTTCCACCAGGGGCGGTCGGGGTCGAAGACCCAGGGCCACTTGCCCACGTACACCACCTTGTCGCCCAGGAAGTTCATGCTGCTGCGCACGTTCGACTCCAGCGAGTCGACGACCATGAAAACGGCGATAATGGAGAAAATGCCCACCGTGACGCCCAGCAGCGACAGGATGGTGCGCAGCAGGTTGGCCCGCAGCGCCTGCCAGGCAAAGGCAAAGCTTTCGAGCACGAGGCGAAGAGTGAGCAGCATAAGCAGGGGTAGCAAGCAGGGGCTTACTGATAAGGCAAACTGCGGCGGCAATGACGGGGTCGCACCAAGCTAGCCGGGATAATCGACTAAAATTAGCGGTTTTCGCCCAGCAAGCTAAAGCTCACCGCACAAACATCGCTACCCTCAAAAAAAACGCGTACCTTTGCCCCCCGAATTTTCGGTAACTTCCCCCTAGTACTGCCCATCATGGCGATGAAACTGCATGAGTTCAAGTTTGAACTCCCCGAAGAGCTGATTGCCAGTCACCCTGCCCGCCACCGCGACGAATCGCGCCTGATGGTGGTAAACCGCGCCACCGGCCAGTTTGAGCACCGGATGTTCAAAGATATCCTGGATTATTTTGTGGAGGGTGACGTCTTCGTTTTCAACGACACCAAGGTATTTCCGGCCCGCATGTACGGCCAAAAAGAGCGCACCGGCGCCCAAATCGAGGTATTTCTGCTGCGCGAGCTGAACAAGGAAGGCCGCCTGTGGGACGTGCTCGTGGACCCGGCCCGCAAAATCCGGGTGGGTAACAAGCTCTACTTCGGCGAGTCGGACATCGTGGCCGAGGTCATTGATAATACTACGTCGCGCGGCCGCACCATCAAGTTTTTGTTTGATGGCACCGACGAGGAATTCCGCAAGGCCCTGCACGAGCTGGGCGAAACGCCCGTGCCGAAGGACGTGCTGAAGCGCGAAACCGAGCCCGCCGACAAGGAGCGCTACCAGACCATTTTTGCCGAGAACATTGGCGCCGTGGCCGCGCCGAGCGCCGGCCTGCACTTCTCGCGTGAGGTGATGAAGCGCATGGAAATCAAGGGGGTAGAGAAAGCCTACATCACGCTGCACGTGGGCCTGGGCACCTACCGCAACGTGGACGTGGAGGACCTCACCAAGCACAAGATGGATTCGGAGCAGTTCTTCGTGAACGCCGAGGCCGTGCAGGTCGTGAACAAGGCCATGGACACCAAAAAGCAGATTTGCGCCATCGGCACGACTACCATGCGGGCCCTCGACGCCTCGGTGTCGGCCAACAGCCGCATTAAAGTGACTTCGGGCTGGAACGACAAGTTCATCTACCCGCCCTACGATTTCAAAATCGCTAACTCGCTGCTCACCAACTTCCACCTACCCGAAAGCACGCTGGTGATGATGGCCTCGGCCTTCGCCGGCTACAAGCTGCTGATGGAAGCCTACCAGGAAGCCATCAAGGAGAAGTACCGCTTCTTCGCCTTCGGCGACGCGATGCTGATTTTGTAAGCTGACATTGCATTAACTATCCGTCTGTCATTGCGAGCGCAACGAAGTGGAGCGCGGCAATCGCACCAGAACTATACCCGCGCCTTT
>CAZZWL010000178.1:0-9351 GCA_964657755.1 uncultured Rhodanobacter sp.
CGACCTGCCCAGCCGGCTCCAGGGCCTCGATATCGGGGCCGATGCCTACCTCACCAAGCCTTTCCGGCGCGAGGAGCTGCTGGCCCAGCTGCGCAACCTGGTGCTGGGTCGCCAGCAGCTGCAAGCCACCTACCGCCGCAGCCTGGCCGAGCCTACCCCCCTCCGCCCGCCCACGATGGAGGAAGCCTTTTTGGCGCGGGTGCGGCAGGCCGTGGAGGCGGCCCTCGACGACGAAACGCTGAGCGTGGAAACCCTGGGCCGCGAGCTGGCCCTGAGCCGCACCCAGCTGCACCGCAAGCTCAAGGCCCTCACCGGCCAGGCCCCCGGCGACTTCATCCGCCTGGTGCGCCTCAACCGGGCGCACGAACTGCTGGCCGCCGGCACGGCCACCGTAGCAGAGGTAGCCTACCAGGTAGGCTACGGCAACCCGGCCAACTTCTCCACCAGCTTCTCGCGCCACTTCGGCTACGCCCCCAGCGAAACCCGCCGCCGGGTGGCCGTTAAGTAGTTGCGACCAGCACTTGCCGCGCTCGCTTGCTCATGCTGGCTTCAAATGACGCTTGGGAGAGCGCGACGTGCCGCCTGACTTCCGGGTCTTTCAACTCTTGCCGGCTGGTGGCGGGCAGCTGCGCCGCGAACTTGTCGAGCCCGCCCGCGCCGTGCGCGAAGCCGCTCAGGGCGCGGAAGTAGCCTACCTGGCCACTAATTTTTTTGCAGCCCGCCAGCAGCGCGGCGAGTACTTCGGTCCGCTCCGCCGGGGCGAGGGCCGGGTGGGTGGCAATCAGGGTCCCCCAGTCGTCGAGAAACGGGCCGAGCGGCAGCAAAAAATCGGGCGAGCGGCGCAGGCAGCGCACGTGGCGCAGGGGGTAGTGCCGGTGGCCCTCCGCCGCCAGCAGATGCCGGTAGAGCCGGGCCGCCAGCTGGTACGTGCCGCCGTAGGGGGGCGTGTTTTCGTGGGCCAGCCGCCCAAAGCGCGCCCGGTAGGGTGCGTAGGCCGGCCCCTCGGCCCAGGACGAAATGCCCTGGTCCGTGTCGCCACAGTTGTGGGTCAGGCTCATGGCTAGCCGCAGCACCTCTACTTCCTGCCCCGGCTGCCGCAGCGCGAAGGTGAATTCGTGGGCCTCGCGCCGAAATTCTGCGTCGATGGCATCGGCGGCTTTTTGGGCATACTCAGCATCAGCGGCCCGCACGAACGAACCCAGCGCGCCGGCCATGACGCCCAGCAGCTCGCCGTCGTGCCCACTCACGGGCCCCACGCCGGCGAGCGCCGTGGTGCGCGTGGAGATGCCCGCCAGGTCCCAGGTCTGGGCGTGCAGCACGAGGTCGAACATGCGCCGCCGGCTGGCGGGGTCGAGGGGCGGCTGCCAGAGCCCCCCGCGAATCTTGCTGTCCACGTCGGTGGGCACGAAGGTGGCCACCGTGGCGTGGTGCGCGGCCAGGCAAAGCGCGAAGTAGTCCTCGCGCTCCTCGGCCGAGGGGGTAGGGGTGGCGGGCAGCGCATCGGCCGCCCGCAGAATGTCGAGCCAGCCGTGCGGGTGGCCGCCCAGGTCAATGAGCCGGCCCCGCGCCCGCGGCGCAGGAAAGCCAAACGCGGGGTCAAACAGGAAAGGGGCCGTGTTGCGCACCTGGCTGAGCAGGTTGCTGGGGCCAATGGTGCCATTGAACTGCGAAGAATCCGTCATGCGAAGCGCCTGGTAATTAACCAATAAACCGAATGCAAAATTAGGTTAGCCTTACCCTACACGGCCGCGTAGCTCACCAGCTCGCCGCCCAGCTCGCGCAGCAGCTCGCGCGCCTCGCCGCCGCGCCAGAACTCGTACTCGGGCACCCGCATTAGCGGCGAGCCGGGGCGCTCGCTCAGGCCGGGGTGGCTCATGAATTCCGCCACATCTGCCCCCTGAAACGCGGCCCCTACCCCCCGCCGAAAGCCCGAAGCGCTGGCCGCCTCGGTCGAAAACGTGCTCACCAGCGCGCCCGGCGTGGCCAGGCCGCGCAGGGCATGGCGGCTGCTGAGGGCAAAGGCTTGCAGCACCAACCCGCGCCTATCGAGCCGGCCCGCCGCCGTGAGGCGGCGCACCCGGCGCACGCCCAGCTCGCGCAAAATGCCCAGCAGCGTGGGGCCCAGCCCTGGGTATTGGTGCAGGTGCTGGTGGCTGTCGGCGTGCGAGGGGGGCAGGCCGGCGGCGGCGAGGCGGCGCAGCTGGGCGGCCACTTCAATCTTCACTTCGGCGCGCCGCACCTGGCCGCGCAGGTAGCGCTGCCACAGCTGGCTGGAAGGATAAAACTGCCCGTCGGCATCGACCAGCGTGGGCACCGACGAGGCGGCGCTCAGCGGCTGGCCGGCGTTCAGGGTCAGGTGCAGGCCCACGGAGAGGGTAGGGGAGGCCAGCTTTTGCAGGGCGCGCAGGTCGGCGTCTTGGGCGAAGTTGGTCATCACGGTGGTGCTGCTCACCTGCCCGACCGCGCCCAGCTCCAAGATGGCCTGCGTGGCGGGCGCATCCCAGCCAAAATCGTCGCAGTTGATGATAAGCTTTTTTCGCATGATAGTGCTCGTTTGTCATTGCGAGCGCAGCGCGGCAATCGCCCCAGAACGAGTCGTCCGGGTTTCGTTTGGGTGCGATTGCCGCGCTGCGCTCGCAATGACAAACGATTTACTAATCCCTACCCCCCGCCAAATGCCGCACCACGTAGGGCTTGCGCGAGCGCCGCGAGTAATAATTATACATCCCGATTTCGGCCAGCACGCCGAAGCAGAGCAGGAAAATGCCGGCCATTATCAGGAATAGGCTGAAGATGAATTCGAGGGGGTAGCGCGCTTCGATATTCAGCCCGAAGAAGATGGAGCGCACCAGAAACTGCCCCGCCAGCACGCCGCCCACCAGCAAGCTGAGCAGGCCCGCCAGGCCAAACAGCCGGAACGGCTTGCGCGAGTGCACAATGAAAAAGCGCAGGATAAACAAATCCAGAATGACGTAGAAGAGCTTGCTAATCTTGTAGTTGCTCTGGCCAAACTGCCGCTCGTGAATCTCAATCGGAAACTCGCAGTAGCGCAGGTTTTTGCGCGCCACCAGCGCCCCCAGAAAGCGGTGCGCGTCGCCGAGCAGCTCCACATTCTTCACCAAATAGCTGCGGTACGCCTTGTAGGTAGCCCCGAAGTAGCGCAGCTGCACCCCCGACAAGCGCCGGATGATGCCGTGCGCCGTGGTGGCCAGCGCCGTGGCAATGGGCCCCTCGGGGCGCTTGGCCTTGGCGCCGCCCACCATGTCGTAGCCCTCATTTATGAGGCTGATAAACTGCGGAATGTAGGCCGGGTCGTGCTGCAGGTCGCCGTCCATCGCAATGATGACCTCGCCGCGGGCCTGGGCAAAACCCGCGCGCAGGCTGATGGTCTGGCCGTAGTTGCCGGCCAGGTCGATAGCCACCAGGTGGCGGTCGTGGGCGGCCAGCTCGCGCATCAGCTGCCAGCTGCGGTCGGTGCTGCCATCGTTCACCAGGATTAGCTCGTAGTCGTAGCCGTGCTCTTGCATCACGGCGGCCACCCGGCTCACGAGCTGGGCCACGGTATCGACCTCATTGTAGAGCGGCGCCACTACGGAGATGAGGCCGGCGAAAGCGGTGTTGGTGGTGGGCGTGGCGAGCGGCGGCATGGGCACAGGTTGAAACCACAAAGGTACTGGCGCGGGCGCGGGGGGTAGGGCGCGGGCAAAATTCAGAGTTAAGCTCAACCAGTGAATGATTCCGCACCGACCCCGGTTAAGCCAGTCGTAACTTTGATGTATGCAATATTTGGAAGGCCGGCGCTACGTGGTGCTGGCGATTTTTACGCTGGTGGGGCTGCTGTTCGCGAGTCGGCTGTTTTACCTGCAAGTGCTGGATGACTCCTACAAGACGGCCGCCGACCGCAACACCCTGCAGCGGCAGGTGCAGGTGCCGTACCGCGGCGTCATCTACGACCGCCACGACTCGCTGCTGGTATCTAACACGCCCGTGTTTGACCTGATGGTGGTGCCCCGCGAGGTGAAGCACCTCGACTCGGCCAAGTTTTGCCAGCTCATGCAGCTGCCCCTGGAAGACCTGCGCCTGGGCCTGCGCACCGCCAAGGTCTACTCGCGGGTGCGGCCCTCGCCCATAATCCAAAACCTGAGTACGCCTGAGCTGGCGGCCATCAACGACAACCTGATTAATTTTCCGGGCTTCCGAGTGCAGGCGCGCATGGCCCGCGCCTACCGCACCCAAAACCTGGCCCACGCCCTGGGCTACGTGGGCTCCATCACGCCCAAGCTGCTCGAAACCACCCGCTACGCCCACTACTCGCCGGGCGAAAACGTGGGCATTTCGGGCCTGGAATCCTATTACGAGCCCATTCTGATGGGCCGGCGCGGCGTGCAGTACCGCCTCGTAAACGTGCGCGGCATCGACAAGGGGCCGTTTCGCGGGGGGCAGTTCGATACGCTCTCGCAGGCGGGGCAGGATTTGCACCTGAGCATCGACGCGGGCCTGCAGGCCTACGGCGAGAAGCTGCTGGGCGGCCGGCGCGGCTCCATCGTGGCCATCGACCCCAAGACGGGCGAAATCCTGTGCTTCGTGTCGGCCCCGCGCTTCGAGCCCCAAATGCTGACCGGCAAGGGCATGGGCAACCGCTACATGGACCTGCTGCGCAACCCCGACCGCCCGCTCTTCGACCGCCCCCTGATGGCCACCTACCCCCCCGGCTCGGTGTTTAAGCTGGTGAACGAGCTGGTGGCCCTGCAGCTGGGGGTAGTGACGCCGAGCACCGGCTTCCCGTGCGACCAGCACCTCATCCACTGCACCCACCGCCACGAGTACCCGAGCAACGTGGGCATTGCCATCAAGCAGAGCTGCAACCCGTATTTCTACCAGGTAATGCGCGCGGCGGTGCTGCGCGGGCAGTCCCCCAACAAGTTTGAGGATGCCCGCCTGGGCCTGGGCCAGTGGCAGAAAATGGTGAAAACTTTCGGCCTGGGCGAGCGGCTGGGGGTAGACATGGGCCAGGAAAAGCGCGGCCTCATCCCGTCGCCCGAGTTCTACGACAAGCTGCGCGGCTACCACCACTGGAACTACAAAACGGTGTACTCGCTCAGCATCGGGCAGGGCGAAATCGGCATTACGGGCCTGCAAATGGCTAATGTGCTGGCCACTATCGCCAACCGCGGCTACTACTATGCCCCGCATTTCGTGCGCAGCGTGGGCAGCACCGGGCAGCCGCTGCCGCAGTTTCGCGAGCGCCACTACACGGCCGTCGACACGGCGCTGTTCAAGTACCTCATCCCCGGCATGCAGGCCGTGGTGGACGGGCGCGGCGGCACCGGCGAGTTTGCCAGCCTGGCGCAGTACGGCATCTCGGTGGCCGGCAAAACCGGCACCGTGCAGAACTCCCACGGCCCCGACCACTCCACCTTCGCCGCCTTCGCCCCCGCCAACGATCCCAAAATCGCCATCGCCGTGTTCATCGAAAACTCGGGCTTCGGGGGCACCGCCGCCGCCCCCTGCGCCGGCCTGATGATGGAGCGCTACCTGCGCGGCAAGGTAGCCCCCCACCGCAAGCGCTGGGAAGACTGGATTATGTACGGCGACCTCACCAAGCGGCGCCACTAAACGTAGCGCGGACTTTTAGCCCGCGACCGCGCCACCCGGCCGCGGACTAAAAGCCCGCGCTACTTCCTGCCGACCTTTGCCGAAAGTTTCCTGAATGTCTCCTGCTACCCCCCGTTCCTCGCGCAGCATCGACTGGCCGCTGCTGCTCATCTACCTGGTGCTGGTGGGCCTGGGCTGGGTGGCCGTGTACGCGGCCAGCTACTCGCCCGACGCGCCGGCCAATCCGCTCAGCTCGCTCAGCTTTTCGGAGCTGATGGCCTTCAACTGGTTCAAGCAGCTCATCTGGATGGGCACGGCGGTGGTGCTCATCGTCATCTTGCTAGTGGTTGATTATAAGGCCTATGATACGCTGGCCTACGTGCTCTACGGCGGCATGATAGCCCTGCTGCTGGTCACGCTAGTGATTGCGCGGCCCATCGCGGGCTCGCGCTCGTGGCTCGAGTTTGGGCCGGTGCGCCTGCAGCCGGCCGAGTTTGCCAAGTTCACGACCGCGCTGGCCGCCTCGCGCTTCATGGCCGGCATCAACCTGCGCAACCAGAACTGGCGCGACCAGGCCGTGCTGGCCGGCCTCACGCTGCTGCCGGTGGCCCTTATTTTGGCCAGCAATGAAACCGGGCAGGCGCTGGTGTTTGGGGCCCTGCTGCTGGCGTATTTCCGCGAGGGCATGTCACCGATTATCCTGCTGCTGCTGGCGGCCGGCGGCATCATTCTGCTGCTGGCGCTGCTGGTGCCCAAGCTGTGGTTGGTGGGCGGCTTTACGGTGGTGCTGGGCATCGCCTTTTTGTTGAACTCGCGGTTGTGGCGCCACCATTTGCCCCTGAGCCTGGGCGCCTGGGCGCTGGTAATCGGGATGGTGTTCGGCGTCGATTTCTTCTTCAATAAAGTATTGCAGCCCCACCAGCGGCAGCGCATCGAGATGCTCATCGACCCCGGCAAGGACCCGCTGGGCAAGGGCTGGAACGTGACGCAGAGCAAAATCGCCCTCGGCTCGGGCGGCTGGTTTGGTAAAGGCTTCCTCAAGGGCACCCAAACCAAGTTCGACTTCGTGCCCGAGCAGAGCACCGACTTCATTTTCTGCACCGTGGGCGAGGAGTGGGGCTGGGCCGGCTGCTTCGTGGTGATTGGGCTGTACCTCACGCTGTTGTGGCGCATCTTGCTGGTGGCCGAACGCCAAAAATCCGTGTTTGGGCGCACCTACGGCTACTGCGCGGCCAGCATCCTGTTCGTGCACTTCACCGTGAACCTGGGCATGACGATGGGCCTAATGCCGGTGGTGGGTATTCCGCTGCCGTTTTTCAGCTACGGCGGCTCGTCGCTGTGGTCGTTCACGGTGCTGCTCTTCACGCTCTTGGCCCTCGATGCCCACCGCAAGCAGGACTTGCTGCGGTAGCAGGGGGGTAGGGCCGCTTACCTTAGCCGGCATGAAAAAACTCCTCCTCCTGTGCGCCTGCCTGCTGGCGCTGGCCGCCTCGCTACGCGCCGCCGTGGCCCCACCCGTTGATATTGTGGTGGTGCGTATTTACGAAGGCACGCATACTACCATTATCATTACGCGGGGAGAAGGTAAAAGCGAGAAAGTAGAAATTGAGAACGGTCTCAGTGATAAGAAGCTAACGCAAGCCAGTGAAGGTTACTATAAGCTTTTCGAGCGCCTTTACGGCGAAGGCTTCACCCTACAGAGCACTATGAGTACAACTTTCTCGGCTACTATTAGCTTTACGACACTACTATTTGTGAAGGCTAAGTAGTGGGCCAAAAATGCAACGCCGCGCCCGCGCCTAGCTTGCGCTCCCTATGCCGCGCCGCACCGCTCTCTACCCCCCTCGCATCGGCCGCAACTGGCCCAGCGTGGCCGTGGCGGGCCTGCTCACGGCCCTGTGCCTGGCGCTGCCCACCGCCAACGCCACCGGCGATGCCTGGTACTACGCCGCCTGCGCCCGCTGGGGCCAGGAACTGGGGCAGTCGCACCACCTGCTCTACAACGGTATCGGCTGGCTCTGGCTGCGGCTGGTGGGCGCCAGCGGCCCCGCGCCGGCCGGCTTGCCCGCGCTGGTATGGCTCCAGGGCCTGAATGCGCTGGCCGCGGGCGGCTGCCTGCTGGCGCTGGCGCCGCTGCTGCGCCGGGCGGGCGCGCCGCACGCCGCCGTGCCGGCGTGGCTGCTGCTGGTGGGCAGCTGCTTCGGCATGCTGCGCTTTGCCACCGAAAACGAGACGTATATCCAGCCGCTGCTACTGGCGCTACTGGCCAGCCTGGCCTGGGCGCGAGCCCTTCAAACAGAGCAAAAAAGCCGGCGCTGGCTGCTGCTGGCCGGGCTGCTGGCGGCCCTGGCCTGCCTGGTGCACCAGCTGATGGTGTGGTGGTGGCTGGGGCTGCTGCTGGGGCTGCGGCCCTGGCGGGGCCGGCCTGCGCTGGTCGCCGCAGCCTGCTACCTGGGGCCGGCGCTGCTGGTGCCGCTGGCCTACGCGTGGGCCGCGCCGGGGGGGGTAGGGGGCGTGGTGCGCTTTGCCCTGCACGACTACCTCACGGGCAATGCGCGGGTCGAGCTGGGTGGTAAAAGCCTACTGCTCACGGCTATCAACTTAGTGCGCACGGCCGTGCAGGTGCACGGCAACCTGCTGCCGCTGCTGCGCCGCTGGCCGCTCTTGTTGGGTGGCGTAGCACTGGGTAGCGTGGCGCTGGGCGTGTACAGCGTATTGGGTAGGCATACCCAGCGGCCCCTACCCCCTCTTGCAAGCGCGGAGCCGGCCCGCACCGTTCGGCGCACGCACGCGCTCATGGGGGCGCTGCACCTGGGCTTCGCGGCGCAGGCGGCCGGCAATGCCGAATTTATGGTGATGCTGCCCGTGCTGGCGGCGGTGGCGCTGGCGGGCGGCTGGCTGGTGGCCTGGCCGCCGCGCCGGGTGGCGGCCGCCGGCCTGGCCCTGCTGAGCTGGAACCTGGCCTTCGGACTATTGCCGGCGCATTTGCTCGACTACTCTGG
The DNA here is from genome assembly GCA_964657755.1 of uncultured Rhodanobacter sp. Classification (GTDB taxonomy): domain Bacteria; phylum Bacteroidota; class Bacteroidia; order Cytophagales; family Hymenobacteraceae; genus Hymenobacter. The sequence continues at coordinate 8,598 of CAZZWL010000178.1, forward strand.
TACCGGGCCGGCGCTGCGGGCGCGGGTACTGGGCCAGCCCGGCGCGTGGTTTTTGCTGCGCGACCCTAATCTGCTGCTTAATCAAGTACAGTATTACACCGGCCGGCCCAACGCTGCGCCCCGCGTCAGGGGCCTGACGCGGCCCGATACGGCAGCCTTTCGGGCGTGGCTCGTGGCCCGCCTGGCGGCCGGTGATACCGTGTATACCGATGCGCTGGGCGGCTACCAGCCCTTCGACCGCGCCCGGCTCACGCAGGGCGACGCGGCGACGCGGCTGCTGGCCGGGTTTGCGGCCGCGCGGGTCGATTCCTTTCCCACGTTCTTTGGTCCGCGCTACCTCACGCGGCTGGCCTCGGCGGGGGTAGCAAACGTGCGCGCCAGCCAGCCCAGACTCAGGGCCAGCGCCGCCGTAAAGGCTGGGGCCAGTAGGTAGCCCATGCGGCCCAGGTCGCCAGAGAGCAGCATGTGCACGGCCACTACGGCCAGCAACGTAGCCTCGGGCCAGCCCAGCACCGGGGCCAGCACCCGCCGCCCTACTGGCCGCGTTAAAGCCGCCAGTACCGGCAGCCAGAACAGGCCGAAAATGCTGAACAGCTCAGCCATTCCTTTTACCGAAAAAGCCCGCCGCAGCGAATACGTGAGGTTTTCGACGTGCGAAAAGGCATTGCTCACGCTAGCCGAAGCTGGGGTGCCGGCCGCTTTATCTACCCACACGTGCACCGCCACCAGCGCCGCCACGCCACCTGCCAGCGCC
>CAZZWL010000179.1:0-9287 GCA_964657755.1 uncultured Rhodanobacter sp.
GTTGTCGTTACGCAACCTGTCCCTTTCAACGATAATCGGTCGGCCGGCTAGCGCTGGCGGACCGGGGCCGACTAGCTATGCAGCTTACTGCTCATACTGCCCCACGCTGAGCATGACCAGCGTGCAGGCCTCCTCGGTCATAATGCCGGCGGCCTGGGCTTTTTGCTCCAGCTCGGGGTTTTCGGTGCCGGGGTTGAAGATGATGCGCCGCGGCTTGAGGCTCAGGATGTAATCGTACCAGGCGGGCTGGTTCTGGGGCCCGACGTAGAGCGTGACGGTGTCGATGCCCGGCTCGGTGGGGCGGTCGGTGTGGATGGGTAGGCCCGCCACCTGGCCCTTGCGAATGCCCACGGGCACTACCTCGTGGCCGTGATTTTTGAGCGAGTGCACCGCCTTGTAGGCGTAGCGGTCGGGGTTATCGGTAGCACCGAGAACGAGGGTTTTCATCAGAAACGAATTATAAGTAGAGACAAAAAGAACGTCATGCTGAGCTTGCCGAAGCATCTCTACCGCATCGTTGAACGACACGACTGGCGTGGTGGAGATGCTTCGGCAAGCTCAGCATGACAACGATTGTTGAACAAACGAAGTTTACCGCCCCACGGCTACCGCCAGCGCTTCCGCCACCCGTTCCCCATCCATCGCCGCGCTCACGATGCCGCCCGCGTAGCCCGCGCCCTCGCCGCAGGGAAACAGGCCGGCCACTACCGGGTGGCGCAGGGTGTCGCTGTCGCGCGGGATGCGGACAGGCGAGGAGGTGCGGCTTTCCACGCCCACAATCTGGGCCTCGTTGGTGGCGAAGCCCGGAATCTTGCGGCCGAAGGCGCGGAAGCCCTGCCGCAGCCGCTCGCTGAGGGCGGGGCCGAGCACGGCGTCCATCTCCACGCTCACCAGGCCGGGCTGGTAGCTGGTTTCGAGCAGGGTAGGGGACGGCTTCTTTTGCAGAAAATCACCCAGGCGCTGGGCGGGGGCCAGCTGGGTGTTGCCGGCGAGCTGGCAGGCGCGCTGCTCTATTTCCTGCTGCAGGCGCAGGCCGGCCAGCACGCCGTGTTGGGCCACGTCCATATCGGCCAGCTCCACGGCGGCCACGATGCCCGAGTTGGCAAAGCGCGAGTCGCGGCGGCTGGGGCTCATGCCGTTTACCACCACCTCGCCCGGCGCGGTGGCCGCCGGCACGATGAAGCCGCCGGGGCACATGCAAAACGAGAATACGCCGCGCTGGGCATCGCGCACCTTGGTTTGCTCCACCAGGGCGTAGCTGGCGGCCGGCAGCAGGCCGCGCTCGGGTTGCCCATACTGCGCCGCGTCGATGAGGCTTTGCGGGTGCTCCACGCGCACGCCCAGGGCGAAGGGCTTGGCCTCGATGGCCACCCCGCGCCGGTGCAGCAGTTCGTAGATGTCGCGGGCCGAGTGGCCGGTGGCCAGCACGGTAGCCTCGGCCTCCAGCACCTCACCGGTGTGCGTGACCACCCCGCGCAAGTGGTTGTTTTCCAGAATTAAATCTTCCACCCGCGTCTCAAACCGCACCTCGCCGCCGGCCTCGATGATGGCATCGCGCAGGCTCTGCACCACGGCGGGCAGTTTGTTGGTGCCGATGTGGGGGTGGGCATCGACCAGGATATCGGGGGTAGCGCCGTGCTGCACCAGCCGCCGCAGGATGCGGCCCACGTCGCCGCGCTTGGTGGCGCGGGTGTAGAGCTTGCCATCGGAGTAGGTGCCCGCGCCGCCCTCGCCAAAGCAGTAGTTCGAGTCGGGGTGTACGAGGTGCTCCTTGTTGAGGGCGGCCAGGTCGCGGCGGCGGGTGCGCACGTCCTTGCCGCGCTCCAGCACGATGGGCTTGATACCCAGCTCGATGCAGCGCAGCGCCGCAAACAGCCCCGCCGGCCCCGCGCCCACAATGAGCACCCGCCGCCGCGCCTGCCGCACGTCGGGATACTCAAACCACGGCCCCAGCAGCTCGCGGGCGGGGGCGGGGTGGGCGCGGTCGTACACGTCGGCCCGCAGGCGGATGAGCGGCCGGCGGCCCCGCGCATCGAGCGAGCGCTTGCGGATGTGCACGAAGTCGGCTTCGCCGGGGCGCAGGCCGGCGGCGGCCAGAATAGCCGCGTAGCGGGCCAGCTCGTCGTAGGCCACCTCGGGGGGTAGGGCCAGGTCTAGTTCTTGTTTCATACAGCAGGCGAACGGGAGTTAACCGTTAAGCAAGCGCAAATTTACGATGAGGGGCGGGATGGGCGGGTTTTGGGTGGGACGAGTGGCTGGTTATATCTTATAATTGCAGCAGCGTGATAACCCCGGTTGTGGACAGACTCAATTAAGTATCGACAAATGGAACAGACACCACCCAGAGTTTTTATTTCCTATTCACATGACAACGACGCACATAAGAATTGGGTCATACAACTTGCAACCCGGCTTCGCTCAAATGGTGTGGATGTTATTCTTGATGCTTGGAATACAAAGCTTGGAAGTGACCTTGCCTCGTTTATGGAGCAAGGACTTTCTGATTCTCAAAGGGTAATATGTATATGTTCTAGCAAATACGTGGCTAAAGCAAATGGTGGAAAAGGCGGAGCTGGTTATGAAAAGCAAATAATGACATCAGAGCTTATTGTTGACCAAAATACGAACTGGGTGATTGCGCTAATTGTAAATAATGATTCTGATAAAAAAACGCCAATATTTTTGGGCGCTAGAAAATATATAAGTTTTGAAAACCCTAAGCTGTATGAAGCTAAATACGAAGAATTACTTCGAGATATTTTAGACGAGCCTATTCTACCAATCCCGCCAATTGGACAAAATCCGTTCAAAGTAGTAAAAGACTTTGCACAGCAAAGATTTTTGCCAGCAAATGAAAAGTATGTGTCACCCTCGACAGTTGGAGTAGTCACGTTTGATTATTCCAATAATGATGGTAGATATTTTATAGGTCAAGGTGACTTTGTATTTGAGCTGGATTTCAGTAAGTCAAGTGATTCTAATATTCAGCTTTATAATGACCCTGGTAGCATTAGGGCAGTTGCTGTTGTGAAGGATTTGAAGGAGATTAGGGAAATTAAAGACGCAAGAATTTATGATAGTTCTTCAAGAGTTAGAAGGCCAAACATAAATCAAATTGCTGTTATACAAAACTCAAATGGGTTTTATGCAGCAATTAAAATTTTGTCAATTAAAGATGATACTAGAGGGGCTGCGGAAGATGAGGTGACGTTTGAATACATTATACAGACAAACGGTTCTCCAGACTTTTCCAGTTGATGATAACTAGAAAATATAGCCTGCTGCCTGCCCGCTACCTTCGGCACTATGCCATTCTCCCCGCTTCGCGCCCTCCTTCCCCGCTTCTTCAACCGCCTCGCGGCCCTGGCCGTTACTGGCAGCCTGGTATTGTTAGTGGGCAGCGGGCGGGCGGCTGAGGCCAGCCCTCCGCCCGTCGGCCCGCCGCTGGCCCGCGACCCGTTCGATGCCCCGGCGGCCTGGGCCGAGTTTACCGAGCTGCTGCGCTTGAATTATGCCTGCCTCACGCGGCCCGGCATCGACGGCGAGGCCATTCTGGCGTATTTCGAGCCGCGGGCCAGGGCGGCGGCTAGTAAGGAAGCTTTCCGCGACGTGCTGCAACTGGTGGCGCGCAATTTTGCCGACCCGCACTTTATCGTGGGGCCGCTCGACGCGCAGGATTACAACGTGGTGCCGACCAGCGCCGACCTGTGCGCCCGCTACCGCGCCCCGCGCTTTGAGCTCGTAGACGTGCGCCGCGACAGCGACGCCCAGGCCCAGGGCATCGCGCCGGGTACCGAAATCATCACTATCAACGGCCAAACGCCGCCGGCCGCCGTGGAAGCCGTGATGGGCCGGCCGCTGGCGGAACTGACTGCGCCGCAGCTCGATGCGGGCATCACCATCGCCCTGGCCGGCCTGCGCCAGCAGCCGCGTCAGCTCACGCTGGCCGTGGGCGCTGTGCGCCGCACTTACGCGCTGCGCTCGCCCGGCGAGCAGGTCAAGCAGCTGCAAACGGCCCCGCCGCTCAGCATCGAGCGGCGCGGGGCGGCGGCCATTATCCGGTTCAACAACTCGCTGGGGCGCAACGAGACGATTGCCAGCTTCCGGGCGGCGCTGCTGGAGGTGCAGGCGGCCAAGGTGCTCGTGCTCGACTTTCGCAACACGCCCAGCGGCGGCAACACCACCGTGGCGCGGGGCATCATGGGCCACTTTGTGCGGCGCGAGCAACCCTACCAGGTACACGTGGTGCCCCGCGAAATGCGCCGCTACGGCGTGCCGCGCAAGTTTGTGGAGTACGTGCTGCCCCTGGCGCCCACCTACCCCGGCCGGCTGGTGGTGCTCGGCGGCCACTGGACCGGCAGCATGGGCGAGGGCCTGCTGGTGGGCTTCCACGCGCTCGGCGTGCGCACCGCCGGCTCGGGGCTGGCCGACCTGCTGGGCGCGCTCTTCAACGAGCATCTGGCCCTCAGCGACGCCAAAATCGACCTGGGCGAAGAGCAGCTCTTGCAGGTGAACGGCCAGCCCCGTGAGGACTTCGTACCGGACATCTTCCGGGAAGCCTGCGAAGGCCGGGCCGGCGATGACCCGCTGCTGGAGCAGGCCATTCGGGCGGCACGGTGAGTCTGAGCTATTGATGATATTCAGCTGCGGCTTATACTTGTGGGTATCCTGGATTACCCAATGGACACCTAGCAGAATAATGGAGAATAAACTCTGGTATTTAATGATTAACGGACAGCAAGACGCTGAAACCGGAATCTTTGGAAATTTTTATGCTTACGGTAGCCATTTGGGCGATGCGTTGGATAAGGTAATAAAAGCTTCGGCTGAATACGGCTTTGCAAACCACAATCTAACAGAGGCTTCGGCACTCGGTAGTTTTGAAGAAATTGATGACAACGAGGAGTTGATTGAAATAGCTGATAATGTTCACATGAGGCCTACAACTTACAGCTTCCCACTTGATGGACCAGATAAAAGCTTCGTTTCGCCGGTTGGGATAGTTAAGAGCGTCTTCGAAGGCGAGTATGATTACGATTTAATCGAGGAAAAATTTGTTGCCTACGGCGCAGGTGAAAACGGTATTTTTGAGTTTGAACTGGTTGTTGTAAAAGAGAATTTAATTGATGTATTTATCAAGTCGATTGGTTTTCTTTCTGAAGTTGACGGTTTTTGCGTGTATGTTAAAGGCTATTGGGAAAATGAGTTGACGGAACTTTGGATTGCGAAGCATTTTAATGATAAACAAACGATTATTGATTTTTTGAAAGAGAAAAAGAAAAATACTCTTGAAAATGGCTACTTAGATATTGTTGTTTATTCGCTGCAAGGCCAAACGAATTTGACACTTGACGACCATAAGAAGATACAGTTACAAACTCAGGATGAAGAAGTGTTTAAGAGTTTCATAGGAAACATAATTAACTTAGGTTACGAGCAAACAAAAGATTTCTACAACCTAGAGTTTGGCTACCACCATTTTCATTACAGACTTGCTGATAGCCTAACAAGAACTGAATTCAAACAAATGCTGGAAGACAATAAATTTGAATTGATTGATAGCTGGGAAGAGTAGACACACTGCTAGTTCGTGAACCGCCAGCCTCCCCCGCTGCCCGCCACTACCTTCGCGGCTATGGCCGCTTCCCCGCTTCGCTCCATTATTTCCGGCTCCATCGGCAACCTCGTGGAGTGGTACGACTGGTACGTATACTCGGCGTTTGCCTTGTATTTCGCGCCGGTCTTTTTCCCGAAGGCCAGTGCCACGGCGCAGCTGCTGAACACGGCGGCCATCTTCGCGGTGGGCTTTTTGATGCGGCCGCTGGGCGCGGCGCTGCTCGGCGCGTATGCCGACCGCCGGGGCCGGCGGGCCGCCCTGCTGCGCTCGGTGCAGTTGATGGCGGGCGGCTCGCTGCTCATTGCAGTTGCGCCCGGCTACGAGCGTATCGGGCTGGGCGCGCCGGCCCTGCTGCTGCTGGCGCGGCTGCTGCAAGGCCTCAGCGTGGGCGGCGAGTACGGCACCTCGGCCACCTACCTCTCCGAGATGGCGGGGGCGCGGCACCGGGGCTTCTGGTCGAGCTTTCAGTACCTGACCCTCATGGGCGGGCAGCTGCTGGCGCTGAGCGTGCAGCTGACGTTGCAGCAGTTTTTGTCGCCCGCCGAAATGACGAGCTGGGGCTGGCGGGTGCCCTTCATCATCGGGGCCGGGGCGGCGCTGGGGGCGCTTTACCTGCGCCAGCACATGCGCGAAACGGCCGCTTTCGAGCAGGAAAAAGCCGGCGAAGCCCCGGCCAGCCGCGCTGCCCGGCCCTCGGCCTGGCGGCAGCTGCGCGCCTACCCCCGCGAAACGCTCACGGTGGTGGGCCTCACGCTGGGCGGCACGCTGGCGTTCTACACGTTCACGACCTACGCGCAGAAGTTTTTAGTGAATACCAGTGGCTTTACCAAGGAGCAGGCGACCCTGATTACGTTTGGGGCGATGGCGGTGGCGCTGCTGTTTCAGCCGCTGCTGGGCGCTATTTCGGATGGGGTAGGGCGGCGGCCGGTGCTGCTGTTTTTTGGCCTGGGGGCCACGCTGGGCACGGTGCCGGTGCTGCGGCTGCTGGCCCACGCTAGTAGTGCGTGGTCGGCGTTTGGCCTGCTGGTGGCGGCCCTGTTTGTGGTGAGCGCCTACACCAGCATCTCGGCCATCGTAAAGGCCGAGCTGTTCCCGACCCAGGTGCGGGCGCTGGGGGTAGGGCTGCCCTACGCGCTCACGGTGGCCATTTTTGGCGGCACGGCCGAGTATCTGGCGCTCTTCGCAAAGGAGCAAGGCCGCGAGGAGTGGTTTTACTGGTACGTGACGGGCTGCGCCCTCCTTTCGCTGCTTGTGTACTGGCGCATGGGCGAAACCAAGGCGCGCGGGCATCTGTGAGGCTACCGGGAGAATTTCCTGAGCTCTGCCGCCTTCCAGACGGGCAGCACGTCGCGCAGCTGTTCGGCAAATTCCCGGTTGAGCCGGTGAAGTTCAGCGGCTGGAAAATGCGTCTTTATCAGCTCAATAACGGCCGGCACGTAGCAGACCTGGGCCCTGAAATTCTCCAGTAGCTCGACGGCAAAAACCAGCTTTAGCATCCGCTTGGTGCGGCGGTGCAAGCCCACGATGACCACCCGGCTGCACGTGCCCGGAAACCAGTCAATGATATAGACCTTGGCGCCCGGCGCGAAATGCGCGCTGGCCGGGCGCCCTGGGGGGCCGCCGGCGCCAACGGGCCTTGCCAACACCACGTTGGCCACGGCCGTCCAGTAAGATTCTCCGGCGGGCTTCAGGGGGGCGAAGATAAACTTATTGCCGGGCTTATTACTTATCGCCTTGCCCAAAGCCACTAACTACCTTTCACCCACATTTCTTTCCCGCCATGCGTTTCCTACCCCTCGCCGCGCTCGCCGGCGCTGCCCTGCTCACCTACGCCGCCCCCGCCCAGGCCCAGGACAAAATGCCCGAAGACAAGTCGAAGCGCCCCAGCCCGCCGGCCGTGGTGAAAACCACCGTGGGCAGCACCGACATTACCATCGACTACAGCAAGCCCTCGCTGAAGGGCCGCGCCGCCTTCGGCGACAAGTCGCCGCTGGCCCCCAATGGCGAGGTGTGGCGCACCGGCGCCAACGAGGCCACCACCTTCACGGTGAGTAAGGCCGTGAAAATCAACGGCCAGCCGCTGGCGGCCGGCACCTACGCGCTGTTCACCATTCCGGCGGCCGGCGAGTGGACCATTGTGTTCAACAAAACGGCCAAGCAGTGGGGCGCTTTCAAATACGACCTGAAAGAGGACGCGCTGCGCGTGAAAGTGAAGCCCACCACCCTGGCTACGCCCGTCGAGCAGTTTACCATCACGGCCGATAAATCGGGCAAGGTGGCGCTGATGTGGGCCAAAACGGAGGCTGATTTTATGGTGAAGTAAAGCCACTTCACGTTTTCCATAGCACGTCATGCTCCATCCGGCGTCCGCTTGCCGAAGCACTTCTACCGCGCCGCTTGGGCTACTAGCCTAACGCTGCGAGCAAGCTGCTTCGACAAGCGGACGCCGGATGGAGTATGATGTTCTTTTTGTAAGGAGGCCGAATTAAAATAAGAAACTCATGGAAAAGCTCGTGCTATTGCGCCACGGCGAAAGCGTGTGGAACCAGGAAAACCGCTTTACCGGCTGGACCGACGTGGACCTTTCGGAGCTGGGCAAGCAGCAGGCCGCCCGCGCCGGGCAGCTCTTGCAGCAGCACGGCTATACCTTCGATATGGGCTACACGTCGGTGCTGAAGCGGGCCATTAAGACGCTCGATATCGCGCTCGAAAACATGGATGAGCTCTGGATTCCGGTGCAGAAGTCGTGGCGGCTCAACGAGCGCTTCTACGGCGCGCTGCAGGGCCTCAACAAGGCCGAAACCGCCGCTCAGTACGGCGAGGCGCAGGTGCAGGAGTGGCGGCGCTCGCCGCACGCGCACCCGCCCGCCATTACCAAAGACGACCCGCGCTGGCCCGGCCACGACCTGCGCTACCAGCACCTCACCAGCCGCGAATTGCCCCTGACCGAGAACCTGAGCGAAACCCTGGCCCGCGTGATGCCCTTCTGGACCGAGAAGATTATGCCCGCGCTGCGCCGCCAGCAGAAGGTGATTATCGCCGCCCACGGCAACAGCCTGCGCGCCCTGGTGCAGTACATCGACCACCTCTCGGATGAGGAGGTGACCCAGCTGGATATCCCCACTGGCGCGCCGCTGGTGTACGAATTGGACGAGAATTTCAACCGCATCCGGCACTACTACTTGCAGGATGACGGCGCCATGCCCGGCCCCGCCGCAAAATAGCTATTTTTGCGGGGTAAGCTTACCTTTAAGTTTCGCCTACGCCTAGCTGCTTTGTCCGACTTGCCCCACGCCCGCCTCGCTGCCCTCGCCGACCCCACCGCCGCGCCCGCCGACCAGCTGCCGCGCCTGCGCAAGCTGCTGGAAAGCCTGCTGCGGGCCGACTACAAGCGCCGCAAGGCGCCGTTTGGCAACCTGTTTCAGGCGATTGGCGGCGCCTGCTACGCCCTGGAGCTGGCCCCCGGCCTGCGCGCCCGCCTGCAAGACCTGCGCGTGGCCGCCAACCTGGTGCTGCACGAAAGCTACCCCGGCACCGCCGCCGAGGTGGCCGCCGGCTTCGCAGCCGTGGCCGACTTGCTGGCCGCCCTCACCGGCGAGGCCTACGCCGGCCCGCGCCCCGCTACCCCCGCCCCGGCGGCCGAAGCCGCCCCGCCCGCCGCCCGCCCTAC
>CAZZWL010000180.1:0-9011 GCA_964657755.1 uncultured Rhodanobacter sp.
GATCTCCCGATTGGAGAAGAGAAACAGACATGGAAAAGGAAGTAGTTGGCAAATAAAAACCCCGGCACCAGAGGGAACCGGGGTTTGGCATACGGGCAGACCGGGCGGGGCGTTGGGCAAATACGGCGCGCGTAGCGGCATAATTTTACGCCCCCTACCCCCCCGCACTAGCCTGAAGTCAAGTAGCCTGAACCGCTACAGCCACACGGCGGCCTCGGCGGCGCTCCGGGGCTGGCCCTCTGGGGTGTAGAGTAAGCTCAGCGGTTGAAAGGGGTTGGCCAGGATGCGGGCCTCGCTGATGCCCCAGCGCGCCCACAGGCCGGTGAGGGTGTGGGCGTAGGCGAGGTTGTCCCAGGGATTGAAGATGGTGGCCGTTACGTCATCGACCAGCGCATCGAGCACCAGCTCGGCATCGGGCGCGTCGAGGGGGGTAGGGCGGCGCGGGTACACGTCGGGCACGGCCGCCAGCAGGTAGGCCGCGTAGTAGGCACGGGCCTTGAACTCGGCCACCTGCGCCGGGTGCAGCGGCCGTTGGGCATCGAGGGCCACCTGGCGCATGGCTTGGCCAATGAAGCCGATATCGACCAGTGCACCCACCACCACGGCATTACCCATCTTAATACTGAAAACCAATGTATTAAGGTCATCGTCGTATTCAAATACCGGCGCTTCAAACTGGCTATCAACCTCCAGCACGAACACCGAGCCGGGCACGAAATCGGCGTAGTCGGTGGGCACCCGCAAGCCTTGCAGCAGCTGAAAAAACGCCCGAAACCGCTGGAGCAGCTGCGCATTCTCGGCCAGCGGGTACTGGGGCTTGATGAGCGGCGCCTGCTGCTGCACCAGCTCGGCGGCGAAGATGCCGTAAAACATTTTGGCCAGCCACTGCCACAAGCGGGCGGGGGGTAGGGCGCGCAGCGCGGCGGGGCCGGCCAGGGCGGCGGCGGCTACTTCGGCCTCCAGCGCGGCGAGGCGGGCGTGCAGCGCCGGGGCCAGCGGCAGGCGCAGGGCGGCGTAGGTCGTCTGGCTCTGGTCGAGGAGGTAGACGGGCCGCTCGGCGAGGTTGTAAGTAGCTTGCAGCCAGTCGGCAAACACCGGAATGGTATCGGTGGGGCCAACGGGCTGGCCGGTGAGAAAGCAGTGACCGGGACCAAACTGCATCCCGTCGAAAGGGTCGTAAAGGGTAATCATGGCGGAGCAAATTGCGGCCGCAAAGGTCGGTCGGTCCGGGCCAAAAAAGCAGCCAGGCCCTACCCCCTCGCTAGCAAGGGGGTAGGGCCCGGCTGGACAATGGCCAATAATCGGCCAATAGCTAGGGGCTTAGCGCAATTTGCGAGTTGATGTCCGGCAGAATGCAGCGTCTTACCGTTTAACAACCTGATAACGAGTATACTACACAACGCCCAGACGCAAAGACGCGTTGCTACAACACGTACACCGACCTGAAAACCGCTCTAGCGCGAGAGCAAGTTGCTGGCTTTAATAAGCAGGCGGCTCAGGTTGTGCAGGGCATCGGAGTAGCCGTTGGTGGCTTCTTCGCCCACTTTGGCGGCTTCGGCACCCAGGCTGGCCAATACCTCGGCTACTTCGTGGCCTTGGGTGTCGGGCGACTTCAACATTTGGTGCAACAGGCTGACTTCCTGCTTAATCTTGGCCAGGCCGGTGCGGGTGCTGGCGGCCAGCACGGTTTCCCAACGCTCCAGCTCGTGCAGGCCGGTGGCCCCGTCGGCATTGGGCAGGCCCTGGCTCAGCAGGGCAAGGGTATCGGTCAACAGCGCCGAGCTCTGCTCATCGCTGACGTGGAGCTGCACTTCGGGGGTAGGGGGCGTGTGGGGGGTGGCGGCGGTAGAGTCCATGAGCAAAGGAGAGGTAAGATTAGCTGGCTATACTTAGCGCAGCCCAAAAAAGTTAGTGGCGCCGACGCCGATGCCCCGTCAACTAAGCACCCAAGGCCTTGAGTGGCATGGGTTACTTTTCGGCGTACGCTCGCATTAAGCAGCAAATTTCCCCACCCCCTCCTTTTTACTTCATCATGAGTACTTCGCTGAAAACCCTGTTCGCTGCCGCCTTCGCGCTGAGCTTCACCGCTTGCTCGACCGACACCAGCAAAACCGCCAACGCCGATGGCTCGACCACCACGACCACCGAAGTAACTACCCCCAGCGCTGACTCGGTAGGTGCCAAAATGGACGCCAAAATGGATGCCGCCGGCGCCAAAATAGACGCCGCTGGCACCAAGATGGACGCCATGGGCAACGCCGCCGCCAAGTCGGCCCACGAAACCAAGGAGAACATGAAAGCGGCTGCCAAGCAGTAGTTTTCGGTCAGCCAATGCAAAGCCCGCGCCGCCCGGCGCGGGCTTTTTTGCGTGCCAATCGGGCGGGGCGGGCGTATTTTGCTGCCGTGTTGTTTCGTCGCCGCGTTCCCGTCGTTCCTGCCGCCGCCCTCTCCGACCAGGAGGTGCTGGCGCGCTACCGCCAGGGCGGCGACGTGGCCGCGCTGGGCCTGCTCTACGAGCGGCACCTGCCCGAGGTATTTGGGGTGTGCCGCCGCTACCTGGCCCCACCCGATGAAGACGCGCAAGATGCTACCATGCAGCTTTTTGAGCAACTGGTGGTGAAGCTGCGCAGCCACGTACCCGATAATTTTCCGGCCTGGCTCTACACCACGGCCCGCAATTTTTGCCTCATGGAGCTGCGGGCGCGGCAGCGCGGCACGGCCAGCGGCGGCCCGCTGGTGCTCATGCCCGAAGCGGCCGATGTGGAAAATGCCGCCGCGCGGCATCTGCCCGATGCCGGCCTCGAGGCCGAGGCCGCCCAGCAGCACGAGGCCGACCTGCAAGCCCTGGAGCTGGCCCTCGACCAGCTGCCGCCCGAGCAACGCCGCTGCCTGGAGCTATTTTATCAGGAAGAAAAATCATATCAGGAAATAATGGCCGCCACCGGCCTGCCCCTCAACCTGGTGAAAAGCCACCTGCAAAACGGCCGCCGCATGCTCAAGCGCAGCCTGGGCAAAGCACTGAGAATGAAGAACGAGGAGTGAATAAATACTTTTAATACCGCTCTACCCCCTGCCACCAAGCCAATTCATACCTTATAACGCCGTAAAATGCTGCCCACTAATCCGCTACTGAACGCCACTGCCCCGGCCGGCCCGCACCTGCCGGTAGCGCTGCTGCGCCAGTATGCGGCGGGCGCGCTGGCCCCGGCGGCCCAGCATCGGGTAGAGGCTCATACCCTGGCCTGCACCCGGTGCGCCGATATTTTGGAGGGCTTGTTGCAAACTCCACCAACGACGACCGACCAAGCGCTGGCCCAGCTGCAGCAGCGGCTGCGCCAGCGCGTGCAGCAGCAGGTCGCCCCGGCGCGGCTGGCCCAGCGGCCCCGGCGGCACCGCTGGCTGGCCCCGCAGCTGGCCACGGCGGCGGCCCTGCTGCTGGCCTTGCTGGCGGCGGGCTGGTGGGCGTGGCAGCAGCGCCAGCCTGCGGCTCCGCCCGTGGCCCGCGTGGCGCTACCCCGCCCCGCAGTGGCCCCTACCCCCCCGGTGATAGCCGATGTCACTAGCCCGGCCGCCGAGGTGGCCGCCGCGCCACCAGTGGCCGCCCCGCGCCCCGCCCGCATTGCCGCCACTGCACTCTCCAAACAGCCCGCGGCTACTGCGCCCGTGGCGGCGGGCCGGGCCCCTGCGGCCCACGCGACTACTACTGAAATTATTGATAACCAATTATTTAACGCAGATACTACGGTGGCGGCTACCACCGACTCGGCCGTGGCGACGCGCCCGGCAGTAGCGGTTGCCCCTACCCCCCCCAGCCCAGCCAAAGCGCCCGAGCCAACGGCCCGCCTGCGCGCGGCTATGCCACCCCCCCCGGCGCTGGCGGCCACGCCCACGGGCGGCTACGCGGCGCTGCGCGAGTATCTGAAGAAAGGCACGGCCGAGTTTGAGCCCGAAACGGTGGCGGGGCCGCGGCGCACCGGCCGCGTGCTGGTGCGCCTGCGCATTGGGGCCGATGGCAAGATTGAGCAGGCCGAAGCCGTGCGCAAGCTGCGCGCCGACTACGACGCCGAGGCCATCCGGCTGCTGCAAGAAGGGCCCGACTGGGTGCCCGGCATCAGCGGCGGCCGGCGCGCCGCCCAGACGATTGACGTGCCAGTGGAGTTTGAATGAGCAATGGGTAATACGTAGTGAGTAACGAGCAGACTGACAAGCTCTTCTACTTTCCTTACCCACTACGTATTACCCATTGCTCCCTACAGCTTCATGCCAGCTTTGAAGGAGCCGTCGTTCACCGTTTTCAGGAACTTAACGAAGCCGGTCATGTAGGTCGGCTGGTCGTCATACATGCTCATGTGGCTGCCCTGGGGGCAAATAAGTGCGGCGCCCTGCTTCACCTGGGTGGCAATCCAGGCCATGTGGGCCGGGTCCATCGTATCGTACTTGCCGCCGATGCTGAGCACCGGAATCGTGAGTTGCGGCAGGTCCTTGGTGCGGTCCCAGGTGGTGAGCTTGCCCGAAATACCGAACTCGCTGGGTCCCTGCATAGTCACGTAGAGCGACTGGTTAATCTTGCTCATGGCGCGGGTCACGGGCTCGGGGTTGGGCACGATGCGGCACAGGTGCTGGGCATAGAAATTGGGCTCCAACAGGCCCATGTAGCGCGGGTTGCCGAAGTCTTTTTTGGCCTCAATCTGCCGGATTTCTTTGAGCACCTCGGGCTTCATCTGCTTGGCCAGCACCTCGTCGGCGTACTTGCCATAGGCGGGGCAGCTCATCATCATATTGCTAATAATGAGGCCTTTAAGATTTTTTTGATACTTGAAAGCGTACTCGGCGGCCAGGATGCCACCCCAGCTGTGGCCCAGCAGGTAGAAGTTGTCCTTGTCCAGCTTCAGGGCCTGGCGCACTTGCTCCACTTCCTCCACGTAGCGCGGCAGGCTCCACATACTCGTGTCGCGGGGGTTGTCGGAGTTGCCGCAGCCCAATTGGTCGTAGTAGATAAACTCGATGCCCTCCTGCGGCAAAAAGCTTTCCATGCACTCAAAGTACTCGTGCGTGGCACCCGGCCCCCCATTGAGCAGCAGCACTTTAATCTTGGGATTATTACCAAAGCGCTTAGTCCAGACATTGAACTTACCCTTGGGGGTAGTAATAGGAATGACCTGGATGCCACCGGTTTTCACGCCGCTTTCCACGGCCGGAAAGTAATTGGCCGGCATGCTCGAAGCGGTGGCCGGAGCATCGGCAGTAGCGGGGGCCTGCGACTGGCCGCAGCCGGCCAGCAGCGCGCCGCCGAGCAGGGTGAGCGCCAGTTGGCGCAGGGAGAAGCAATTAATATTAATCATAGGGGGCTTTTGGCAAAAAACACAGGGGTAGGAAAGCGCGATAAATTAGTTGGTTCACAGCACTTTAGGCGTGGCCGTAGCCGCCGCTTGGTTCACCTGCCCGGCAAAGCGGTCGATGGCCGCGGCGGTGCGTTTTATCTGCTCGTCAGCTTCGGTCCACTTGCGCTCTTCCACGGCCTCACGGATGCCGGGCATGGTCTTCACGCCGTAGCCGGTGTAGAAGCCCGGTGCGTAGAGCTGGTGCCGGTACCAGGGCCGGCGCGGCAACCCTTCCTTGCTGAGTAGCTGCTGCTCAGCCTGGTACAGCAGCTGGTCGAGGGTCTTTTGGCGGTCGGGGGGCAGCGGGTTTTGGCGGGCCTGCTCGTAGGCCTGAGCGCTCTGGGCCAGCTTTTGCAAGGCCGCGTCAAGGGGCGCAAAGTTGAGCGGGGGCACCGCGGCCTGCGCCTTAGGGGGTAGGAGCGGCTGGCTGGGGTTCGACACGGCCTCGTAGCGCTGCTCGGCCAGCAGCTTGGCTTGCTTGTCGGTGTCGGTGCGCATGTCATCAGCCAGCTTCTTCAGCTCCGTGCCATACTTGGCCACGGTGTTGGAGAAATCCTGAAACTCGAAGGGCAGTACATCGGCATCGAGCAGGCGCAGTTCGCAGCGGCCCAGTGTCTGGGCCAGGGCCACGCCGTAAGCAAACGTGGGGTCCTTGAAGCGCGTAAAGTCGTCGAACGAGTCGTAAATCGAATGGTACTCGCCGCCCTCGCCCTCACCGCCAAAGCCCACGTTCATCGACGGAATGCCTAAGTGTTGGATATAAGGCGAGTAGTCGGAGCCCGCGCCCAGCGCGGCAATGCGCAGGTCAGGCCGCTCGCGGGCGTCCTTCTGCACTTCGGCCGTACCCATCACGAGGTCATACGCCCGCCGCCGCTCCAGGATGGACAGCGGCTTTTCAGGGTCTTGCACGTCACGGGCCACCTGGTTGAAGAATTTTTCGAGCGTGTGCGAGCCCGCCACCCGCAGAAAGCCCCGGTCGCTGTTGTCGGTATTGAGGTAGGCTACCACGTGCTTCTGAATGTCCTTGGCGTTGGTTTCTGCCCACTCCGTGGAGCCCAGCAGGCCGGGCTCCTCGCCGTCCCAGGCGCAAAACATCAGCGTGCGGCGAGGCCGCCAGCCGGTTTTCACCAGCTCGCCGATGGCGCGGGCCTCTTCCAGTTCGGCCACCATGCCGCTGAGCGGGTCGCTGGCACCGTTGACCCAGGCGTCGTGGTGGTTGCCGCGCAGCACCCACTCGTCGGGCAGTTCCCTACCCCGCAGCGTGGCGATAACGTTATAAACCGGCTCCGTTTTCCAATTGAATTCCAGCTGCAAATGCACCTTGGCCGGCCCCGGCCCGAGGTGATAGCCGATGGGCAGCGCCCCGCGCCAAGCCTCGGGGGCCATCGGCCCGGCCAGCGCC
Organism: uncultured Rhodanobacter sp.; assembly: GCA_964657755.1. Lineage (GTDB taxonomy): Bacteria > Bacteroidota > Bacteroidia > Cytophagales > Hymenobacteraceae > Hymenobacter. Next base: position 6,784 of record CAZZWL010000180.1, read on the forward strand.
GCGAGCAGGGGTAGGGCGTCGCCATACGAGATAGGCAGCACCGGTATCTGCGTGAGGGTGGGCGCGTTGTGATAGTCAAGGCGCTTGGCGTTCTTGGTCGAGCCGTAGCCCGGCGTCAGGGGGTCGCCGGGGTAGGTGGGCATGTCGAGCACCGAGCCGCGCTGGGCGCCGGTTTCGGGCTTGAAGGGGCCCTTGGGGTACACGTCGCCCTGGGCGTAGCCGTCATCTTTGGGGTCGGAGTAGATGAGGCAGCCAATGGCGCCCATCTCGGCGGCCACCTTGGGCTTAATGCCGCGCCACGAGCCCCCGTATTTGGCAATCACGATTTTACCCTTCACGTCGATGCCGCGGCGGGCCAGCTCCTCGTAGTCTTTCGGAATGCCGTAGTTCACGAACACCAACTCGGCCGTCACGTCGCCATCCTTCGAGTAGCAGTTGTAGGTAGGCAGCTGTTCGCTGGTTTGGCCCGAGGTGGCGTCTTCGGCCACCGGTTTTTCGGTGAGGCCCGCTGTAAAGGGGGTAGGCGCCACCAGCTCCAGCTTGCGCAGCTTAGGCGTCGGAAATAGTACGTACGACACGTCAATGCGCGTGCCATAGCCCCACGATTTGAACAGACTAGCCATATACTCCGCATTTTCCTTGTCGTAGGGCGAGCCCACGTGGTGCGGATGGGCAGCCAGGCGCTTCATCCACTGGCGCAGTTCGTCGGCCTTAAGCTGGGCGTCGAACTTGGTTTCGAGCTGGTACTCGGTGGCGGCCGTGGCGGGCGTGAAGCCCAGCAGCGGCTGGGTGGCAGGCGGGGCAGTCTGGGCGGCAGCCGCGCGGGCCAGCAGCCCGGCCGCGAGTAGCAGAGAGTAACGTTTTAGCATAAGCAGGTTAGCGGAGAAATGGGAACAATGCCTATCCCTGGGCTCTAGCGATAGACTGACGAAAGATAGTACTAGTCAGTCACCGAAACCTCCTGCTTTTTCGTCTTATTATGTAAACTGCCACCACATCGCGTCTTTCTATTAACATTATTTTCAGTATTATATTTAATAAAATACATACTAAATACGATTCTTACGCAAAGTGTAAGGTAGGTTGAGCGAGGTCGCGGCGCATATAGTCGTCTGATAGGCGCTGCTTGAGTTGATAAGCGGTGGTTTTGGCTTGGCGAGCCAGACGTTTGAAGTAAGTTCAGGTGCGTAGGGCGGCTGCGCGCTAACCGGCATTGACAGGCCTGCAAACCAGGGAGTTGATTGGCTGCGCAGTGAAACTGCTCGATGAGCCAACGCACATTACTTTCCTGTGCAGCAGCTTGCGTGTCATCTTGCGCCAACTCATTGGTTAAGAAGTAGTCCGTCCGGTGGGTGTACACCAGTAAGCGGAACAGTTTCAGTTTTGAATCCTTAGGCATTCTCTTCACTTCCAAGAGCTTGCCCTGCATTACGTTCGCAGCTGACCAAGCAAGCAGGGCAACCGGCTGGTCAGTTGCTGCCCACCTAATTCATGCATCAACCAGTTGCTGTTGAGTGGGCAGTAAAAGAACGTACCCGCCGCAGTAAGCTTTTTAAACAGGGCCGTGATGGCGTACTAACTGTCCATCAGCACCGTGCGATAGGGAATGTGGCGGGTAGCGAGTTGGTTCAGCGTGTCGGCCACGTGGTCGAGCTTGCATTTGCCATCGACTTTGGGGGCGAAGAGGCGATAATTGAGCAGCCAAAATTGGGTGGTTTCGGGGCTGATATACACGAAGTTAATCAGGCCGATACATTCGATGATGCCGTGCGCGTTATCTGAATACTATCGCTGCACCAACTCGATGCGCTGGCTGTAGCGCTTATGCAACACCCTATCATCAAAGAGGACATAGCCTCGTGCGCTACCCACCAACTCCGTGCGCAACTGTTGACACAGTTGGCGCGGCGTAAAGCGCGTGGTCTTGAGAAAATACAGCACATTATCGTGCTATAAACCAGCTAAATGCTCCGCCAATTAGGTACCTGGATAGTTTACTAGGATACTGAGCAAAACTACCTGTAAAGCTGAGTTATAAATTTTATATCTCTTTTATTCGATTTACGCGCTTTGTATAATTCTTGTAGCACAAAAACCAGAATATAACGCACAAGCAGGTGGGGGTAGGAAGAGGGGAGAGGCAAAGCAAAAGCCCCCTGCCTCGGCGCTGATGAAAGCGCGGGGCAGGGGGCTCACTTGATAAAGTTGGCGGCGACCGACTCTCCCAC
>CAZZWL010000181.1:0-8929 GCA_964657755.1 uncultured Rhodanobacter sp.
GAATCGCGGAAACAGTGCGAACGACGGGCGGGGGCAAGCCCCGCACCCTACTTCAAGTACATCAGCACACTTGGATAACGTCGAGCTGAAGCAGGGCCCCCAGCTTCTGAATCTTAGCGTGGATGTGGCCTACCCCCACGGCGCAGTGGTGGGCCGGCCCGTGGCTGTTCCAGTCGTTCACGAAGCGGCGCGCCCCGATGGAAAACCGGTAGCGCGAGTTGGTATTGCCGATTTCGAGGATGGGGCCGGGCACCGATTCGCCTTCGGCCACCAGCAGGCGCAGCTTGCCATCGGGGCCGTCGACCACCGAAAGCAGGGTGACGGGCCCGTGCTTGACCGCCATTTCCACCGAGAGGCCGCTGCCCACTTTGCCGTGGTACACTTGCAGGGGCTTCACCTTGGTTTTGCCCTCGGCAATGGCCAGGTGGCCCGGCCCGTCGTGGCCCATCAGCACCACGTCGGCCTGGAAGTCCAGGGCGTAATACTCGGTAAATGAGCCGCCTACCCCGAAGATATCCATGATTTTCATGGCCTGGGCATTCTTGATTTCGTACTCCCCGGCCACGGGCACGCCGTGGGCCGTGAGCAGCGAGGTGCCTAGAATGATGCTGCTCATCGTGGCCTCGTTTTCGGGCACGCCGGTGCCTTTGTAGTAGTAGGCGAGGGAGCCGAGCTGGTAGCGGGCCACCAGCGCATCGAGCGCCACCGAGGTGCGGGCCGCCTGGGCTAGCTCGCCGGCCGGGCAATCGGCCTGCACCTCGAACGTAGCGTGAAACAGCGCCACCCGGTCCTGCACCTGCTGCTCCGTCACGTCCCGGCGCAGGGCCGAGAGCTCATCCACCTCCAGCGTCTCGATGTGGCCCCCGAAGTGGGCTACCTGCTGGGTCAGGTCGGTGTAGATGTCCAGCATGCCCGAATAGTAGTGGCCCATTACCCCCAAGCGGTTGTAAAACATCGTGTTGGCCACGCGGGCGGCTTCCACCCACTCCGCAATTTCCTGCCAGCACGCGGGGTCGTCGTGCAGCATCCCGGTTACCTGGTGGAACTGGATGCCGGTGCGGCGGAACACGTTGGCGATTTCGGGCACGGGGCAGGCCGCGCAGTACGCCAGCCATTCGCCCGTCATCTGCGTGCGGTCGGTGAGGGCGTTAAAGGCCGCGTAGTCGATGCTGGCCTCGGGGGCCAGGTTGAGGATGATGACCGGCACCTTGGCCCGCTGCACCACCGGCAGCACCGTGCTCGACAGCGCGTAGGTGCTGACGTAGAGGAAGATAATGTCCACGTCGGCCTGCCGAAACTGCGTGCCGGCGGCAAAGGCCGCGTCGGTGGTGTCGACCAGGCCCAGGTTCACCACCTGCGGGTGCAGGGCCCCCAGCTTCGCGGCCACCACGGCCAGGTAGCCTTCCAGCCGCGCTTTCAGGCCCGGAAACTGCGGCCAGTACGCGTCGAGGCCAATGGCGAACAAGCCAATCTTAAACCGGGTAGCAGTAGGCATAAGCAACGGTAGGTAAGGGCGTAAGGAAGGGCAGCGGAGGCCTTTTGGAAAGTTAGCGCACGAATGCCGCGGGCAGCAGGCCTGGCAAAGGCGGCTAACGAAAGGCGGACTGTGACCGCAAAGCACCAGTGCTACTGGCCGATAAATGTTATGAACTCACCTGCCTCGCCCAATTACTACCCGATGCGCTACAACGAAGTGCGCCGAATGGTGTAGAACGGGTTCTTCACGGCCACCCGCTGCTGCGCCAGCAGTAGCTCGGCCGCGACCCGGCCCATGGCCTCGAAGTCGGTAGTAATGACCGTGATACCGAGCAGCTCCTTCAGCGGGGTTTCGTTGAAGGACAGCACGCCTACGTCGTGCCCCAGCTCGTAGGCCTGGTCCCAGGCTTCTTTCACCACCGTTGAAAGGTCGCGGGTATCCATGACGATATAGGCGGTGCCCGACTGCACGGGGCCCCGTTCGCTACTCACCGTGATGGCGTGGTCGAGCTGGTGCAGCAGGCAGAACGAGCGGAAGCCCCAGCTCACGTCGGCCAGGTAATTGCTGGCCGCATCGGGTAGCACCAGCGTCAGCCGCTGGTACTTACCCAGCAAGTCGCGCAGCCCTTCGAGGGCCGTGAACATATCCCGGTCAAAGTCCTGGTACACGCGCAGGCATTGCTGGGGCAGGGTGGTGACGTTCTTGTCCAGCAGCACCAATTGGCTGGCCGGAATGGTCCCTAGTACCGCCTGATAATCCAGCTGCTGCTCTTCGGGCGCGAAGTGCGGCATCACTACGTAGTAATTGTACTTGCCCAGGTTTTGGCGCAGGATGTCCTGCAAGCGCCGCACGCTGTAGTGGTGTACCTGAATGTCAACCTGGGCCTGCTCGCCCAGCCTTTGCAGGAAGGCGTAGTAGATGAGCTTTTTGCACGAATCGAGGCGGTTGAGAAGCAGGAGGATTTTAAGCTTAGCCGTTTTGCGGGTTTGCACATAGTAGCCGCTGCCCTGCCGGGCGGTGCAGTAGCCCGCTTCTTTCAGCTGCTGGTAGGCCCGCACCACGGTATCGCGCCCCACCTCATACTGCGTGCTCAGCTCACAAAGCGACGGTAGCCGGTCGCCCTGCCGCAAAATGCCGCGCTCGATGTCGGCAATGACGCAATCGATAATCTGCTTGACTTTAAGCGTCATAGCAGCCGGGTCGAACAGCAGCTGGTACATGAGGGTGGGATTTGGAGAGGGGTAGGAACTAGCGGGTAGTTTATCAAAAAAGCTAAGAGATGCTTTAGTGATTGTCAGCCCGGCCCAGCTGCCAGCGTGCTAACTAGTTCGCTATTAACTTGGCAAGCGCAAAGTAATTGCTTACTTATGTTAGCGACCTTGCTCTTTTTGATTTATTACCTGCACTTTTTGATATGGATGAGTACCGTAAATACTTTAGCCCAACCCAGCTGCAAGCGCTGCTGGCGACGACGCCCAGCTGGGGCGTTGACATTGTGAGCATCGGCCACAACATTCACCAGGGCCGGCAGCCCTACCCCGACCCCAACCACCCCAGCCAGTACTATTTTGACTGGGAGCGCGGCCGGGTGCTCGACGAGTTTCAGCTGGTGTACATCGCCAACGGGCAGGGCGTGTTCGAGTCGGACGGGGTGCCCCAGGTGCCGGTGGCCGGCGGCACGGCCTTCCTGCTATTTCCGGGCGTGTGGCACCGCTACAAGCCGCAGGCCGAGTCGGGCTGGGAAGAGTTTTGGGTGGGCTTCAAAGGGCACTACGCCGAGTACCTGATGCGGCAGGACTGCTTCGACCCCCTGCGGCCTCTCATGCACATCGGGTTTCACGCCGAGCTGCTGCACGTCTTCACCCAGCTGGTGCAAACGCTCCGGCACGAAAAAATGGCCTACCAGCAAATCGCCACCTGCCAGGTCATCCAGCTGCTCGGCCTCATCTACGCCTCCGCCCTGATGAAAAACGCGGGGCCCAGCCGGCAAGAGCAGGTGAGCTATCAGGCGCGCTACGAAATCCAGAAAAACTGGGCCGACACGATTGATTTTGAAGCCCTGGCCCAGCGCTTTGGCGTGAGCTACGTCTGGTTTCGCAAAGCCTTCAAGGCCGTGCTGGGCGTGCCGCCGGGGCAGTACCACCTGAACCTAAAACTGGAAAAAGCCAGCCACCAGCTGCGCGAAACCACCCTGGCTATTTCCGAAATCTCCTATGCCTGCGGCTTCGAGTCGAGCGGCTATTTCTCGCGCATTTTTAAGAGCAAGCTGCACATGACCCCCGGCGAGCACCGCGAGCAGGCGGCGCGGCGGACTGCCTGAATGGGCCCTAGCGGGCTGTTTTTTTGAAAATGTGGCAGGAGCAGGAGGGTTCATCACAATTAAGGGAGGAAGCAATAGGTGTTTTGTAGCAGGCTATGCTCCCGCTGGCACGTCTCCTTTAGTTGGCAAAGCCACGGCGTGGCACCTTCAGCTGATTGTATGGCTATAAACCCTGCTGTTTGATAGCTAGGTGCCTGTTCGTCTCACCTTTCCTCCTTCTCACTCTTCATGAAAAATCCAGTACCCGTTTTGGCGTGCAGCCTCCTGGTGTGCAGCTACGCTGGTCAGGCACGCGGTTTTGGTGCAGCCCGCCCAGTGCCCACCGGGGCCCTAACCTTCGCCACGCCGCAGTCCACCGTAACCGGCAAGGTGGTCGATGAAAAAGGCGAAGGCCTACCCGGCGTAACCGTGCTGGTGAAGGGCACCACCACCGGCACCAACACCGACGCGGAAGGCAACTTCCAGCTGGCCGCCGAACCGGGGGCCGTGCTGGTTATCCGCTACGTGGGCTACGTGACCCAGGAAATTCCGGTGGGCAGCCAAACTACCTTCAGCGTCAAGCTGGTGCGCGATGCCAAGCAGCTCGACGATGTGGTGGTGGTGGGCTACGGCACCCAGGCCAAGCGCGAGGTAACCGGCGCCGTGCAAACTGTGAATGCTCAGGAGCTGGCCGACATTCCGGCCGCGCAGGTGACGCAGAAGCTGCAAGGCAAGCTGGCGGGCGTGCAAATCCTGCAGGCCACCGGCAAGCCCGGCCAGGGCATGCAGGTGCGGGTGCGCGGCCAGGCTTCGATTTCGGCGGGTAGCGACCCGCTCTACGTGGTCGACGGCTTCCCGATTGTGACGGACATCAGCCTCATCAACCCCGATGAGATTGAGACGATTACGGTGCTGAAAGATGCCGCGTCCACCTCGCTCTATGGCTCGCGGGCGGCCAACGGCGTGGTGCTCATCACCACCAAGCAGGCCAAAAGCGGCCAGAGTACCGTGGGTGCGAATGCCTACTTCGGTGTGCAGCAGGTGCCCCAAAAAGGCCGGCCCGATATGATGAACGCCACCGAATTTGCGCAGTTCAAGAAGGAAAGCTACGAGGACCTGGGCCAGCCCGTACCCGCCGTGTTTCAGAACCCGTCGCAGTACGGCGAGGGCTACAACTGGTACAACGCCATGCTGCGCACGGCGCCAGTGCAGAACTACAGCGTGACGTTTACGGCGGGCAAAGACAAATTCACGACCTCGGCCGTGGCGGGCTTCTTCAAGCAGCAGGGGGTAGTGCTGAACTCCGACTACCAGCGCTTTTCGCTGCGCCTAAACTCGAACTACAACGTGTCGGACAGGGTGCGGGTGGGTATCAACCTGGCGCCTTCCTACACCATCGACAACACGCCGCCCACCGACGGCCGCTTTTTCAACGGCCAGGGCGTGCTCTATAACGCCCTGCTGTCGTGGCCCACGCTGGCCTACCAAAACCCCGACGGCTCCCTACCCCTCTCGGTGAGCGTGCCGGGCATCACCACGTTTACGGAGCCCAACTGGTACCGCTCGATTCAGGAGATTAAAAACAATAACGTGCAGACGCGGCTACTGTCCAATGCCTACCTGGAAGTGGAGCCTATCAAGGATTTATTCCTGAAAACGACCATCAACCTGGACCTGGGTAACGCGCTGTTTCAGAACTACAACCCGTCGACGGCTTCCATTGGGTTTGCTACTCCCCCGCCCGTGACGGCCAGCGCCCTGCGCAAGAACAACACCTACTATTCGTGGCTGAACGAGAATACGGCCACCTACCACAAAGCGTTTGGCGAGCACACCTTCGACGTGCTGGCCGGCTACACCCTGCAGCGCTTTCACAGCGACTACGACCAGATTCGGACCACCAACTTCCCCGACGACCGCATTCAGACCGTGCAGTCGGCCATCAACATCGACCGGCCCAACACCTACTCCGATATTCAGGAGTGGAGCCTGGTGTCCTACATCGGCCGCCTCAACTACAACTACAAGGGCCGCTACCTGCTCTCGGGGGCCGTGCGCCGCGATGGTTCGTCGCGCTTTGGGGTGAACAACCGCAATGGCGTATTCCCTTCGGTATCAGCGGGCTGGATTATCTCGGATGAAAGCTTCATGCCGAAAATCAATCAGCTTACCTTCCTGAAAGCCCGCGCCAGCTACGGCGTGACGGGTAACAACAACATCGGCAACTACTCGCAGTACGCCACCGTCAACACCACCACCAATACCATTTTTGGCTCCACGGTGGCCAACGGGGCCAGCGTGACGGCCCTGAGCAACCCCAATCTGGGCTGGGAAACCACCAAGCAGCTCGACTTGGGCCTCGACATCGGGCTGTTTGAAAACCGCCTCAACCTCACCTACGACTTCTACACCAAGAACACCACCAACCTGCTCTACAGCCTGGCCGTGCCCCAGGAGTCGGGCTTCGGCAGCTTCCTGGGCAACATTGGCGAGCTCAAGTTCTGGGGCCACGAATTTGCCGTGAACTCAAAGAATTTCGTGGGCAAGTTCCGCTGGGAAACCAACTTCAACATTGCCTTCAGCGACAACAAAGTGGTGGCCTTGTCGGAGGGCGTAGACCGCATCTACGGCGACGGCACCATCACGCGGGTGGGCGAGCGCATCGGGCAGTTCTACGGCATGATTCAGGACGGCGTGTACAAGAACAAGGCCGAGTACGACAGCTCACCCAAGGCCATTGCCTCGTCGGTGGGCACGGTGAAATACCGCGATGTAAACGGCGATGGCGTAATTACTTACGGCGATGACAAAGACGACCGCACGGTAATCGGCAACCCGTTTCCCAAGTTCATCTACGGCATCACCAACTCGTTTAGCTACGCCGGTTTCGACCTGAGCATCGTGGCCGCCGGCTCGTACGGCAACGACATCATGCGCCGCACCGACCAGGGCACCACCAACCTCGACGGCGTATTTAACGTGCTGCGCGAGGTGAAAGACCGGTGGCGCTCGCCCGATAACCCCGGCGCGGGCCTCTACGGCACCACCACCACCAACACCGCCAACGACCGCGAATGGCTAAGCACCCGCTTCGTGCACAAGGGCAGCTACCTCACCATCAAGAACATCACGCTCGGCTACACGGTGCCGGTGCAGCACCTCAAGCCCTTCCGCACCATCCGGCCCTACGCCAGCGTGCAGCAGGCCTACGTGTTTACGAACTACACCGGCGCCAATCCGGAAACCAGCATCGACGCCAACGGCAACCAGACCAACGCCCTGAACCAGGGCATGGATTTCGGGACCTACCCGGTGCCCCGCACCTTCACCATTGGCCTCAACGTCGGCCTGTAAGGTCGCCTACCCCCCCTCTATTCTTTCAGCCATGAACCTGAAACCCCTCCTTGCGGCATTTTTGCTGCTGACGCTGGCGGCGTGCGAAGATAAATTTCTCGCCATCCCGTCGCAGACGGCCCTGACCACGGGCACCTATTTCCAGACCCAGGCCGACTTTCAGTCGGCCGTCAATGGCATCTACGCGCCGCTGCGCGGCCTCTACAACCAGGCGTTTGTGATGGGCGAGATGCACTCCGACAACACGCGCTACATCTACAACCCCAGCGACCGGGGGCAGGCGGATATCGAGAATATTACCGACTTTATTCTGTTGTCCACCAACGGAGTGGCCGGCGGTAAGTACGTCACCAACTACGCCGTTATCAGCCGAGCCAACCAGGTGCTGAGCCTGATTGATGCCGCGACCTTCGACCAGACGGTGCGCAACCAGTTCAAGGGCGAGGCGCTCTACCTGCGGGCGATGGCGTACCTGGACCTGGTGCAGTATTTCGGCCAGGTGCCGCTGCACCTCAAGCCCGTCACCGACCGCGGCCAGACGGCCCTACCCCTGGCCAGCGTCGACACCGTGTACACGCGCATCATCACCGACGCGCGGCTGGCCGCCACGCTGCTGCCCAACAAAGCCACCCAGACCGCCGGCCGCGCTACCTCCGGCGCGGCCCAAACCCTGCTCGGCAACGTGTACCTGATTCGCAAGCAGTACGCCGACGCCGAAACCGTGCTCAAAAGCGTGGTCAGCTCCGGTAATTATTCGCTGCTGCCGAACTACGCCTCGGCATTTGACCCCGCCAACAAGAACAGCAGCGAGTCAGTGTTTGAGATTCAGTACCAGGCAGGTACCGACGGCTACGCCAGTAGTTTCATCTATCAGTTCCTACCCCGGCCCATGTCGGCGGCCACCGTCGGCACGCTCACGGGGGTGAGCAATCCGCAGGGGCTGCTCGCGCTGGAGGCCTTCAACACGCCTACCCCCGACCTGATTGCCGCCTACGAAACCGGCGACAAGCGCAAGGATATTTCGATTGGCTACGCCCCCGTGCTCGACGGCACGCAGTACCCCTACGCCAAAAAATACCTGCATACGCACAGCCAGTTCGGCATCACCAACGACAACTGGCCCGTGTACCGCTATGCCGAGGTGCTGCTGTTTCTGGCCGAGGCCCTCAACGAGCAGGGCAAAACGTCGGACGCCAGCGCGCTGCTGAACCAAGTGCGCACCCGCGCCGGGCTGGCCGGCACCACCGCCGCTGGCCAAAGCGCCCTGCGTGATGCCATTGCCAGGGAGCGCCGCGTGGAGCTGGCCTTCGAAAACAAGCGCTGGCTCGACCTGGTGCGCACCGGCCAGGCCGTGCCGGTGATGACGGCCTACGGCGCCAAAGTGAAGGCCAATCCGCGGGCTTACTACTTCTCAGCGGGTGTTTCGCCGCTGTCGGCGGCGTACGCTACCATCAGCCTCACGTTTCCGCTGCCGGCCAGCGAGGCGCAGCTGAGCCCGTATTTCTAAGCGGGTTGCCGTGGCTTACCAAAGCCCTGGCGCCTAGCAGGAGAGCCCTGATAATTCAAGCAGATTCAGTATGTCTTCATCCTCACCCCAATTCATGAAAAAGCCAGTACTTCTTTCCTGCCGGCTGTGTTTGCCGGCGCTGCTCTCCGCCCTGCCGCTGCTGGTGGCCGGGCACGCCGCCCCGCCGGCCGGCGCAAGCCGCGTGACCCGCGCCGGGGCCCTCAATGCCACCGTGACAGGGCGGGTGAAGGACGAAAAAGGGGAGGGCCTGCCCGGCGTGACGGTGCTCGTG
>CAZZWL010000182.1:0-8853 GCA_964657755.1 uncultured Rhodanobacter sp.
GAGCGAGATGCTTCGACAAGCTCAGCATGACAATACTGCGAAAGCTCCTCCCCTACCCCTATCAGCCGGGTCACGCCGTGGGCCTGCACCAGCGCCGCCACGCGGGCATAGAGCTCGGCGCCGCCGAGGCCCGACTCCAGCACGTCGCTGAGAATGAGCGTGCGGCCACCGGGCCGGGCCTGGCGGCTCAGCGCGTCGAGGGCCAGCGAGAGGCCGGCGAGGTCGTTGTTGTAGGTATCGTCGAGGAGGTAGCAGCCGTGGCGGCCGGCCTTCATTTCGAGGCGCATGGCCACCGGGTGCAGGCGCAGCAGCCGGCGCTGCATTTCGGCCGGGGCCAGGGCCTTGGCGGGGTCGAGCTGCCGCCACAGCAGCACGGCCAGGCAGTGCAGCGCATTCTCGACCGAGGGCTCATCGGCAAAGGGCAGCGTGAAGCGCGAGGCGGCGCGCAACGCCAGGTGCTCGGCCGGAAAGTGGGCGGTGGCGGCCGTTTCGCCCAGCCGCACGCGCACGGTGGTAGTGCCCGCCGTGGTGGCCTTCAGCCGGAAGCGCAGGGCCGCGCCGGGCGCGTCGTGGCGCGTCCAGGCCAGGGCGGGCAGGCCGCGCGCCCGCACGGCGGCGTGCACCAGCGGCTGGTCGGCGCAGTACACCAGCAGCTCGAAGCCGGGCCGCTCGAAGAGGTGCAGCTTCTCGGCCAGCTTTTCTTCCTCTGAAGTAAAGCCCGCATCGTGGGCGGTGCCCAAGGTAGTAAAAATGCCGTGCGTGGGCCGGATGATATTAGCCAATTTAGCCATCTCGCCGCGCTCCGAAATACCCGCTTCGAAGATGCCCAGCGTGTGGCGGCCGGGCGCCAGCTCCCACACGCTCAATGGCACGCCCACCTGCGAGTTGTAGCTCTTGGGCGAGCGGCAAATGTCCTCGTCGGGGGCCAGCAGCTGGGCCAGCCATTCCTTCACGATGGTCTTGCCATTGGAACCCGTGACGGCCCACACCGGCTCCGCAAAATCCATTCGGTGCCGCGTCGCCAGCGTTTGCAAGGCCACCAGCGTATCGGTTACTTGCACGAAACCCGCGCCCGCGAACGCTTCGAGGCTGGCGGGGGGGTAGGCCACCACAAATAGCCGCACGCCCCGCGCATACAGCGCGGCCAGGTGCTGATGGCCATCGTGGTTGGGCCCCCGCAGGGCAAAAAACACGGCCCCTTCGGTGAGGCCCACGCGGCGGCTGTCAAGCAGCAGCGTAGCCACGGCCGCATCGGTAGCGGGGGCAAGTAGCAGCGTGCCGCCGAGCAGGGCGGGTAGGGTAGCAAAGAGGATGGGCATAACGCCCGCAAAGGTCGGGACGGCCACTCCGGAAATTGAAAACGGCCGCCGACTCCTCGGCAGCCGTTTCAGGAAAAGCGCTACTTCAGGGTTAGCAATTAGTAATCGGTCGGCTCGCCGAGGTAGGCGAAGTCGTCGATTTCCTTCAGCAGATGCTGTAATTTCTCGCGCACCAGTTTGTAGGCGAAGCCGCCGAGCAGCAGATGCACCGGCGGCTGGGGCAGGCGCACAAGCTCGTACATAGCCTCGGCGGCCTTCACAGGGTCGCCGGCCTGGTTGCCGTCGCGACCCAATGAGGCCTTGAGGCCCGCGCCCACGGTGGGCGCGTAGTCGGCAATTTTATTCTCCGTATAAGTAGCCGACTCGCCGGCCCACTTGGTGCGGAATGGTCCAGGCTCCACGTTGGTGACGTGAATACCCAACGGCCCCAGCTGCGCGGCCAGCGACTCGCCCAGCCCTTCGAGTGCGAACTTCGACGCATTATAGATACCTGCGTGGGCCATACCAATAAAGCCACCCACCGAGGTCACGTTGAGAATATGGCCCGCCTTGCGCTCGCGCAGGTGGGGTAGCACGGCCCGCACCACGCGCAGCGGCCCCGTCACATTCACGTTAAACTGCCGGATGGTTTCTTCCTCCGTAATTTCCTCGATGCTGCCCAGCGAGCCGTAGCCCGCATTATTGACTATCACATCGAGGTGGTCGAAGGCGGTAATAGCGTGCGCCACGGCACCCTGTATCTGCGCGGCGTCGGTCACGTCTACCAGCACCCCCAGGCTCTGGCCGGGCTTGCGCTTCGTAAATTCTTCTACTTGCTCCGACTTGCGGAAGGTGGCCACCACGCGCTCGCCCTTGTCGAGCAGCACGCTTGCCAGCGCCTCGCCGAGGCCAGTCGAGGCCCCGGTAATGAACCAGGTTTTGGGGGTATCAGGCATAGGTTGGGTCTTGTGGAATGGAGGCTGTAAGACGCAGGAGGGGGTAGGATTGTTTGACAATAGAGTAATGGCTTCTGCCGCGCTAGTGCCTCAGTGACCTGCGTCGTTACGCTCTTTCAGGTAGCTGGTATATTCCTCGTTAATCATACTTTCGGCCACATACTTCTGCGCCAATGCGCCATACGTTGCAGCAGCAAATGTCAGTGCCTCTTCGATGGTACCAAATTCAGTGATGCATGCGTCCTCATCAGGGTTTACAGGCGTTAGTTCTACTATATCTAGCTCGGAATCGTCCTCATCGCCAAATACCTCGCTGTAGTAGATACTGTAGGCCTTGTTATTGCCTCCTTTGCTAATAGTCAACCACTTTAAGACGGTATAATCTTTTTCAATTTGGCACCCAAGAAACTGCGCTATTGACTTGCCCAGGCTCAGCCGGGTTTTTGCCTGGATTTCTAACAGGTGCTTAGCCATAATTTTGCTTTCAAACCTTTAATTCTATTTTTATCACAGGTTTCCCTTTTCATTGGTTAAGATGGGATTGTTCCTGCACCCACTTCTTGAACCCTCTGTTGTGTCACCAGCCGCGGGTTCGCCGTTTATAGGCGACCGTGTTGGCGGGGTGTGTACCGTACGTTGGGCCGAAAGTAGCGGGATAATTTGTTAGAGTAAGTAATTGACGTGCTAGCTAGTACAATGGCGATACGTGCTAAAATATTGACAGAAAATACTTTAGACACATATCCCATAAGTTATCACCAAAACTGGTAACCGACGATTGTGGAAAACTCATTGTTTCTCTGTTTTGAGGACAGCAATTAGCCTTCCTTGCCTTCCCCGCCCCGGCGCTACCTTCGGGCTTCATTTGCCTACCCGTAGTTAAGCGCCCGATGGCCGTTTCCGCTTCCCTTTCCCCTACCCCCGCGCCGCTGTGGCAGCGGGCCTGGCCGCACGTGCTGGCCGTGTTGTTCTTCGTGGTGCTGGCCGTGGCCTACTTTGCGCCCATCGTGTTTGACCACCAAACGCTGGCGCAGCACGACATTACTCAGTTTCAGGGTGGCGCCCGCGAGACGCAGCAGTGGGCCGCCGAGCACGGCCACGAACCGCTGTGGACCAACTCCATGTTTAGCGGGATGCCGACCTACCTGATTTCGGTGCACTTCCCCGGCGACTTGTTCGTGTACGTGCAGAAATTCGTGGCGCTGGGCCTGCCGGGCGTGGTGAGCAACCTGTTTGTGGCGCTGCTCTGCGGCTACGTGCTGCTGGTGGCGCTGGGCGTGCGGCCGCTGGTGGCGGTGGCGGGCGCGGTGGCGCTGGGCTTTTCGAGCTACAACCTGGCCATTCTGGCGGCCGGGCACAATACCAAGTCGTGGGCGCTGGCCTACGCGCCGCTGGTGCTGGGCGGCCTGCTGCTGACTTTTCGGCAAAATAAGTGGCTGGGCGCGGCCCTCTTCACGCTGGGCCTCACGCTGAACGTGCGCGTCAACCACCCGCAGATTACCTATTACCTGGGCTTGCTGGTGGTGATTTATGGGGTGATTGAACTGGTGGCGGCCATCCGCGCCGGGCGGCTGCCCGACTTTTTCAGCCGGGTAATCTTGCTGGGGGTAGGCGCGGCGCTGGCCATTGGCGTGAGCTTTGGCCGCCTCTACACCACCTATGAATACAGCAAATTCAGCAACCGCGCGCCCTCCGAATTAAAATCCCTACCCGCCGCGCCGGGCCAGGCCGCGCCCAGCGCCCGGCAGCAGGACCGCGACTACGCCTTCGCCTACAGCTACGGCGTGGGCGAAACGATGACGCTGCTGGTACCCAACTTCTACGGCGGCAGCAGCGCCATGCCGCTGCCCAAAGATTCGCACGTGGCCGCGGCCGGCCTGCCCGAGGAATACCTGGCCGCCATGCCCACCTACTGGGGCGACCAGAGCTACGTGGCTGGGCCCGTGTACGTGGGCGTTACGGTCTGCTTCCTGTTTGTGCTGGGGCTGTTTGTAGTGGATAAGCGCACGCGCTACTGGCTGCTGGCGGGTACGCTAGTGTCGTTCGTGCTGGCTTGGGGCAAGAACTTTGAGTCGATTAACAACCTGATATTCGACTACCTGCCGGGCTACCGCAACTTCCGGGCGGTGAGCATGGGCCTGGTAATGGCCCAGCTGGCGATGCCGCTGCTAGCGGCGCTGGCGCTGGCGCGCATGCTGCGGCCGCGCGCGGTGCTGGCAACCGGCCCTACCCCCCCCGTAGCCGCTGAACCCTTGCACCCGGCCCTGGCCAAAGCCGCCCGCGCCGCTGCGGGCACCCCGGCCGTGGTGGTCGATTCACCCGATAACCTACTGCGCACCAGGCAGTTGCTTTACGCCGGGGCCATCACGGCGGGCTTTCTGCTGCTGACCTGGGTGGCCAGCCTGAGCTTCGACTATGCCTCGCCGCAGGATGCGAATTTGACCCAGGGTGGCTTCACGCCGCAGCTGCTGAGCGCCCTGCGCGCCGACCGCGCCGAGCTGCTGCACAACGATATCTGGCGCGGGCTGCTATTCGTGGGTCTCACGCTGGCGGCGCTGTTCTTTTATTTGAAAGGAAAGATTAACGCCCGCGTGGCGGCGCTGGCCGTGGTGGCGCTGGTGCTGCTCGACCTCTGGACGGTGGACAAGCGCTACCTCGGCGAGAAGAATTTTCAGCAGGAAACCATCGTAGAGAGCTTCCAGGAAAGCCCGGCCGATAAGCAGATACTCCAGGACAAGGACCTGAGCTACCGCGTGCTCAACCTCGGCAACCCGTTTAACGAGGCGCGCACGTCGTACTTCCACAAGAGCATTGGCGGCTACCACGGCGCCAAGCTGCGCCGCTACCAGGACCTGATTGAGCGCCAGATTTCGCAGAACAACACCAGCGTGCTCAACATGCTGAACACGCGCTACGTTATCCTACCCCCCCAAAAGCAGGGCGAAACCGAGCAAGTGCAGCGCAACCCCGGCGCGCTGGGCAATGCCTGGTTTGTGCGCGAGCTGCGGGCCGTGCAGAATCCCGACCAGGAAATGGCGGCCCTCACCGGCCTCAATGCCAAGCAAACGGCCGTGGTGGACGTCACCAAATTTCCGGCCGTGAAGCCGGCCACGTACGCCGACTCGTCGGCCACCATTGCCCTTACCAACTACGCGCCCGACGCGCTCACCTACCGCTACTCGGCGGCCCAACCGGGCACGGTGGTCTTCTCCGAAATCTACTACGCCGACGGCTGGCAGGCTTTTCTGGATGGCCAGCCGGTGCCGCACTTCCGCGCCGATTTCGTGCTGCGGGCCATGCAGGTGCCGGCCGGCCCGCACGAAATCAAGTTTGTGTTTGAGCCCAAAGAGTATAAGATTGGCAACACGGTGTCGCTGCTGTCGAGCATCGGCGTGTTGCTGGCGGTGGTGGCGGCGGGCGTCTTCGGCTTTCGCCAGCGCCGGGAGGACGAGGCCGTATAATACTGCTTGTCATTGCGAGCGCAACCAAGGGGCGCGCGGCAATCTTTCCTGGTCGTTCGCATTCCGGGTTTTATCAACCTAGCGGTAAGGAAAGATTGCCGCGCTCCACTTCATTGCGCTCGCAATGACAACTGATTTTTTAACGCCAATTCCGCACCCCGCTGCTCAGCGGCGCGGCGTGCGCCTGCTGCTCTGGCGCGACGACCTGCTGCACCCCGCCCTACCCGGCAATAAAGCCCGCAAGCTGAAGTACAATCTCTTGCGGGCCAAGGCCGAAGGCCACACCAAGCTGCTCACCTTTGGCGGCGCCTATTCTAATCACCTGGCAGCCGTGGCTACCGCCGGCCGGCTCTACGGTTTCGAAACCATCGGCCTGGTGCGGGGCGAAGAACACCAGCCGCTCAACCCCACCCTGGCCCGCTGCGCTGCCGACGGCATGCGGCTGCACTACCTCGACCGCACCACCTACCGCCGCCGCGCCGAGCCCGAGTTTCTGGCTGACATGCAGCGCCAGTTTGGCCCCGCCTACCCCCTGCCCGAGGGCGGAACGAACACCTTGGCCCTGCGCGGCGTGGCCGAGCTTATCGGCGAGCTGCGCCAGCACACCAACTTCGATGCCGTGGCCGTGGCGGCGGGCACCGGCGGCACGCTGGCCGGCCTGGTGCTGGGCCTGGCCGAGGCTGCCTACCCCGCCCGCGCCGTGGGCGTGGCCGCGCTGAAAGGCGCTGATTTTCTGCGCACTGACGTGGATGCGCTGCTGGCCACCACGGGCTGCCTGGGCGGGCAGTATGAGTTGCACACCGGCTATCACTGCGGTGGCTACGCCAAGCTACCGACCGAGTTACGGGTGTTTATCCAGCAATTTGAGGGCGATTTTGGCGTGCTGCTCGACCCGATTTACACCGGCAAATTGTTGTTTGGCGTGCTGGATTTGATTGCGAAGGGGCACTTTGCGCCCGGCAGCACCGTGGTGGCCGTGCACACCGGCGGCCTGCAAGCCTGGGCGGGCTTTGAGTAATGGGGGTAATGGGAGTAAACAAAGAACGTCATTCCGAGCTTGTCGAGGAATCTCGCGTGCAGCACTAATTCAATCGTTCAACGACGCGAGCGAGATTCCTCGGCAAGCTCGGAATGACGTTCTTTTTTACTCCCATTACTCACCGCCAATGCCGCCAGCGCGAACACGAAGGGTAGCACCGGGGCCAGGAAGCGCACGTCGTAGTCGTCGACGGTGAGCATGACGATAGCGGCTTGCAGCAGCGGCACGGCCACCAGAAACGCCCGTGCCGGCAGCCACACCGCAGCCCGGCGGGCGCCGCGCCCGGCCAGGTAGTAGAGCGGCCACAGTAGTAACACGCTCATGGCTTTGTGAGCCAGCGAATAATAAGGCTTAATGCTGCTAAAAAACACGAAGAGCTTACCTAGCATCAGCCGGGCCAGGAAGCCGGGATTGTGGGCGGCAAAGTAGAGCACCCGCGACATCTGGCCGATGCCGGCGGGCGGCAGCACCAGTGGCGCGCCTGGGTGAATGGCCCACACGGGGGTAGCAAACATGAGCTCGCCGCGCACGTAGGTTTCAACAATGAAGAAGCTGACTAGCTGGTAATTGAGCCACCACACCACCAGCGGCGCGGCCAGCCCACCAGCCCCAATAAGCCCCCAAAATAGCCGCCGCCGCGCCGCGTGCAGCGCTGCCAGGCCGGCCACGGCGGCGGCGGCGGCTACCACGAAGCCATTGGGCCGCACCAGCGCCGTGAGCAGCAGGCAACCTACCAGCATTACCCAGGCCTGCCACCCGCCACCACGCACCCGCCCCAGCGCCCAGAACGAAAACACCGACAGGCTGATGAATAACGACTCGGTAAGGAGGTAGCAATTGAACTGCTGCACGTCGGGCCACACCACAAACAGGCCCGTGGCCAGCGCCGCCGCCCCGCGCCTACCCCCCGCCAGCCGTCGCACGCCGCCGTAGAGCGCGGCCGCGGCCAGTCCTGAGATAAAAATCTGCCCCAGCACGATGCCCCACCAGCCGGCGTGCAGCCGCAGCCACACGCTCTGGTACCAGGGGTAGAGGATGTAGCGCTGGTTATGAACGTATTGAAAATCAGTAGCCAAGCTAGTTTCGGCGGGCTCCAAGTGGTAGTAGCCGTGCTGGGCTAGGTTGGTGGCGTAGCCGAGGTAGCGGGCGCTGTCGTTGGCGTAGTGCGGGCCGTGAAACCTGACCAGAAACGCGGCCTGCACCAGCAGCCATACCGCCAGCAGCAGCCAGCGGTGCTGCGGCCAGAGGCGGCGAATAGCGGCAGAAATAATGAGCGGCGGCTTGCTTGTCACCCTTCAAAGGTACTGGTGGGCCAACCCCAGCCTCACATTTGGGGTATGCCTGCTTAACTCAACCGTGGACCGGGCCGAAGCCCGCTCCATTTTACGCCTTATGCTGCCCCGCCTTATTCGCCGCCTCGTTCCGCTACTGATACTCGTGGCGCTGGGCGTGTTTTTGTGGCGCAAAATCGGCTCGACCCTGGACGGCCTCAATCCGTTGGCCCCGCGCGAGCCGCGGGTGACGGTGACCCACAACACGGTCCTCACGCAGGTGGAGGCACTGGGCAAATTGGAGCTGGTGCGCTACCGCTTCAAGGACGTGGTGGAGTATAAGCGCACGGCCAAGTACCCGTTTTTGCCCGATGCCAAGGCGGCGCTCATCGTGGGGGGCGAGGCCGTGGGCTGCCTCGATTTGCGCAAAATCCGGCCCCAGGACGTGACGTTGGAGGGTGACTCGGTGGTGCGCATTACTTTGCCCGACCCCGAGCTGTGCGCTTTCCAGGTCAACCACAACCAAAGCCGGGTTTTCAGCACCGAAAATGGCTTTTTCGACGATGCCAGCCTTGTGGATGAAGCCTATCGCTACGCCGAGGCGCAGGTGCGTAAGTCGGCCCTGCAATCGGGTATTCTGGCTGAAACCCAGCGCAATGCCCAGCAGATTTTGGTGCCCATGCTGCATACGCTCACCGGGCGGCGCGTCATTATTGGGCAGCGGCTAGTGGCGCCGGGGCCACAGCATAAGCTGTGAGTTAATCGCTTAAAGAAGAACGTCATGCTGAGCCTGCCGAAGCATCTCGCTCGCGCCATAAGGTTAATAAC
>CAZZWL010000183.1:0-531 GCA_964657755.1 uncultured Rhodanobacter sp.
CCTGGCGGCGCACCCGGCCTGGCAGACTCTCTACGCCGGGCTCACGGCCAGTATTCAGGCGGCGGCGGTAGATAAGTAATGCGGCGGCGGCGGGCTTAACTTTGCGCTTTGCATCAAGCCCGCCGGGCATTCCTATTTTGACTCCCTCCACTATTATTTTTCAGTTTCAGGACGGCCAGCCCACCCAAACGCACGTAGCCGCCAGTGGCGAGTCGGTGCTCGACGTGGCCCTCAACAACGGCATTCAGCTGCAGCACAACTGCGGCGGCGTGTGCGGGTGCAGCACCTGCCACGTGTACATTGACCGGGGCGGCGACGAACTGCCCGAGATTTCGGAAAAAGAAGAAGACTTCATCGACCGGGCCATCAACCCGCGCATTAGCTCGCGCCTGGCCTGCCAGTGCGTGCTGCCCAACGAGGCGCTGGAAGTAGTCGTCACCCTACCCCCCCAAAACTTCCTGGGCCACTAGCGGGAGTTAAAAGTTATGAGTTATGAATTATGAGTTAGGGCAGTACCGCATTCATCTTTCA
>CAZZWL010000183.1:541-8833 GCA_964657755.1 uncultured Rhodanobacter sp.
CATAACTTTTAACTCATAACTCCAAAAAAGTGAATCATTACGAGCCGCCCATTCAGTGGGCTGACCACGAGGATGTAGCCATTGCCCTCTACGAAAAATTTGGCGACGACTTCACGGAAGCGAAAATCTACCGCATTCGTTTCACCGAACTTATTGAATGGGTGCTGAGCCTGCCTAACTTTGAGGGCACCCGCGAGCAAGCCAACGAAGGTCACCTCGAACAGATTCAGGCCAAATGGGTGTACGAGTGGCGCGACCACCAGTAGCCAACCCCGCCCGCACGGTTTGCGTATTACCAACTCACTGGCATTAAAGGCACCAGTTCTTTTTGCCACGTGAGTGGCAGCCTCTTTTTTTTTATTTGCCAACCACCATGAAAACTGGGACAGTAAAATTTTTCAATGAAGCCAAAGGTTTTGGCTTCATCACTGACGATAATACGAAAGAGGATTTTTTCGTACATATCACGGGCCTCAACGGCGGTCAGATTCAGCAAAACGACCGCGTGGAGTTTGAAACGCAGGAAGGCCGTAAGGGTGTGAATGCCGTGAACGTTAGGCGCGTATGAGCTAGCTGAGCAGCTAACTCTGCGCATGCTAAGAAGCCCCTGCCGGTTGCCGGTGGGGGCTTTTTGCTGGGGGTAGGGGCGGGCCGGCGCGCCGTATCTTCGGCTTTTCGTGCCCCGCGCCATGCCCGTTGCCCCTTTGCCTGCGCCCGCTACCGGGCCGCCCCGCGGCGACGCCGACGACCTGCTGCCCGCCGGCCCCGGCCAGGCGGGCCGGCTGGCGCGGGCCCTGCCGGGGCTGGTACGCTGGCCCAACCTGGCCATTATGCTGCTGAGCCTGGGGCTGGTGCGGGGGCTGCTGCTGCCGGGGCAGCCGCCGGGGGCGGTGCTGCTGGCCCCCCGCTTTGGGCTTTTGGTGCTGGCGGCGCTGCTGGTGGCAGCCGCCGGCTACATCATCAACGACTACTACGATGTCAAGATTGACGCCATCAACCGGCCCGCCCGGCTGGTGGTGGGGCGGCTGCTGCGCCGTCGCCACGCCATGCTGGCCCACGTGCTGCTGAGTGGGCTGGGAGTAATACTGGCCACGGCCCTCTCGTGCCGCCTAGGCGCCGTGACGATGGGCGCCGCGGCGCTGCTGTGGGGCTACTCGGCCCGGTTCAAGCGCCTGCCGCTGGTGGGCAACGTAAGCATTGCTACCCTCACGGCGGCTCTTATTCTGCTGCCGGCCCTGCTGGCTACTACCCCCCCCGAAGGCCGGCTTAAGGCCGTGTGGCTGTATGCCCTGGCCGCTTTTCTGCTCACGGTGGTGCGCGAAATCGTGAAAGACCTGGAGGACATGCGCGGCGACGCCCAGCACGGCTGCCGCACCCTGCCCCTGGTGTGGGGGGTAGCGCGCAGCAAGTGGGTGGCGGCCTTTTTTCTGCTGTGCCTGGGAGCCTTGGTGCTGGGTGCCGCCGGGCAGCTGCTGGCCTGGGGCCGCTGGCCGCTGGCCACCTGGCTGCTGGCCTTGGTGCTGCTGCCGCTGGGCTGGCTGGCGCGCCTGCTGCTGCGCGCCGACCGCCGCCGCCACTTTCGCCAGCTTAGCGCGTGGTGCAAGGGCATTATGCTGGCCGGCGTGTTGAGTATGCTCCTCGTGTAGCCAGGCTACTTCCTCCGGGAATAGGCTAAATAAATCTGCTAATAATTCACTGCCGTGCCAGCGAATTAGCCAGCTATAGTTTGGTTTACCAGTACCTGTATCGCACCTTTACGCTTTAACAAACAGACTCTAATAATCAATTAACGAGAGGCACTAGTATTTCTGCTACTCCACTACTTACTGATTGTTTTCCTGTACTTTATCGAAGCCTAGTACGAGTTAAGTTTAATTATGCCTGGTTTTATTCCGGTGCGGTTGGGTAGGAGGGTAAGAAGGTGGTTGTGGGCAGTAGTGCTGCTGGGGTTGCCGCTCATTGGCCAGGCCCAGCGCGCGGCCGTGAGCGGCCGCGTGGCGAGCCCCGCTGGCACCGCCGTGGAACTGGCCACCGTGACGCTGCACCGGGCTGCCGATTCGGTAGCAGTCAAAACTGAGTTTAGCGATGCCGCCGGGGCCTTCCGGCTGGAAGCCGTGGTGGGCCGGCGCTACCTCGTGTCGGTGGCGCAGGTGGGGTACAAGCGCTACTGGAGCCCGGCGTTTGAGCTGCCAGTGGGCGGGCACGTGCTCACCCCGATAGCGCTGGTGGCCAACCAGGCTACGCGCCTTCAGGACGTGACTGTGACTGGCCGCAAGCCGTTGTTTGAGCACCAGCCTGACCGCACCGTGGTGAACGTGGCCGATAGCCCGCTCTCGGCCGGGGCCACTACCCTCGATGTGCTGGGCCGCGCGCCGGGCGTGACTATTGACGGCGCTGATGCCCTGGCCCTGCGCGGCCGCCAGGGCCTGCTGGTGGTGCTTGACGGCAAGCGCGTGCCGCTGACTGGCACCGAGCTGGCCGACTACCTGCGCGCCTTGCCCGCCGAGCAGGTGCAGCGCATCGAGCTCATTACCAACCCGCCCGCCAGCTACGATGCCCAGGGCGGGGCCGGCGTTATCGCCATCACGCTTAAAAAAGACCAGCGCCTGGGCACCAACGGCAGCGTCAATGCCAGCTACGGCCGGGGCGAATACGGCAAGTTTCTCGGGGGCCTGGCGCTGAACTACCGCCGCCAAAACCTTAATATCTACGGTAACTACGCCTATGCCGACCGCCGGGGCTACCTGCGGGTTGACTTCGACCGGCAGTACGCGGCCTCGCCGCAACTACCTGCTGCTAGTAGCCTGATAGCCAGCGAGCGTCTTACCTGGCTACGCTCGCACAGTGGCAAGGTGGGCCTCGACCTCACGCTGAGCAAGCGCACGCTGCTGGGGGTGTCGGCCACCGGGCTGGCCAGCCAAACTATTACCACTACCAACTCCAATATTCAGTTTTTCAACGATACCCGCCAGCCAGCCAGCCACTACACGTCGCTGGCCGACCAGGACATCAAGCGGCCCAATGGCAGCGTCAACCTGAACCTGCGCCACACCTTCGCCGACTCGGCCAGTGCCAGCTCGCTGGCCTTTGATGCCGACTACGCGCGCTACAACACAACCCGCCTGCTGGGGCTATATACGTATTATGACGCGCCTACCCCCCCCACTAGCCTGCTAAGCGGCGACCAGCGCAGCAACCTTGACATTGGGGCGGTGAAGGCCGACTACAGCCAGCCCCTACCCCACCGCGCGCGGCTCGACGCCGGGGTTAAAGTGACGCGCATCGCCTCGGACAACAACGTGGTGTTTGTGAACACGGTGGGGGGGGTGAGCACGCTCAACCCCGACATTTCCAGCCAGTTCCAGTACCACGAGAACGTGAATGCGGCCTACGCCACCGTGTCGGGGGCGCGGGCGGGCACCACGCTGCAAGCTGGCCTGCGCGCCGAGCAAACCAATACCTTGGCCGAAACCCTGGGGGGTAGCAGCCGCGAGCGGCACTACATCCAGCTGTTTCCCAGCTTGTTGGTGCAGCGGGCGCTCAGCAAGCAGCACGCGCTGGCTCTGGCCGTGGCGCGCCGCGTCGACCGGCCCAGCTACGGGCAGCTCAACCCGCTGCGGGCGTACCTCGATGCCACGTCGTACATCGCCGGCAACCCTAATTTGGTGGCCAGCACCAGCTATGCTATTGAGTTGACGCACACGTATAAGCAGAAATTCAGCACTGCCCTGGCGTATTCGCGCACCGACCAGCCCATCGAGCACGCTGTGTTGCTCTCGCCCGATGGCAACCGGGTAGTGGTGAACCAGGATGTGAACCTAACCACCCGCCATTTTTACACCCTCACCCTCACGGCGCCAGTGGAGCTGGCGAAGTGGTGGACGCTGTACGCCAACGGATTGCTGTATTACAACCGGTACGTGGGCAACCTGGAAAACACGTTTCTCGACCGGGGGCAGCTTGCCGCCAACCTGACGCTCAACAATAGCTTTACCCTACCCCACGGCTGGTCGGCCGACGTGAGCGGGGTGTATGAGTCGCGCCAGGTGGGCGGGTTTCAACTGCTGCAGGCGCAGGGCCAGGTGGCGGCGGGCATCCAGAAAAGCCTGTGGAACAAGCAGGGTACCCTGCGCCTGAACGTAGCCGATATTTTTTACACTACGCCCCAGCGCGTTACTTCTAACTACGTCAATTTCAGCGAATATTTTCGGGCAAGCATGGACTCGCGGGTGGCCACTGCCGCGTTCACCTACCGCTTTGGCAATGCAAAAGTGGCCGCCGCCCGCAAGCGCGCCGCCGGCGCCGAAGAGGAGCTGCGCCGCGCCGCCGGCCAGTAGATGAATGTGAATGCCGCGTGTAGGGAGCATAGTGCTGAAAAATAATGGCTTGTGGTTGGAAAGGCACTGCTTAGCCAACCGCCTACCCCTGTTTTCCGTTGTGGTGCCATACGCCTCCACTTTATTGTTTTTATGCGCATTTTTCCGCTATTACTGGCTGCCTTGCTGGGTACATCTTTGCTAAGCCAGGGCCAGGGCCTGCCGGCTGGCCAAACCAAAGAGAGTAAGCCTCCCAAAAAGATTACCATCTTGCCCGTGCCCGTGCTGTTTTACCAGCAGGAAACCGGCGCGGGCTATGGCCTGGGCGGCTTGCTCAGCGGCCGCCTAGGCACCGATACGCTCACGCGAGCTTCCAATGCCCGCGCCCAGTTCTGGACCACGCAGAAGAGCCAGTCGCTGGTGCAGTTCGTGCACACCATCTACTCGCCCGGCGAGAAGTATTACCTGAACGGCGAGATTAGCTCGTACAAGAACCGGCTCTACTATTTCGGTGCCGGCAACGATGCGCCGCAGGTGCAGACCAGCAACCGCTCATTCGTGGATTTTCAGCTGTTCATCATCAACCAGCGCATCCAGAAAAGCATCGCTCACAATCAGTTCTTGGGCCTGCAATACCGCCTATCGCGTGTGTTTAACATCGACGAGGAAAAGGGTCGGGTCAACGACAACGGCGACGCTATCCTGGGCCAGACTAACTACCTGCTGGTCGACCCGCGCGTTGACCTGCGCCAGACGCGCAATTTTAGCCTCTCCGGCATTGGCCCGGTATATACCCTCGACAGCCGCGACGTGGCCCTGGCCGCTACCAAGGGTAATCTGCTCGATTTGCAGGTGATGTTTAACGGTGGTTTTGTGGGCTCCGATTATAATTTTGTGCGCTACCAGATTGATGCCCGGCACTTTCAGCGCATCTTCAGCGACAAGACTATCCTGGCGCTGCAGTTTCTGGGCCAGTTTCACTCGGGTGACGTGCCGTGGTACGGGCTGGCCGGCATCGGGGCCAACCTGGGCGGTACCCTCTACAACAACGCCAACATAATGCGCGGCATCTACGAGCAGCGCTTCCGCGACCGGCAGCTGATATCAGCCCAGGCCGAGCTGCGCCAGCACTTGTTCTGGCGCATCGACGGGGCCGCCTTCGCGGGCGCGGGCCAGGTCGGCTACAACCTCAGCGACTATAGTTTGGGGGGCTTCCACGCGGCGGGCGGCCTAGGAGCGCGCTTCAATTTTATTCGGCGCGACCGCGTAAACCTGCGCTTCGACTACGCTTTTGGCACCGACCCCGGCTTTTACTTCGCCATTGGCGAAGCCTTCTAAGCCGAGCTTGCTGCCAATGCTGGCCGCGCTACCCCCTGGGTGGCGCGGCCTTCTGCTTTTTGGCTAATAATATTAGCTAAACATTCGTTGTGCTCATATTACTGATTGTAAATGCTTTGTGGGTTAGTTTAGCATGAGTTTTTACTGAATTTATGGAGAAATAGTAAAAATTATCACCAGACTTCTCACCCTTGTGCGGGTGTGGGCGTACACTGCTTTCACTATGGACCAACTTGCCACGCCGGCCCGCTTTCACGCCACGCGTGAGGCAATGGACGCCGCTCCACCGGCCCTGCTGCCCCAGCCTCTTACCGAAGAGCAGCTGCTCCATCAAATCGAGCGGACGCTTCACCGCCAGCTACCCCCTCCCAATGCGGCGCTGCAAGCCTGCGTTATTATTCCGGCCAAGGACGAGGCGAATAACCTGCCCGCCACGCTGGCCGCGCTGGCTGCCCAAACTACCCTGAGCGGCCAGGCCCTGCCAAGCGGGATGATAGAGGTAATCGTGCTGGCCAATAACTGCCTTGACCGCACCGCGGCCACCGTGCGCCAGGCGGCCCGCCGCCACCCCAACCTAACCGTGCACGTGGCCGAAGTGCAGCTGCCGCACCCGCAGGCCCACGTGGGCCGGGCGCGCCGGCTGCTGCTCGACGAAGCCGCCCAGCGCCTCGAAACTACTATTGGCCCCACCGGCGTGCTGCTCAGCACTGACGCCGATACGCTGGTAGCCTCGACCTGGCTGGCGGCTACCCTGCGCGAAATCGAGCTGGGCGCCGAAGCCGTGGGTGGGCGCATTCTTACCCAAACTGCTGCTTCCCCGGAGCCCTGCCCCGTGCGGCGCACCCAGCTCGGCGATGCCGCCTACCGGGTGCTGCTGCGCCAATTGGAAGACTTGGTAGACCCCTGCGCCGCCGACCGCTGGCCCTGCCACCACCAGCACTACGGGGCCAGCCTGGCCCTCACGGTGCGGGCCTACCGCCAGGTGGGGGGCCTGCCCGCCGTGCCGTTTCTGGAAGATGAGGCGCTGTGGCAGCTGCTCTTGCGGCACGACCTGCCGGTGCGCCACAGCCCGCAGGTGCAGGTATATACCTCGGCCCGCCGCTGTGGCCGCGTGGAGGTGGGCCTGTCGTGGCAGCTGCGGGAGTGGGAGAATTTGAGCGCGCAGCACCGCGAGCCCCCCGTGCCGTGCCCGCACGAGCTAGTACGGGTGTGGCGCGCGCGCCGCCGCCTGCGCGCCTGGTGGCAGCAGGGTGCCCGGGCCGCTGGCCCCGAGCTGGCCCGCCTGGCCCGCGCCGTCGAAGTGCCCGCCGCAGACCTCCTGGCCCAGGCCCGCCAGGCCCGCACCTTCGGCCAGCTCTGGCAATGGATAGAAGCCACGCGTGGGGCCGTGCTGCCCGTGCCGCTCAGCGGGGCCCTGCGCGACCTGCGGGCCTACCTGCGCGAAGGGGTGGTGGCCGCTTAAAGTAGCCTTTGCCCCAGCAGTTTGGCCTTGAGTCAGTAGCGTGCACCCTGGGGTTCACGTTGCGGAAGCTACGTGCTGATATAAAATCGCGCTAGGCGAGCTTCTCAAATAAATCGAGGCGGTAGTTATCGGCGCGGTGGCCGTGCAGGTGCCGCAGGGGGCCGTGCGGAGCCGCTCGTTGCAGAAAAAATTCGTGTACTTCATCGCCGGTCTGGGGGTAGTCGGGCACCACGGGCGTCCAGTGCACCAGCAGCAGCTGCGCGCCGGGGGGTAGGGCGGCCAGCATGAGGTCGGCGGCGCGGGCCAGGTCAGCCGGCGACCAGTAGTAGCCTACCTCCGAGAGGATAATCAGGTCGAACTGGCCGGCGGGAAACTCGGCCGGCACCTGTAGCCGGCGCAGCGTAACCTGCGGCAGCCGCGCGCAGCGCTGGCGGGCCTGGGCCAGGGCCACCTCACTCACGTCCACGCTCAGCAGCTGGCCGCAGCGCGGGGCCAGCTGCGCCGTGAGCACGCCGATAGAGCTGCCTATCTCGAAGGCCCGCTCGTAGCTTGGCCGGGGCAGGGCGGCCAGGGTATCGGCATATTTCTGACGCTCGTAGGGGCTGCTGGCAAAAGCCCAGGGGTCCTCATTAGCCCGGTATACGTCGTCGAAGTAGTTGGGGTCAAGCGTGTTAGGCTGGTCAGAATTCATGGGGTAGGCGCGGCTTCGATGAATACTTCCGTGGGCTGGGCAAAATGCGCCAGCATGGTTTCCGACAGTAAAAAGCCGCTAGGGTCGTCGGTAATGGTGCCGGGCGCCAGCTGCGAGCGGTGCGCCGCGATAGCGCGCTGTTTTCGGGTCAGCACTTGGCTGATGTCGAGCCGAAAGCCAGTGCCTTCGCCGGGCCGGGGCAGGTCGGCGGGGGCGGCGCGCTCCCAGGCCCACACCACGTATTCGAGGCGGCGGGGGGGGGTAGGGAGGCGGGCCAGGGCGGCGGCGGCGAGCAGGCTGCTGGCGCGGTGGTCGGGGTGCGGGTCGCGCCGCCAGGGCACCAGCACGGTGTCGGCCTGCTGCGCGGTGATGAACTCCGCCAGCCGGTCGGCGGCAGCCTCAAAGTCGGGGCCGGCGCTGGGCACCTGGCTATCGGGCAGGCCCAGGTACAGCACCTCGTTTTCGTCTACCTCCAACACGGCCAG
>CAZZWL010000184.1:0-7881 GCA_964657755.1 uncultured Rhodanobacter sp.
CTAATCGTCGGGATAGTAATCCTAACGTGCAGAAAAGATTGCCGCGCTTCACTTCGTTGCGCTCGTAATGACAGGGGCTATTTACCCAATTACCGCTTTAAACTCCGGTGCTTTACGGTGCTTCGTGGCCTGCTCATACGCGTAGCCGAGGGCCAGCAATTCGGCTTCCTTATAAGGCGCGCCCACGAAGGAGATACCGATGGGCAGGCCGTGCACGTAGCCCATGGGCAGCGTGAGGTGGGGGTAGCCGGCCATGGCGGCCGCTCCGGCGTAGCCGGGGCCGGTGTTGTACTCGCCATTCACAAGGTCGATGCAGGCGGCCGGGCCAGTCGTGATGGCCACGATGCCCGCCAGGCCGCCGTCGGTTTTCAGGGCCGCGTCGAGCGCGGCGCGCGAGGTATCCACCACTTTGCGCAGCGCGGCTTTATAATTCTCGCTGCCCAGGCCGTCGGTTTTTTCGGCCTGCTCCAGAATTTCCTGCTGGAAAAAAGGCATGGCCTGGGCAGCATTGGCCTTGTTGAAGGCGATGACGTCGGCCAGCGTTTTCATCGGCGCCTTGGTGCCGGCCAGGTACTTATTCAGGCCATCCTTAAACTCGTAGAGCAGCACGTCGAACTCCGACTCGCCGATGGGCTGGGTAGGGGTGCGCACATCCACTTCCACCACCGTGGCGCCCTGGGCCTTGAGGTCGGCCACGGCCTTGCGCAGTAGCTCGCCGCCGGCCGTTTGGCTGGCGAGGTGGCCTTTTTCTACCCCCAGTTTTTGGCTCTTGAGGGCGTCGGGGCGCAATAGGCGGGTGTAGTCGGCGGCTTTCGCCGGGTTGCCGGCCGACACCGTGACGGCATCGGCCGGGTCGGGGCCGGCCAGGGCACCGAGCAAAATGGCGGCGTCGCGCACGCAGCGGGCCATCGGGCCGGCCGTGTCCTGGGTGGCCGAGATGGGAATAATGCCCGTGCGGCTCACCAGGCCCACCGTGGGCTTGAGGCCGACCAGGCCATTCACCGACGACGGCGACACGATGGAGCCGTTGGTTTCGGTGCCCACGGCCGCCGCGCACAGGCTGGCCGAGGCCGCCGAGCCCGAGCCCGCGCTGCTGCCACTGGGCGTGCGGTCAATTACATTCGGGTTGTGGGTTTGGCCGCCGCGGCTGCTCCAGCCGCTGGCCGAGTGCGTCGAGCGAAAATTGGCCCACTCGCTCAGGTTGGTTTTGCCCAGAATAATGGCCCCGGCGGCCCGCAGCTGCTTGGCCACGTGCGAATCCTGGGCGGCATGGTGGCCCACCATCGCCAGCGCGCCGGCGGTGGTCTGCATCTTGTCGCCAGTATCAATATTGTCCTTGATGAGCACCGGAATGCCGTGCAGGGGGCCGCGCAGCTTGCCAGCCTTGCGCTCCTTGTCGAGCCCCTCAGCAATACTAAGGGCGTCGGGGTTCAGCTCGATAATGGCGTTTAGGGCCGGGCCGGCCTTGTCGATGGCCGCGATGCGGGCCAGGTACTGCTGGCACAGGCTGCGGCTGGTGGCTTTGCCGCTGGCCAGCTGGGCTTGCAGGTCGCTGATGCTTACCTCACTAAGGGCAAAAGAACCGGCCACGGGCGCGGCAACCGGGGCGGCCTCAGCCACGAGCGGGGGGGTAGGGGCTTCGGGCGCGGTGGCGGCAGTGGCGGCGAGGGGCAGCAGGGCCGAGGCCAGGGCGGCTTGCGTGCCGTGCTGAAGAAATTGGCGGCGTTGCATAATGCGGAGTAAAACTTTGCTTAATAGGCGAAGAAATGGCGTGGCCAAATGTAAGCCGGGCCCCGGCCGGACCAAGGCGCGTGGCCGGCATTTTTTTGCGCCAGCCCAGCCTAGCCCAACGCCGGGCGCGCTGGGGCGTATAGTGGAGTAGAAGCAGCTCACTTTTCCCACCCCTCACCTTCTTCAGCCTTTTCCCATGCCCAGCCTCAACGACCAGCCCAACGACATAGCCGGTAACCGCCCCAACCAGCCCGCCGACGAAACCACCAAGATGGGCGCCGACGCCCGCAACACCAACGCCAACAACCCCTTGCAGCCCGCCACGCCGGCCATGCAGTCGGGCGAGCCGGCCCCTACCCCCCCACCCACCAGCAAAGAGCTATTCGATAGCGAGCGGGAAGTGGGCCAGGGGGCCGTGGAGCCCGGCGGCGAGCAGGAAAACCGCGAGGCCAAACCCGCCGACGTAGAAGCCGCCCCCGCCCCGCCTACCGACTCGAAGCAGCCGGATGCCTACGGCGGTAATTTCGGCAATGACGTGCAGGGCAGCTTTCAGGACCGCAACCGGGTCAGCAACCAGAGTGCCGATGCCAACCGTGGTGAGTTTGGCGAGCAAGGCACCCTGGGCGGTACGCACGGCGGCTTTGGCAACCAGTACCGCGAGTTTGATACGGCCGCCGAGCGCCCCAGTGCCGAGGCTACCGAAGAAAAATACTACGGCGAAGGCGCCTCGGAGCCGGGTCTGCAACACAATGCCTACCGTGATTACGACGGCCGCGACCAGCGCCCCAGCCAGCAGGGCCACGCCGTGCGCGACACGCCCGCGCCGCCAACCATGAATTTTAGCGATAATATCACCAACCGCCCGCCGGCTACCGATGGCCGGGGCAACGTGGCAGACAACCGCAACCTACCCGGCAAAACGGGCGAGGTAGCCGCTTTTCAGAACGATAACGGCGCGCCAACTGCGGGCACGACCTATGCCGCCGACTACGGCCACACCTCGGGGGTAGGGCTGCCCGCCGGCACCCCCGACAACCACGTGGCCAATGGCTACGCCGGCCGCAACCAGCAGGAAGACCAGCACTCCTCGCGCGGTGGCTACGACAACCAGGGCAGCCAGGGTGGCCGCAGCCACGATGAGCAGCCCGGTGGCAGCGCGCTCGCCGGCCAGGGTGCGCCCGCGCCCGTCAACTCGCCCGATGCCCCGCAAACTCCTGGCTACGGCTACGGTCACGAGCGCAGCGAAGCGGCTAAGCCTGGCAACCCCGACACCGGCGACTCGCGCAACGGCTTTGGGCCCGGCGGCTCCAAGGAAGGCAATACCAGCCAGGGCTACGGCTCGAAAGGCGGCTCGTATGACGACCAGAACCCCGGCGCCCGCGGCCCTGAGCACGATAAATTCACCAGCCAGGATAAGGCTCAGAACTACGGCCAGGACAAGCGCGAGGATTTTCGACCCGCCGACGGCGACCAGCCCCAAGGTACCGACGATACCGCGCCGCGCCGCAATGCCGGCCGGGACAATGAGTAGTTGGTAGTGACTAATGATTAATGACTAGCGACTAATGTCGTTCTGATGTTTGAGCAACATTAGTCACTAGTCATTAGTCACTACCCTACTTGTGCACCTTCATGTCGATATCGTACTTGTAGCGCGGGGGGCCGCCCAGCGGCACGGCGAAGAAGGGTAGGGCCGTATCGTACTGGTCGGTGACGTAGAAAACCACGTCGTTGAAGGTAGTGGCTTTGCTCACCAGGCGAAAATCGAGCGACAGGCCATATTCTTTCGAATCAATGGGTAGCACGCTGCTCGCCCATTGCCCATCGCCGCTCACCGAGGCTTCGTGGCCGTTTTTGGCAATGCTGAAAACCGTGAGCTTGGCCGAGTTGTCCATGTCAAAATTACTTTGCTTGATGCTCACTACGTGCTCATTAGCAAAGGGATAGAGGTGCACCGTAACGGGACGCCCCGAGGGTGGCGCGGCTGGAATGCGGAAGCAGTACTCGTAGGTGAACGCATTACCGCCGGGGATGGGCACGTTCAGGCTGGGGCTGCTGCTGAGGAAGAAGCGGTAGAGGTTACCATCGTTGCCGCTCAGCCCCCGCACCACTACTTTATACACATAGCCTTTGAACTGTTCTACCAGCTCACCCTCCAGCGGATTGAGCGGCCCGAAATTGAAATATTTCCCGTCGTAGGCCGGCTCCTCACCAAAAGCCTGCTGCTTCAGCAGGCGGCCCGAGGGGGGGGTAGCCGGGCTGGCCGGGCGCGGGTCGGTGGCGCCTTTGGCCGAGTGCGTCCCTACCCCCCCGTAGAGGCTGAACTCGGTGCGCGTATTAAACTGGCCCACCCTGGCATCGAGTTGCCCCCCGCAATCGGGGTCAAAAACCCGTATATAGATAGGCCTGCGCTCAGTAGCAGGCACCAGGAAAAAAAAAGTCTGCGTAAAATCATCGTCGCCGCTCGTGGTGGGGGCCTGGGGGCCGAAGGTTATCAGGCTCTCAATTTTCTCGCCGGGGTTGGGCACAGCCTGCGCAGCCGCGCCCGAGGCTACGAGCAGTAGCAGCCCGAGCACGCAGAATAAACGAGTTTGGGCAGAAGCATGATTTTGCATAAATGCAAGAAGAAAGACGTGGGGCAGCTTGGGTTGATTCCCACCCTGCGCCGTAATATTACAACTTAAACCTACCGTGCTGTCTACTGTTTATCCTACTATGAGTACCTCTGCACGTGACACCACCGAGTTTTTCGACCGGCTCACCAATCAGGTGCTGTCCCTGCGGGTGCTGTCTCATCAGCGCCTGCGGCCGCTCAGTTCGGAGCAGCTCAACCGCCGCCCCGCCTACGACAAATGGAGCGCCGCCCAGTGCCTGGAGCACCTCAACATCGTGGGCGGCTACTACCTGCCCAGCCTCAAAACCAACCTGCGCCTGGCCCAGGCCAAGGGTTCGATAGCCGGCACTCAGGTGCGCAGCGGCTGGCTGGGTCGCTATTTCACCGAAACGGCCCAGCAGAATAATGGCTTGGGCGACAATCTACTGCGCCGCCCTAAGCAGTTTGCGCCCACTGGCGTGCGCCTCACCGGCACCGTAGTAGAGGCCTTCAACCGCCAGCTCGATGAGCTACTGCGCCTGCTGCTGCTGGCCCGCCAGGTAGATGCCGGGGCCGTCCGCATTCCCAACCCGCTCTACCCCTGGCTGCGCCTGCGCCTCACCGACGTGCTGGAAGTACTGGTCATTCACATTCAGCGCTATGTAAAGCAGGCTGAGCAAGTGACTAAAGCGACGGCCGACAAATAGGGACAAATGGCTAGGGACTAATGCCTAATGTCGTTCTGCAAGTGAGAACAGCATTAGTCCCTAGCCATTTGTCATTACCCTCTATTCTTGGTAGAGCACTTGCAGCACCGTCTGGCCCACGGCTTTCAGGGTTTTGCGGTCGATAATGCTCATGTTGTCGGCCGTGGCGTGGTGGTAGGCGGGGAAATATTCTTCGCCGAAAGCCGGGTGGTCGTAGATGTCCACCGTGGGCACGCCCGCCTGGTTGGTGTACACGTGGTCGTCGAGAATGGCCCCCGTGTCCTTAAACAGAAAGTAATCGGAGTAGCCCAGCTTGGCGGCCGTGTTCCAGATTTTATCCACCGCCGCGCGGGCGTTGTTCAGCGAGGTGCCTTCGCGGGTGAAGTGGCCATCCTTGGCCCCCACCATGTCGAATAAAATGCCATATTCGGCTTTGTATCCGGCAGGCACCAGGTGCTTGGCCCAGTACTGCGAGCCCAGGCACCAGGAGGAATTGCCATTGGTTTCGTCGAGCTGGTCCTTGATATCGGCCTGGGTACCATCCTCATGGCCCCAGTCCTCAGCATCCATCAGCATAATGTCGACCCCCACGTTCGGGGCCAGGTTTTCGGGCTGCAGGTGCAGCACGCGGGCAATTTCGAGGGCCGTGGCCACGGCGCTGGCGCCGTCGCTGGCACCATCCATCGGCGCGTTCTTGTGCTGCTTGTCGGCGTCGGCGAAGGGCCGGGTGTCCCAGTGCGCAAACAGGGCGATGCGCCGCGCCGCCGTGGGCTGGTACTGGGCGATAATGTTGCGGCCCTTAATTTGGGTGCCGTCAAAGGTCATGGCCTCGAATGGCTGCTCGCGCACGGTCAGCCCAAACTGCTTAAGCTTAGCTACCAGATAGTTGCCGCAGGCAATGTGCGCCTTGGTATTGGGCACGCGCGGCCCAAACGCCACCTGCTTGGCCGTGAAGGCGTAGGCGGAGTCGGCGTTGAAAGCCGGGGCCGGGCGCGCCTGGGCCGCGGTGGGGGGGGTAGCCACTTCGGCCGGCTTTTCGGAGGGGCAGGCGGTGAGCAGGGTGGCCGCGGCGGCCAGCAGGCCCAGGCGGGGAAGAATTTTTTTCACGCGGTGTTTGGCTTAGGCCGGCTTTCGGTTCGCAGGGGTAAAACGCAGGGGTTCAGGAGAAATTACTCTTCGCTATACGCCCACTCGACGCCAGTTTTGGTGTCTTTAATGACAATGCCCTGGGTTTTGAGGGCGCTGCGAATCTGGTCTACCTTGTCGTAGGCTTTCTCCGATTTGGCTTCCTGGTAGAAACCCAGCGCGAGGGTCAATAATTCTTCGGCGCTGGCGCGGGGCTCATCGCGCAGGCCCAGGATATCGACCACCACGGCGCGATAGGCGGCGGCGGCTTCGGCCACGGCCTCCGCACTCACTTCGGCCAGCGCGGCGGGGGTAGTGGCCAGCGTGTTGAAGCGCTTGAGCAGGTCGAAGAGCGCGGCCAGGGCGCGCGGCGTGTTCAGGTCGTCATTGAAAAACTCAAACGGCTTGGCGGCCAGGTTGCGCAGCTGCTGCTCAGCCGAAGGCGGGCCGGGCCTAGCCAGCTCCGAGGGGGTAGGGACTGTGGCGCGCTCGGCTTCGGCGCTCATCGCCAGCAGCTTATCGAGCAGGCGCAGGCCGTTCATGAGCTTGCGGTAGCCTTTGCGGGCGGCTTGCAGGGCGTCGTCGCTGAGGTCGATGGGCGAGCGGTAATGGGCCTGCAGGAAGAAGAAGCGCAGCGTCATGGGCGAGTAGGCCTGCGACAGCGCCGCGCTACCCCCCTGAAAGAACTCGTTGAGGGTGATGAAGTTACCCAGCGACTTGCTCATCTTCTGGCCGTTCACGGTCAGCATGTTGTTGTGGAGCCAGAAGCGCGCGCCGGTGCCGGGCGTGTCGCTGGCCTCGTTCTGCGCGATTTCGCACTCGTGGTGCGGAAACATGAGGTCGAGCCCGCCGCCGTGAATATCAAACGCGGCGCCGAGGTACTTGCGGCTCATGGCCGAGCATTCGAGGTGCCAGCCCGGAAAGCCCATTCCCCAGGGCGAGGGCCAGCGCATGAGGTGCTCGGGGGCGGCGTTTTTCCAGAGCGC
This sequence comes from uncultured Rhodanobacter sp., assembly GCA_964657755.1. GTDB lineage: Bacteria > Bacteroidota > Bacteroidia > Cytophagales > Hymenobacteraceae > Hymenobacter. Next base: position 7,143 of record CAZZWL010000184.1, read on the forward strand.
GAAATCCTGGGGCGAGCGCTTTTCGTCCTGCCCGGCCAGTTCGGCGCGGGTGCCCGCTAGCAATTCTTCCACCACGCGGCCCGAAAGGCGGCCGTAGTTCAGGCCCTCGGCGTTGTACTTGGGCACGTCGAAATACACCGAGCCGTGGGCCTCGTAGGCCAGGCCGCGGCCCATTATCTCCTCAATCAGGCTGATTTGCTCCGTGATGTGGCCGCTGGCCTGGGGCTCGATATCGGGGGGTAGGCAGCCGAGCGCGCTCATGGCCTGGCGGTAGCGCACGGTGTAGTGCTGCGCCACCTGCATGGGCTCCAGCTGCTGGGCGCGGGCGGCTTTGGCCAGCTTGTCCTCGCCCTCGTCGCCGTCGCCCACGAGGTGGCCCACGTCGGTGATATTGCGCACGTAGCGCACCTGGTGGCCCAGGTGGCGCAGGTAGCGCGTGAGCACGTCGAACACGATGGGCCCGCGCGCGTTGCCCAGGTGAGCGTCGTTGTACACGGTGGGGCCGCACAGGTAGAGGCCCACCAGCGGCGGGTGCAACGGTTCGAAAGATTCCTTTTGACGGGACAGCGTATTATAGAGCGTCAGCATTTTTTCAGTTATCAGTCAGCACTTATCAGCTATCAGCCGGGCTGATGGTCGATAAGCGGGCAGTAGGCGGCAAAGGTCCGGCAAAGTTTGGCAAGTAGCGCGAAGTTTCCACTTCGTGCGCGAGCAAAGCGAGCATTACCGCGCGCCGTCC
>CAZZWL010000184.1:7891-8764 GCA_964657755.1 uncultured Rhodanobacter sp.
CGAAGTAGAAACTTCGCGCTACTTCAATTGGTACAGCGCCTCGACCGGGAAGTGGTCGGAATACGGAATCTCGTCGTGAATGCGGCAGGCCAGCACCTGCCACTGGGGGCCGGCAAACTGCTGGTCGATGCGCAGCAGGGGGGGTAGGCGGCCGTGGTAGGTGTTGCCGGGCCCAAAGCCCACGGTGGCCCAGGCATTCTGGAGCGGGCCGGCCAGCGCGTTGTAGGCGTAGGAATAGGGCACGTCGTTGAGGTCGCCGGCCAGCAGCACGGGGTAGGGCGAGCGGGCGATGTGGGCCAGCAGCGTATCGGCCTGCCAGGCGCGGGCCGCCGCGCCGCGCACGAAACGCCCCAGCAGGCCCCTACCCTTGGTTTTGAGGCCGGCCCGGCTGGAGCCCGCCGTCACGATGTCGCGCTCATCGAGGCTCATGCTCTGGAGGTGAGCGTTAAAGATGCGCACCGTGTCGTGGGGGCCGGGGCCGGCCACGTCTACCCACATGGCGTGGTTCTGGCTGAGGCGGCCGAAGGCGATTTCGCCCCGCCCCACAATGGGCAGCCGCGAGAAAACAGCCAGGCCAAACTGGGCTCCCGCGCTGTTGGTCAGGCTTTTGGAAATAAACGCCTGCCGCCCAATGTCTACCCCCAGCTTCTCGCCCACCCGAAACAGGTCGCCGTCGGCGGATTGCGTGCCGGCCGGCTCGTTGTAAAACTCCTGGAGGCACAGCACGTCGGCGGGGTTAGCAACCAGCCACCCGATAAACTTGGCCGGGGCCGCCGGGTCGGGCTTGCGCAGCTGCGCGTACACGTTGAAGATGCGCACGTTGGCCGACAGCAGCCGCAGGGTTTTTGGTGCCTGGTGCCTGGTGCCTTATTG
>CAZZWL010000185.1:0-8526 GCA_964657755.1 uncultured Rhodanobacter sp.
ACAAGTGCCCGATTTTCTCTACTTTACACTGGCCTAGTTTAATGGGAGGAGGTCAGTAGCGATAAGTAAACGCTGCGGCTACCTACTACTCCTTATTGCTGCGGCTACCTACTACTCCTTATTATAGTCGTCTGATTCTAGTTAAGCTGCGAACTAGGTAGGGTCAATTCTTGCCTTCCCATTACAAAAGCTGTAGGAACTACATCAATCCCTTGTCGCTAGTTTAGGTATCATAATTCTTACAAACGATACCCAAAGTGGCCTGTGATACTCGGTCCTGATAGGTAGCGATAAGTAAGGAGTCTGGTTACCTATGACCAATTAATAAGGACTGATAACACTTCCTCTCTAGTCATTAGCCGTCAACGAGCAACTGGGATAGGTCAGCAAAAATGGACCGCGCGTTAAAATAGGTTTTGAAGCTAGCTAAGTAGCCAGTTGCCAATCATGTTACTGATGCGCCCCAGCCTTAGCCTTACAGGCCGCACCCTAAGCCGGCCGAGGTACGGGACCTTCTTCTCTAGGCAGCAGCCGGCTTGAGCAGGCCAGCAAGTACCTCGCGCATGGTGTGCGGGCGGCGGCCGAGCAGTTGTGCCAGCGTCGGGTCGACGGTGGCGAAGTCGCCGCGCCGGGAAGCCCGGTACGAGCCGAGCAGCATCTCCGCCATCGGCGCGGGTACGCCCTGTGCTACCTTGTCGGCGCACCACTGCTCGTCGGTAACGGTCACGCGCCGGACCTCGCGCCCCAGCAACTCGGAGGCGATGGCCGCCAGTTCGGCCAGCGTAAACGCCTCGGGAGCAGTCAAGGGGGCCGTAACGCCGTCCAACCGGCCTTCCTCGGCGAGCACCAGGGCATCCACCGCCGCCAGGTCGGCCCGCGTGGTCCAGCTCACTGGGCCGTCTTCGGGGGCACGTATTTCGCCGGTTTCAAACCCGCGCCCAATGTGGAACAGCGCACTTTCAGCATAGTAGCCGTGGCGCAGGGAGGTAAACGGCAAGCCGGCCTCAGCCAGGAATGCCTCGGCGGCAGCGTGGTTGACCGCCGGGGCGAAGAACGAGTCGGCGCGGGCGCCCATGTGGCTGGTGTAGAGTACCCGCCGGGCCCCTGCCGCGCGAGCGGCTTCAATCGCCGTGCGGGTCAGGCGGTGCCCCGCTTCGCCCAGCTGGTTAGGGGAAACGACCAGCACCTGGGTGGCCCCCGCGAATGCGGAGGCTAAGCTGGTGGGCTCCGCAAAGTCGCCCGCCCGGACTTGAACGCCCCGCTCGGTGAGCCCCGGTGCTTTCTGTGGGTCGCGGACGCTCGCAATCAGGTGGTCGGCGGGTACGCGCCGTAATAATTCTTCGAGGACGGCCCGGCCGAGGTGGCCGCTGGCTCCGGTGACGACAAGCATATTCTGGCGGAAAAGGCGCTTGCTGGCCACCGCGCCGAGGCGGTAACCCGCAGGGCGGGTGAACTAGTGGCCACAAAGGTCTTGGCTGCTCCGGCGCCAGGGCATGGCCAGACGGCGGCAAGAAATAGCTAAATGGCGGCAGTCGTCGCTAGGCCTGCTGATAGGCCGTGGGCGAGAGGCCCGTGCGCTTCTTAAAGAACCGGCTGAAGGCGAACTGGTCCGCAAAATGCAGGTGGTCGGCGACCGCAGCCATCGGCAGGGCCGTGGTTTGCAAAAGGACCTGTGCCTCCAGCACCACGGCTTCGGCAATCAGGTCGCTAGCGGGCTTGCCCGTGACGGCCCGCACCATCTGCGTCAGGTGTTTGGGCGTCACGCACAACTTATCGGCATAAAAGGCGACGCTCCGCGCGTGCGTGCTGTGCGCCTGGACCAGTTGCTTAAACGCCGTCGTTAAGGCCTGCCGGCTAGGCTGGGCGCTGGGTGAGCTAACAAGCGGCCGGTCGAAGTGCCCGGCAATTTCGTAGAGCAGCCCGTTGATAAGGTGCTGGACAATCGTGGGGCGGTGCGCGTGCGGGGTGTGGTATTTCTGCTGCAAAAACCGGAAGGAAGCCGCCACGGCCTCCGCCTCGGGGACGGCCAGGGGCTGCACGTAGGTGGTGGGACTGCGCAGAAAGCGCAGCTTGCCGACCTGGGCGTTATGAGCGGTTAGAAAGTCGCTCGTAAAAAATACGCAGAGCGTCTCGTAGTCGTCGGAGAAGTGCGTCCACTGCTTGACGATATGCGGCGTAACCAGCACCACACAGCCGGGACTAATGGGATAGGTGTGCAGGTTAACGCGCAACTCGGCTGTTCCCCGCAGGCACAAGCTGAGCTTATAGTAATCACTGCGGTAGGGAACGGCAATGTTAGCGGGCGGTTTTTGTCCCGCCAGGTGCGCGGGCGGACAGTACACCTCGGTGGCGACCCCCTCGTGGCGGGCAAACGTTTGCAGGTAATAGGTCGGAATCAGGTCACGCATGGCGGCGGTAGACGAGCTTTACAAAAGGCGAGGTATTGGGTGAAAGCAACGAACGGCGAAGCGATTTAGGGAATCGAAAAATGAGCGCGTGGGTAAGCGCCACCCTGCTTATTTAAACTGCCAGCGAGGCAGGCGGTTCCACTTGGTCTAGCTAGATAGCGCTTAGTACTAAAGGGCTACCGAGCTGCTGCTTACTACAGGCCGAGGTATTGGGCTGCATTGAAGCGTTTTACATCGTCGAGGCGGGCATAGCGCTCAATCATAGCGTCGGTCTTTTGCTTGGTCTGGTTCTTAATGGCCTTGTTGCTTTGCCCGGCCTCGACGGCTACTGTCACAAAGGAGGCCCGCAGCGAGTGCGCCGTATAGGTCATCCCCAGGTGACGCTGCACCAGGTCATTGACACTTTGGTCGGAGAGGCGGGCGCTACCCGGCTGCGCGGGTCGCCGACTGGTACCCCGGCTCATGCGCGTAAAGAGGGGGCCGGCCGGCCGGCCGAGGATGGCGAGCCAATCCTGCACGGCGCGCACGGGACAGTAGTCGGCCGAGGGAGCATAGAATACGGCTTTATCTTCTTCCTCCCCGTATTGGTTGGTCTTGCTGCGTCGCAGGTGGATGACCAGCGCTAGGCGCGTCAGTTCCACATCCTCCACGTTCAGGGCCACGAGCTCCGAGCGCCGAAAGGCCCCCGCAAACCCGAGCAGCAATAGCGCCCGGTCACGCAGCCCGGTGGGCGTGCTCAGGTCCAGGGCTCTGATAGCCTGTTTCAATTCCGCCACCGTGAAGGCTGGCGCCTGGCGCTGGCGCTTGCCGTGCACCCGAGCTACGCCGTCGAGCACCACACCCAGCGCCTCGTGGCTCGTGGGTGAGGGTTGGCCAGCGAGTTGGTGCAGCTTGGCGATGGCGGCCACGTGCCGGCGGATGGTGGCGTACTTCTTACCGCGGTCGGCCAGTTGTGAGACGTAGCCAGCCACGGTCGACACGTCGGCCGGCAGGTAGCTGAGGTGATGGTGCTGACAGTAATCCTCGAAGCTGCGCAGGTCGGCCGCATAGCCGCGCTTGGTATTGGCCGCGCCCTGCAAACCGGCCTCCACGTATCGTCCCACCGAGGCGGGCATCTCCACCAACGAGTGACTGCGGGTGGGGACAATGACGGGTAAGGAAGACGGGTTTTCCATGGGGCCTATTAATACGGAGTAGCGAAGCGAGTTTAAGTAGTCGTCAAAGTTACCAACTTAGTACTGATAAAACTTAATTATCGGTGCTAAGTTGAAAATTACATTTTGTTCCGATTTTGCTGGGGTGTTCCATCATTCTTTGCCGAGCCAAGCGCGCGTGACTAGCCAGCAAAGCAGCTTAAGCAAATCTGGTCAGCCGGTACGGCGCGAGCAGCGCCTGCTCTTGCTGCTGGACGATTTCTGTCGCGGCCAGGCGGCCGACCAACGGGGCTAGGGTCACGCCGGCATGCATAGCCGCTAGATATACTCCCGCTATCCCAGCCACTCGCCCAACAATGGGCAGTGCATCTGGCGGCATGGGTCGCTGGCCGACCACTACCTGCGCCAGGCGCAGGTGTTCGGTCCCGTGCCACTGGGCCTGGAGGCTGTGCAAGGTGCGCTGGGCAACAGCCTGTGGATTGTTCGCTCCCGACTCATCCACGTAGTCGGCGGCCGCGAGCAGCTGCGTGGCGGAAGCCGCCCGTATTTCCCATTCCGGCGACGAAACCACCCGCTGCACGAAGCGGTGTGGCGCGTGAAACCGCAACAGGATGGCCGGCGACGCGGCCAGGGGCAGGATCAACCCGAGCGAGTGGCCTAGGTCGGCGCTCGTGGTCCCCGCCGCGAGCACCACTAGGTCCGCGCGTAGCGGACCGGTGGCGGTCACGACTCCTTCTACCCGGGAGTCGCTGGTCAGAAACGAACGGACCTCGTTGCTCAACTGCACCGCTGCCCCCGGTTCTTGAGCGGCTTGGATAAGTACCTGGGTGGCCCGGTGCGCATCCAGGGCGCCTTCCGTGGGCGCAAACAAGGCGTGGGCGGGCACCGCTTTCAACTGCGGCTCCAACGCGCGTACTTGAGCCGCGGTCAGCAGACGCACGGGATACCCTGCGTTCAGCAGTTGGTGCGCGAAGTGCTCGGTAGCGCCGGCCTCGGCAAACCAGCTCAAGGCGCCGGACCACTCGATGGTGGGGTGGTCCAGTAAAAACGGACAGTGGGCTAAGATAAGTTGGTTTGGAAGTCGCGTTCGAATTGGTGCGGCGAACGGTAGCCAAGGGCGGAGTGGCGGCGGTCGAGGTTGAAGTAGGTGTCGAGGTAGTAGGCCATCTCCAGGCGCGCCTCTTCGAGGCTGGCAAATGCGCCGCCGTGGGGCAGCAATTCGGTTTTGAGCGTGCTCCAGCCCGCCTCGGCTTGGGCATTATCGTAGGGGTTGCCCGGCCGGCTATAGCTGGCTAGTGCCTGGGCTTTTTCGATGCGCGTCCGGCAAGCTAAGCTGGTGTATTGACTGCCACGGTCGGCGTGGATAATCAAGCCGGGAGCCGGCTGGCGTAGCGTCAGGGCCTGCTCCAGGGCCGTGAGCACCAGCTCGGTGGGCATCTGCTGGTCGAGGTGCCAGCCCACCACGCGCCGCGAACAGGTGTCGCGCCAGGTGGCCAAATAACACCAGCGCCCGCCGACTAGAGGCAAGTAGGTAATGTCCCCGACCCACACTTGATTGAGCGCGGTGGGCGCGGGCTGGCCGAGGAGCAGGTTTTCGGCCACGACTGCCGCTGGGTCGGCCACGGTGGTACGCGGGCGCTGCGGCCGCGTACTGAGCGCGCGCAGGCCGCAGCGACGCAGCCAGGTACGCAGGGCATAGCGCCCGACGGCGTGCCCTTCGGCACGCAATTCTGCCCGCAAGCGTCGGGTACCATAGCGCTGGGCATGGCGCGCAAAGGCGGCGTTGGCCGCCGGCTCCCACTCAGGCGTTGGGCGCGTTGCCCGGCTCCGCCACTGATAATAGCCAGCGGCACTGACGTGTAGCACGCGGCAGAGCACCCTGCACGGGCTCGGTGGCCGCCACCTGCTCGATAAACTGGTAACGGCTCATGATTGAGGCGGCTGCGCAAAGATGGTCACGACTTTTTTAAAATGTTGCGCTCCTGTTCCACGCGTTTGAGTTCGGCGCGCAAGCGCTTAATCTCGTCACGTTCCGCGCTGCTCGGTACGGCCTGGGTTAGCGCTTGGCGCTGCCAGCGGCCGAGCAAGGCGGGTGACAGACCCTGGGCGCGAGCCACGTCTGTTTGCCGGGCACCAGCGGCTACCTGGCGCACGCACTCGGCTTTAAAAGCCGGCGTGTATTTCTTGCGGGTCAGCGGCGAGCCGCTCGGAAATGTTTTGTCAGCCATGAGCAGTGGAAGGTAAGACTTCGCACTGTCTATTTTTACTCGACCACCTCACTTCGCCTCGGTCAGGCGACGGTACACGGCGGCCGCGCTAAGTAGAAAGAGTAAGGACAAGTAAACCATTGAGAAGGCAGTACATTGCAACGGTCTATTCACATATGGAAGAGGTTATAAGGGTAGGTCAAATACCCCAACTTACTTCTGCTTTGCCGAACAGACTTTTTAATTCTTGCTATATCGCAATTATTGTTGCCATTTACGTTTGATCTACTGGAAAATGTGCAACTTACCCTATAAAATGTCAAAACTTCGTTTAGACTAGGCTAGTTGTCACCATCGAACTGCTGAGAGCATCTGCAATCGTTGTCGACAATGTAAAACGGGTAATCGTTGTTTTTTTCAACTTTAAGTGGGTAGCAGATGCTGTTGCGGATGAAACAGAATGGGTACGCATGTCTATTGGGTTGTAGTATGAGTTAAAAAAGCTCACCAATGTGGGCTAGTTTAACAAAGTTTACAACTAATGAGGCTTTCAACATTAATAGTTTGTACGAACGGGCGTTTTCTCGGTACATAACGCCCGTCAGAGTGAACAAGCGTAAATTGAATTCTATGCATTTCTCTTCAGGCCATGAGACTAGCCTACTTGCTTCACGACCTTCTTTCCCAATGTGGTTATGGCATGTGATAGGTTGGTTGGCCTTCATAAGCTATGAACAGCTTACTCGCCTGTTGACGCACGAGCAAGCTTCCAGCAGCTGGGGAATGGTGCTTGTTATTTATCTAATTAATAGTACTGTATTCTATACCAACTGCACTTGGCTATTACCTCGTCTGTATGGTCGGAGACGGTACCTGTTCTACAGCCTAGCGATTGTCAGCTTACTAGTTAGCTATGCCTCAGTACGTAGCCTGCTTTACTTTACCTCTATCCATCAAAGCCAATTACCGTACACGATTTTCACTTACTGGTTTCTAGCTTTCTACCGAGGTATTTTCTTTTTTTGCCTAAGTTCAAGCTACTGGTTCGCAATCAGCACCTTGCGCCTGGAGCAGCAAAAGAGTCGGCAGACCATACACCTACATGCTATCGAGCGCCGCTTACTCGAAACTCAGCTTTCCTTTTTAAAAAGCCAACTTAATCCGCATTTTTTATTCAATACCCTCCACGCGCTCTACGCCGAGGTGTATCCCCATTCACAACAGGCTGCTGACAACATCCAGCAACTGGCCGTATTAATGCGCTATGCCTTGCAAGACAATGAGATGGGGAAAATCCCTTTGCAACAGGAAATCAGTTACTTGCGCAGTTATGTTACCCTGCAGCAGCTTCGCTATCGTGAAACGTTGCACCTGCACTTTGAGGTGACGGGCACCGACCACTTTTTGCTGATTGCTCCCCTTGTATTGAGTACCTTTATCGAAAACTGCTTTCACCATGGTGAGCTAAATAATTCGGCTGCACCGTTACGCATTACGGTAGACATCCGACATAACCAACTCGAGTTGCGCACATGCAACCGCAAGCGCCCTGATAAAGAACAGGCGGGCCATGGACTAGGTCTATTGGGAGTGCGTGAGCGCTTAGAGCATTTTTACGCTGGACGATACGAACTGCGGCTGCTGGACGAACCGGAAACGTTCACATGTCACCTAATTCTTACTCTATAGCCTGTGCGCTTACTTAACTGTTTGCTCGTTGACGACGAGCTAGGTGCCCTTGCCCTACTGCGAAATTTCGTAGAACGCACACCTTTTCTGCACTTGCAGAACAGCACCACTAATCCCATCGAAGCGCTGCGCTTGTTACAGGAGCAGCCCACCGACGTGCTGTTTTTGGATGTGCAGATGCCGCAAATATCAGGCCTGCAACTGCTACGTCTGTTACCCAGTCACACTCAAGTTATCCTGACTACAGCCTATAGTGAGTTCGCCGTGATGGGCTTCGAGTTGAACGTGCTGGATTATTTATTAAAGCCGTTTTCGTTCGAGCGCTTTCTACAAGCCGGGCAAAAGGCATTGAACGCTATCGCACCATCCGCACCAACGCTGGCAGTCGCCGACCAAGAGTACTGGTTCGTGAAAACTGAAGGCAAGGGCCGGCTTGTACGCGTCGCATTCAAGGATATCATGTACGTAGAAGGGCACAAAAACTACGTCCTGATTCAAACCCTGACCGAACAGGTACGAACCCTGCTTACGCTGAAGGATGTGGAAGCGCAATTGCTACCGCCCCGATTTCTCCGGGTACACAAATCCTACCTTATGGCAATGGATAAACTTCGGGCGGTGGATGGAGCACAACTCCTGTTAATTGGCACGCAGGGCTACGTGCCCCTTGGCGAAACGTATCGAGCAGGCTTCTTTGAGCAGCTTTCCGCGTACTTGCCGACCGGCCAGCGCTAACGGGGTTTGCTGGTTCGCACCAACTGGTAAAGCTGATCACGGTAGGTTTCGCCCACAGGGAGCTCCTTATCCTGCACATAGAGCGTGTTGCCGTCAAGGTTGCGCACGTAGTGGAGTGACACGATGTAAGATTTGTGTACCCGTAAGAAGGGCGGGTACGGCAGTAGTTCAGCGAGCTCTTTGAGTGTGTAATAGGTGATGATACGCTGTCCATCCAGTAGGTACAGCATCACATAGTTATGCAAGCTCTCGATGTAAAGGATATCAGCATACTTCACGCGGGTGTATTTACTCTTGGTTTCGCCCTTCACGAAGAAGTAGTCGGGGAGATCG
>CAZZWL010000186.1:0-8516 GCA_964657755.1 uncultured Rhodanobacter sp.
GTTTCGCAAGAGTGAAGGCGGTTTGGCGAAGTGTGCCGAACCGCAACGACAGGCAGCCCGGCGGGGCCGGGCTTCGGCGCGCGCGCGCGGGGTAGGGAGCCGGGCGGGCGGCCGCCGATTAGCGGAAACCGCGGAATATCCGTACAGTCCACCTTAGGCTTCACCTCTGGCTTTTCTCTATGCACTTTGCTACGCGCTTTCGCTTATTTTTCCTCAGTTTGCTGCCGCTGCTGGCTGGCTTTATGGTCAGTAGCTGCCAAAGCAGCCGGCCCAGCTTCTCCTTTCAGCCGGCGCCCTACCGGGCCGCCACGGCCGGGGCGCCGGGGGTAGGCACTACCCTGGCCGATTCGGCCACTATGCCTATTGCCCCGGCGGCGGCGGAAGTTGTGGTGGCCGGCCTGGCGCCTACCCCCCGCATTAGCGCCAAGCGCTTGGCCCGGCTGGCGGCGGTGCTGCCGCGCCTGGCCGCAGCTTCAGCCGACCCTACTGTGGCAACAGTAACTACGCTGCCCCAGGCCCAGCCGCGCCACTTACCGCGCCTGCTGCGGCCGCGCGCCACCCACGGCGCCGCCGAAAGCGGCCTGGGCAACATTGGGCTGTTTTTTATCGGCGTGGTGCTGGCTATTCTGGCTGGGTTGGCGGCACTATTTGCCCTCATTCCGGGCGTGAGCTTCTGGGGGGGGGTAGGGCTGGCCGTGGGTGCGCTGGTCGTGCTCTACCTGCTTTATAGCCTGGTGAGCGGCGGCAAGAAGAAAAAAGCCTGAGCGTAGGCTTCAGCCTGCTACGAAAGGGGTATGCTTCTGTACGCGACCAGTTAAAGCATACCCGCGTTTTTTTGCGGCGGGCGGGGTACACAAACTGCCCGGCCGGCTGTTCTTTGGGCTATGATTCCAACTCACCGCCCCCGCCGCAACCGTAAGTCGCAGGTAATCCGCGACATGGTGCAGGAAACGCGCCTCACCGCCCACGACTTTATTTACCCGGTTTTTATTATTGAAGGCCAGAATCAGCGCCTCGAAGTGAAGTCGATGCCCGGCGTGTACCGCTACTCGGCCGACCGCATTATCGACGAAATCGGCGCGGCCGTGGAATTGGGCATCAACTCCTTCGCGCCCTTTCCGGGCCTGAATGACGCGCTGAAAGACCCGCTGGCCCGCGAATCGACCAACCTGGACGGCCTCTACCTCAAGACGGTGGCCGATATCAAGCGCCAGTTCCCCGACGTGGTTATTATGACCGACGTGGCGATGGACCCCTACTCTTCGGACGGCCACGATGGGGTAGTAAACCAGGAAACGGGCGAGATTCTCAACGACGCCTCGCTCGAAATTCTGGGCCAGATGGCGCTGGCCCAGGCCCGCGCCGGGGCCGATATCATCGGGCCCAGCGACATGATGGACGGCCGCGTGGCCTGGATTCGGGACGTGCTCGACCGCAACGCGTTCCAGCATGTTAGCATCATGAGCTACACGGCCAAGTACGCGTCGGCCTTCTACGGCCCGTTCCGCGACGCCCTGGATTCGGCGCCTAAAAAGGGTGATAAAAAGAGCTACCAAATGAACCCCGCCAACCGCCTTGAAGCCCTGCGCGAGCTGCAGCTTGATGAAGCCGAAGGTGTTGATATGGTGATGATTAAGCCCGCCTTGAGCTACCTCGACATCATTCGGGAAGTTAAAAACAACACCAACCTACCCGTGACGGCCTACAACGTGAGCGGCGAGTACGCAATGGTAAAAGCCGCCGCCCAAAACGGCTGGGTCGATGGCGAAAAGACCATGATGGAGGTGCTCATGAGCATCAAGCGCGCCGGCGCCGATGCCATCCTCACCTACTTCGCCAAGGACGCGGCCGCAGTGCTGCGCCGGGGGTAGGGTTTTTTTGAGCTGTTAGGATTTACGCAGAATCGTTGTCATTGCGAGCGAAGCGCGGCAATCGCCTAAGAACAGAATCGTTTGGGTGTCGTTCGGGTGAGATTGCCGCGCTTTGCTCGCAATGACAACGAGTTAAAGAGCTAACGGCTTTCGGCTAACAGCTAAAAAACCATGACTACCGACCTGACCATTCGCCGCGCCACGGCGGCCGACCTGCCAGCCGTGTGGGCGCTGGTGCGCGCTGTGGTACCCCTGATGAACGCCAGCGGCAACTACCAGTGGACCAGCGAGTACCCGAACGAGGAAGTTTTCCGTCAGGATATTACGAAGCAACACCTCTGGGTGGCCGAGCGCCTGGGCGAAATCGAGGGGGTAGCCGCCCTCACCCAGGACCAGGACTCCGAATACGCCGACGCCGACTGGGATGCCGCCGCGCCGGCCCTGGTAACGCACCGCCTCGCGGTGGCCCCCGCCGCGCAAGGCCGGGGCGTGGCCGCTGCGCTGCTGCGCCAAGCCGAGCACGAAGCCGCCGTGCAGGGCCTGCGCACGCTGCGCGTGGACACCAACTCGGAAAATGCGGCTACGCAGCGGCTGTTTCCGAAGCTGGGCTACCGCTTTGCGGGCGAGATAAAGCTGGCGTTTCGGCCAGGGCTGCGGTTTTTCTGCTACGAGAAGCAAGTAAGCTAACCTCTTTGCTACGACGATGACTGATTTGCTTCGCTTCGGCCTAGTGGTAGTGCTGCTTGGCCTGGGCATGGTGTACAGCGTGCGGGCGGGTAAGCTGACTATGGGGGCCGCCGGCACCGGCGGCGCGCTGGGGCTGCTCATCTTTCTGGGCAGTGGCTTTAGTGGGCTGGCGCTGTTGGCCCTGTTTTTTGGCTTGGGTACCACCGCTTCTAGCTGGCGCGTGGCTTATAAGCGCCGCCTGGGGCTGGCCGAAGAAAACCGGGGCCGCCGCACGGCCGGCCAGGTAGTAGCCAATGCCGGCGTGGCGGGCCTATTAGGCCTGCTAGCCTGGCTCCTACCCCCCTCCGCGCCGCTGGCGCACCTGATGCTAGCCGGCAGCTTTGCCGCCGCCACCGCCGACACGCTGGCCTCGGAGCTGGGCAATGTGTACGGCCGCCGCTACTATAACATCCTCACCCTGAGGCCCGACGCGCGCGGCCTTAACGGTGTGGTGAGCCTGGAGGGCACGGCCCTGGGGCTGGCGGGCACCGCCGCGCTGGCGGCTGCTTACTGCCTGGGTTTTGGCTGGGGGCCGGCCTTTGGGTGGCTGCTGGTGGCGGGCACGGCGGGCAACCTGGTCGATTCGGTGCTGGGTGCCACGCTGGAGCGGCGCGGCGTACTCTCCAACAACGCGGTCAATTTCCTTAATACGCTCACCGGCGCGTTGGTAGCGGGCGGATTACTGCGTTGGGTAGGCTAGCTGGGGGCCCGCCCTACCCCCTTCAGAAACTGCTGGCACTACGAAAGTCGACGGGGTTAATCCGGCAACGCAAACTCATTTAGCTCTGCCAACTCTTTGGCTAGTAGCGCTTCCCAACCAGCTTGCTTGTCGAGGTAGAGGCTGTAGTTGGTTTCGTCGGCGTACTGAATCTGGCGTTTGCTGGCCGTTTCGTAGGCCGTTTGGATGAGGTCGTTGGGATTAGGCTTGCCCCAGAGGATGAGCCGCTTGGCCGAGCTGCGCAGTTCCTGGCGCAGGCGGCGGGCGGCCACCTCGTTGATATCCCACAGCGTTTGAAGGTAGCGCAGCTGCAGGCCCATCGTGGTTTGGCTAGTAGAATCGAGGTAGGAGCCCGCACGGTACAACACGTTCTGCACCACTGCATTGCCTTTTTTGCTGAGCAAATCCAGGTTGCTACCCTGCATCAGCAGGCCAAAGTTGCCGACGCTGCCCGCCAGGTTGTTGCGGGCGCGCACCCGCAGCCGAAAGTCGCTGGCTTGCAGACGGCGCGTTGCGCTCCACGCCAAGTAGTCGGCCGACAGCGGCTTGGTTGGCTGCCACAGCTGCGCAACGCCCTGAAAGCTTGTTACTAACAGCCAGAATAAGAATAGCCAGCGAGTGCGCATCTACGTTAGTTTTTCTTGTAATTGTTTGCCTAAATCTTCGCAAACGGCCACTTGGCCTCGCGGCGGCTCCAGAGCAGAAACGCACCCGTGCCCAGCGCCATCATGCCCACGGCGGCGAGCTGGAAATAGAGCTTGAAATGCAGCCCGCCCAGGCTGACCTCGGCCGGCGCGATGCCCGCAAACACGGCCAGCCACACGATAACGGCCACAATAACGGGCAGCGGGTAAAGCGGCATCTTGAAGGGCAAGGCCGCCGTGCCGCGCCGGCGGCGCAGCAGCACCAGCCCCACCGCCTGGCCCACAAACTGCACCAGAATGCGCATGGCCAGGATGGCCGAAATGACCTCGCCCAGCCGAAACAGCAGGCTGAATACGAACCCTACCCCCCCCAGCAGCAGCAACGATACGTAGGGGAACTGCTTGGTAGGGTGCAGCTTACCAAACACGGGCAGGAACTCGCCATCGGCCGCCGCCGCGTAGGGGATGCGCGAGTAGCCCAGCAGCACCGCAAACAGCGACGCAAACGCAACCAGCAGCACCATGCCAGTGGCCACGTTGGCCGCCGTGGGCCCGTAGAGCCGCTCCATAAACACGCTAATAATGAATTGCGACTTATCGCTGGCGCCGGCCTGCCAGCCCCGCACTTCCTCCCACCCAATGACGGTGCCCACGCTCCAGTTCAGCAATAAATACAGCGCCGCGATGCCCAGAATACTCAGGAAAATGCTGCGCGGAATGACTTTTTCGGGGCCTTTGATTTCGGCGCCGAGGTGGCACACGTTGTAGTAGCCAAGGTAGGAATAGATAGTTTTGACGGCCGCCTGGCCCATCGCCACCGAAATGAGCAGGCCGGGCAGCTTCCCTACCCCCCCCGCCGGCAGCCAGGCCACCGGGTGATTGGCGTGGGTGAGACCGCCAAAAATCAGCCAGCCCATGAGGCTCAGCACGCCCACCCACAGCGCCACGCCCAGCTTGCCAATGTCCTCGATGCGGCGGTAGAGCAGCACAATCAGCAGCAAAACCACCGAGCCGGCTACCACTTTGGGCTGCCACCACAGGGGTAGGGGCACCAGGTAGCCGAAGTACTGCGCGAAGCCGATGGCCCCCGACGCCAGCACCAGCGGCGATTGAATGAGCGTTTGCCACACGTAGAGAAACGACATGTAGCGCCCCCACTTCTGCTCGCCGTAGGCCAGCTTGAGGAAGCGGTAGCTGCCACCCGCCTCGGGGTAGGCGGCGCCCAGCTCGCTCCAAATGAGGCCATCCGTGGCGGCCAGGGCGGCCCCTACCATCCAGGCCAGCAGGAAGTTGGGGCCCATAAAGCCCATCACCAGCGGCAGCGTGACAAAGGGCCCGATGCCCACCATGTCAATCATGTTGAGGGCAGTAGCTTGCACCAGGCCCAAACGGCGCTGTAGAGACGGTTGCGACATAGGCGACGAAAGTAGCCCACGGGCAGCAGTGTGCACCTGATAAGCCGGCCGGGCATAACCAGCCCAGAAGCTGCACCGTACAGCCAGCCAGGGAGTTCCGGGTGGCCGATGCCCATCACAAAGGCCGCTTCCCCACCGAAAACAAACGTGCGCAGAGGCCCCAGCTGGCCACGCCAGCGGCTAGCCAGCCGCCCAAACCTATCTTTTTCGCGTGATGAAAACCCCACTCCTTTCCGCCCGACTTGAGGCCCTGCTGCTGGCCGCGCCCGCCGTGCAGGCCCAAGGCTACCTGTCGATGGCGCCCACAATGTTTAGCACCCAGCTGAGCTTTGCGGCCGTTACGGCTGGCCTGGGCACCGCGGCCGCAAGCCCCAAAACAGCCAGTAAAACCAGCTTGGCCTACACGCCGACCGCCGCGCTCAAGCAAAAAACCGTGCAGGGCTACGTGGACCGGCTCAAACCTAACAGCCCCACCGCCTCGCAGGCCGTAGCGGCCAATTTCGGGCCGGGCAAATACGACTACGGCGCCATCTACCGAGGGCTGATAGACGGCTACAACCTGCGCGAAAACGACGCCGTGGACGCCCTGACCGCCTACCTGGTCCTGGGTTGGATGATAGTAAACAACGTGCAGAATGACAAGGCCGTGACCGCGGCCATGGTGCAGGGCGTGCGCGCTCAGCTGGCCCCGCGCCTGGCCACCAACGCGCAGCTAACGGCCCCCGGCGCGGCGGCGCAAGTGGGCGAGGAGACGAAGCTGCAAAGCGTCATCGTGCAGGGCGGGTGGCAGTCGGCCATCAAGGAAAACACGCTGCCAGCCTATCGGCAAGGCATCGCCGCTATGTTCAAAACCCAGTACGGGCTGGATTTCAGTCAGCTCAAGCTCACCCCGCAGGGCTTTGCGGGCCAACTACCCGCGGCCACCAGCGCCGTGGCGCCCACCGCCGCTACCGCGCCAGCCACGGCGGCGGCGGTGCCGGCGGGTAGCGGCGCGGCGGCCGGGGCACAGTGGTTTTTTCGGGCCGTGAGCGGCGGCAGCGGCGTGGCCTTTGAGCCGGTGGTGCTGCTGGCCAACGGGCAGTACGTCGATATTGGCAGCGAGCCGCTGGAAAACATAAACGCCGCCGCGGCCAAAGCGGCCCACCCGGCCGCCTGGGGCAGCTGGCGCAAAAACGGCGCAACCTTCGTGCTTACCAACTACCAGGGCCAGCCGCACGACTACACGCTGGGCAGCGGCAACTGGTTTCCGGCCTACGCCGCCGGGGCCGCGCCGCTGAAGCGTGCGTATGAGAACACCTCGGGCGGCAGCGTGGGTGTGGCCACCAGCTTGTTTATCAATAAAATACAGTTTACGGATGCCACGCACTTCCGGCAGGGTGAGAACATGGGCGTGTCGGCCCCCAACGCGGCGGGTGGGCGCACCAGCAGCGCCAGCGGCACCTACCGGCTGCAAGGCCACACCCTCACCCTGACCTACGCCGACGGCCACACCGTGCGCAAATCGTTTGCGCTGGGGGCAGAGGGCAGCCCCGCCCACCCGGTCAGCACGCTGATTTTCATTGGCGGCGATGCCTATACCGACGAATAATTTCACACTCTTTCCTCGTCTGCCATGCGTACTTTCTGGAAACTAGTGGCCTGTGCCGGTCTTCTGGCAACCGCCCCGGTCGCCCGCGCCCAAATGTCGCCCGACCTGGTGATGGAAAGCTACAACGCCAACATGAGCGCCATCACGAGCGCGGCCATCAGCAATGCCAACCTACGTAACATTCTGGATGGCAGCGCCCGGCCCAACAGCAAAAAGGGTATTGTGGTTGGCCGTCCCGGCTCCAGCGCCAGCCGGGCCACTAACGCCGCCGCTACGCCGCGCAACACCAGCGCTACCAGCGCCGGCCTACCCTACACTGTGACGCCCGCACTCAAGCAAAAGACCGTGCAGGGCTACATCGACCGGCTCAAGACCAAGAACCCCGCTGCCGCGCAGGCCGTGGCCACCAACTTCGGGCCCGGCAAGTACGACTACAACACCATCTACCAAGGCCTCGTGAAAGGCAACGGGCTGCGCCAAAACGACGCCGTGGATGCTATGACAGCGTACCTGGTGCTGGGCTGGATGATAGTCAATAACGTGCAGGATGGCAACGCCGTAACCCCGGTCATGGTGCAGGGCGTGCGGGCGCAATTTGCTTCGCGCCTAGCTACCGACGCCCGGCTGACGGCCCCCGGCGCGGCCGCCCAGCTGGGCGAGGAGATGAAGCTCCAATGCGTCGTTGTGCAGGGCGGCTGGCAGTCGGCCATCAGGGAAAATGCGCTGCCAGCTTATCAGCAGGGCATCGCCGCCCTTTTTAGCAAGCAGTGGGGCCTGGCCTTGAGCCAACTGACGCTAACGGGGCAAGGCTTTGCGAAAAAATAGGCCCGCTCGCTGCCACGGCGCGGGCCGGCGGGCCCAGTGGGTTTCCTGCGGTGTTGCGGGTGGCTAGGTTGGCAAGCGCTAGCGCACGCTCACGTCTTCGCGGGCGGGCGCTATGCCTTCGGCTAGCTGCGCCAGGCGCACTAATTCGGCGCGGTAGCCCTCGGGGTCGGGGCCGCGGCCGGCCTGGGCCAGTTGGGCGGCGCTGGCGTAGGTGGCGGTGCCGCGCTGCTCGCTTTGGCGCAGCAGCAAGCCAAACTCGGCCACGCCGGCGGCAAACTGCTGGTCGGCCGAAGCCTGGGCGATGGGCGCGGCGGCCCCGGCCAGCGGCTGGGCCAGCAGCCGGCTAGGGCCACCCTGCGGCGCCTGGTAGCGCAGCTTCACGGTGAGCACGTCGGCGCCGGGGAGGGGGGTAGGGCCGGCCGTGTCAGCCTGATACTTTAGCTTATCAACCAACGGGTTAGCCGCGCCGATGGGCACGATTTCGTAGAGGGCCATGACGGTGTGGCCCGCGCCCAGCTCGCCGGCGTCTTTGCGGTCGTCGTTGGCTAGCAGGCTGTTTTCGTAGCCGATGAGGCGGTAGCTGGCCACGCGGGCGGGGTTGAAGTCGACTTGCAGCTTCACATCCTTGGCCACCGTGAAGAGCATGCCGCCAAACTGCGCCACCAGCATGCGGCGGGCCTCGTCGAGGTTGTCGAGGTAGGCGTAGTTGCCATTGCCTTTGTCGGCCAG
>CAZZWL010000187.1:0-8502 GCA_964657755.1 uncultured Rhodanobacter sp.
TTCGCTCGCAATGACAGACGCTTTTGCGTAAGCCCTGGATTAATTAATTTCCCTCCTTCACATGACTTTCAAAAAAGCTATCGGCACCCTGCACCTGTGGCTGGGCCTCGGCTCGGGGCTGATAGTCTTTATAGTAAGTCTGACGGGGGCGATTTTCACCTTTCAGGATGAAATTCGGGATGCCACCCAGCCGTGGCGGCTGGTAGCCGCGCCGGCCCACGCGGTGCCCCTACCCCCCTCACGGCTGCTGACGGCGGTGGTAGCAGGCCACGCGGGTGCTACCCCCTCCTACACAACCTACTACGGCCCCGGCCGCTCGGCCACCGTGTACTTCACCGACAAGGCCGGCGGCAGTTATATGGCTTCGCTCAACCCGCTCACCGGCCGGGTATTGCACGAGCAAGACTTGGGTACCGACTTCTTTACCATCGTGCAGGCGCTGCACATGTACCTGCTGCTGCCACCCGCCGTGGGCGAGTGGGTGGTGGGCGTGGCCATCGCCATTTTCCTAGTGATGTTGGGCACCGGCCTAGTGCTGTGGTGGCCCAAGCGCAGGCAGGACCGCAAGCAGCGCCTCACCATAAAATGGGGCGCTAAGTGGCGGCGGCTCAATTATGACCTGCACCAGGTACTGGGCTTTTACATCGCGGCCGGCGCGTTCATCATCGCCCTCACCGGGCTGTTCATGAGTTTTGGCTCGTGGCTGCAAGCGGCCAGCCTCGTGGCCAACGTCGGCCAGCACTACCCGCTCGAAGAAGCCCCGCCTGCCGTTGATACACTGGCTGCGGCCGTGGCCCCGGCCCAGTCGCTGGCCGATGTGGCCTATGCGCAGGTACGCCAGCAGTCGCCCAGCGCCGACATGGTAGTTATTGGGCCGGTGACCGGCCGCCAGCAGCCCGTATACTGCCTCACCTACCAAAAGGCGCTGCACTACTATTACCGCGACGAGTACTACTTCCACCCGGTTTCGGGCCAGCTGCTGCGCGCCCTACCCCACAATGGCAAGAGCAACGGCAAGAAGCTCGGCGACCTCAACTACGACCTGCACACCGGCCAGCTGCTGGGCCTGGGCGGCAAAATCGTGGCCTTTCTGATAAGCCTTGTGTCGGCCAGCTTACCCGTTACGGGTACGCTGCTGTGGTGGGGCCGCCGTAATAAAACGTCTAAGCGCAAGCCCACGCTGGTCACTGCCGCCTAGCGCAACGGGTAGCGCTGAAACGTCACGTTGCCCATCACTTCCTTCTCGTATTTTGCCAAGCAACCCTGGTTGAATTGGGCATCAAAATTTACCTCTCCCGGCTGCACCGCTTTCGGCACCGGCTGCCCCTGCCGGAAGAAGTACACCTTCGTGTTGCCGTACTTGGTGTAGGGCGTCAGGTCGCCGTATTGTTTCATCTGTTGCCACAGCGTGTCGGCCACCGTCACGGCCAGCACGCGCACGATGGGGCCGGTATTATTCTCATTGCGGTAAGTAGCCACTTCCTGAAAATTACCCTTCAGGTCACCCACGCCCGGCTGGCTCAGCGAGTCGAATACAAACCAGCCCAGCAGCAGGACAATAGCGCCGAGGGCGAGGTATTTAGGCTTCATTTTCAAGTTGTTATTCCCAGCGCAGCTGCAGGCCGGGGTAGGCGGCAAACTTGCCGTCGCGGCTAATGAGCGTCAGGTCGTCGCTGAGGGCCTGCGCAATAAGCAGGCGGTCGAAAGGGTCGCGGTGGTCCTTCACGGCCGGCAGCTGGCTGAGCGTCAGCAGGTGCGCATCGGAGATTTCCAGAAAATGAAAATCGTAGGTTCGCAAAGTTTGCATCCACTGTGCGTATGGCTGCGACAGAATCAGTTTGCCGAGGCCTTCCTTAATTGTTATTTCCCAGAGCGAGGCCCGACTAATAACCATGCGAATAGTTGAGTCAGCAATGAGTTGGCCAATAGTGGGCGGCAGCCGTGGGTCGGCTCCCGCATACCACAACAGCGTATGTGTATCAAGCAGATAATCAGCCATTACATATACTCAGCAAAATCCTCCAGTGGCTCATCAAAATCATCGGCCATCCAAATACCCGTCCCTCGGGCAAAGCCCAAAGGAGCACGTGGCTTGGCAGTATCGTGACTTGCGATAACCGTAGTCAGCAAATTCTTTATCTGCTGCCAAAGAGCTTCATCTTGCATCTGCCTAATGGCTGCAATTAATTCCTGCTTTTGAATCTCCGTCACCATAGCAAAGGTTTGTCAGTTAGCTTCTCAAGTTACACCTTATCGGCCAGAAACCGGGCCGTGTGATTGCTGTCCTTGAGCTTCACCAGCTGCTCGGGCGTGCCCTCGAAGAGCAGGTGCCCACCGTTGATGCCGCCTTCGGGGCCGAGGTCGATGAGCCAATCGGCGCACTTGATGATGTCCACGTTGTGCTCAATGATGAGCACCGAATTGCCTTGCTCCACCAGCGCATTCAGCGCCGAGAGCAGCTTGGCGATGTCGTGAAAGTGTAGGCCCGTGCTCGGCTCGTCGAAGATGAACAGTATCTTATCCTGCTGCAGCGTAGCGCCTTTGGTGAGGAAGCTGGCCAGCTTCACGCGCTGGGCCTCACCGCCGCTGAGCGTGTTGGCCGACTGGCCGAGGCGGATGTAGCCCAGGCCCACATCCAGCAGTGGGCGCAGGCGCTCGGCCACTTTGGGCTGGCCTTTGAAGAACTCCACGGCATCTTCCACCGTCAGGTCGAGCACCTCGTAGATGTTCTTATCCTGGAATTTGACTTCTAGAATATCCTGCTTGAACTTGTGGCCGCCGCAGCTTTCGCAGGTCAGGTAGATGTCGGCCATGAACTGCATCTCGATTTTGACTTGGCCCTCGCCCTGGCACACTTCGCAGCGCCCGCCCTCCACGTTGAACGAGAAGTGCGATGGCTTGTAGCCGCGCGCCTTGGCCAGCGGCTGCTCCGAAAACAGCGTCCGGATGGTGTCGTAGGCCTTCACGTAGGTCACCGGGTTCGAGCGCGACGACTTGCCGATGGGGTTCTGGTCCACGAACTCGACGTGCGTTACCTGGCCGTTCACGCCCAGCAGGCGGTCAAACTTGCCAGTGGTTTCGCCCGCGCCGCCGCCCAGCATCTTCATCAAGGCCGGGGCCAAAATGCGCCGGATGAGCGTCGATTTGCCTGAGCCCGACACACCCGTGACCACCGTCATCACGCCCAGCGGAATCTTGACGGTCACATTCTTGAGGTTGTTTTCACGGGCGCCGGTCAGCTCCAGCGCGTTGCGCCAGGGGCGGCGGGTAGTGGGCACGGCCACTTCGAGCTGGCCACTCAGGTACTTGCCGGTGTAGGTTTCGGTGTCCCGCATCAGTTCCGGGAAGGTACCCTGAAACATGAGGTGGCCGCCGCCGCTGCCCGCCTCGGGGCCGATGTCGATAATCTGGTCGGCGGCCGCCATCATCTTTTCCTCGTGCTCCACCACCACCACGGTGTTGCCCATCTCTTGCAGCGAGCGCAGCACGCCGATGAGCTGCTCGGCATCCTTGGGGTGCAGGCCGATGCTAGGCTCGTCGAGCACGTACATCGAGCCCACCAGCGCCGAGCCTAGCGACGTGGCCAGCGAGATGCGCTGGCTTTCGCCGCCGCTCAGCGTGTTGCTCAAGCGGTTGAGCGTCAAGTAGCCCAGCCCTACCCTATCCAGGTAGCCCAGGCGGTTGGTAATCTCGGCCAGCAGGCGGTCGGCCACGGCCATGTCGTGCTCGCTCAGGGCCAGGGTCTGGAAGAACTTCAGCGCCTCGGAGATGGGTAGGAGCACCAAATCAGTAATGCTGCGGCCGTCGATTTTCACGTACTGCGCGTCTTTGCGCAGGCGCGTGCCGCGGCAGTCGGGGCACACGGTGCGGCCCCGGTAGCGGCTTTGCAGCACCCGGTACTGAATCTTGTGGGTCTGCTCGCTCACCCATTTGAAGTACGCGTCAAGCCCCTCAAAGTACTTATTACCAGTCCATAATAAGCGCTGTTCGGCGGCACTCAGGTCGTTGTAGGGTCGGTGAATGGGGAAGTCAAACCGAATACCGTTCTTAAGCAAGGGCTTCAGCCATTCGCCCTGCTTCTCGGTGCGCCAGGGCGCAATGGCTCCCTCGTACACCGTCATGCTTTTGTCGGGAATAACCAGGTCCTCGTCAATGCCCAGCACCGAGCCAAAGCCCTCGCAGGTGTGGCAGGCGCCGTAAGAGTTATTGAAGGAGAAGAAGTTAACGCTCGGTTCTTCGAATACTTCGCCGTCCAGCTCAAACTTGTCGGAGAACATGCTCGTCTCGTCGTCGAGCTTCACGATGCAGGTGCCGTGGCCTTCAAAAAAGGCCGTTTGCACCGAGTCGGAGAGGCGGAATTGCAGGTCTTCGTCATCCGGCTGCACGGCGGCGCGGTCGATGAGGATGAATACGTCGCCCGTCACTTCGGGCTTGCCTTCGCCCACGAGGTCCTCGATAAACGCATTCTCGCCGCTGGCCAGCACCACGCGGCCGTAGCCTTTTTGCAGCAAGAGGTCCAGTTCCTTGCTCATGGGCCGGTCGGGCTCGGTGCGCAGCAGCGGGGCCAGTATCGTCACCCGCGTGTCGGGGGGTAGGGAGAATAAATAATCGACCACATCGGCCACGGTGTCCTTGCGCACCTGCTCGCCGCTGACGGGCGAAAACGTGCGGCCCACTCGCGCAAACAGCAGCTTGAGGTAGTCGTAAATCTCGGTGCTCGTGCCGACGGTCGAGCGGTTATTCTTGATGCTGACCTTCTGCTCGATGGCGATGGCCGGCGAAATACCCCGGATGTAATCCACGTCGGGCTTGTCCATGCGGCCCAAAAACTGCCGGGCGTAGCTACTCAGGCTCTCTACGTACATACGCTGGCCCTCAGCGTACAAGGTATCGAAAGCTAAGCTCGACTTGCCCGAGCCCGAGAGGCCCGTGACGACGATAAACTTGTTACGCGGCAGCGCCACGCTCAGGTTTTTGAGGTTGTGAACGCGGGCGTTTTTGATAACAATAAACTGGCGCGGGTCGAGGAGGTCGATTTCGTCGTGGGCCGGGGCGGCCACTTGCAGAGCGGAATTGTCGGACATAAACTGGTTAACCGCACAAACGGGGCGGAAGGTTTCGGCAGCGGCGTAAAGGTCGGACTGAATTCGCCGCCGCTAGAACTGCCCCTCGGCCCCACCGCCGCCCGAGTGGCCGCCACCAAACTGGAAACCGACTTCGGGCGCGGCGGGCGCGTGGGCAGTTTGGGTGGTGATGAGGGTTTCGAGCTTGAAGTGGGGCTCCGCGTCTTCATCGGCCGCGGTGGTGAGGCCGTGGCGCGGCGTGCGCAGGTAGCGCAGCGCGGCCAGGGCTACCGCCAGCAGCAGCGCCCCGCCGATGGCCGACGCCACCGCCGGCGGCAGCACCGAGTGGTACGTGCGCAGCGTGAAGAGCGAAAACGCCAGCGCCAGCAGGCCCATGCTCAGCAGCAGCCGGTCGTGGCGGCGCAGGCCCAGGATTATATAGAGCAAAGGAATACCGGCCGTGAAAGCCCAAAACAGGAAAGCCAGTGGAATCTCGGCCGAAGGGCTACCCCCACCCAGCAGCTCGGCGTTGCCCTCGCGCACCACCAGGTAGTTGCCGGCCAGGTAAAGCGCCGCCAGGCCCAGCGTGCGCAGCACCAGCCCAGCCGAGCGGTAGTAATAATAATCGGTCCGCGCCGGCAGCCGCCGCAGCGCCAGCAGCAGCGCACCGCTGGCCGCCATCACGGCGAAGGGTAGAAGCAAGCGGCCGGCGCTGCTTTGCAACAAACTATTAGCCAATAATGACAAGGCCACTACGAAGGCCGCCGCCGCCACCACCGGGTCGGCGTAGCGCAGCAGGGCGGCCAGCAGCGCCAGCAGCACGGGTAGCAGCCACAGCCAGAGCACGGGGCTGGCGAGCGAACCGGACAGCACGTCGCGCAGCGCATACGCCACCAAAAACCCCCAGGCCAGCAGCGCGCAGTAGAGCAGCGCGTTGTCGAGGCCCGAGCGGTAGTGGCGGGCATTTTTGATGACTGACTCCAGGCCCGCCAGGCACCCGGCCAGCGCCACTATGCTGTACAGCAGCGGACTGGCCGCCAGCCCCGTTAGCAAGCCTAGCATGCCCAGCAGGCTGCCGATTCCGAAGAGCGCGGCTCCGAATAGACCGATGCGCAAAAGCAACACCGGGCGCTCGTAGCCCACCGGGTAGGCGGCCTCAATGGCGGCTTGCTGGGCCGCCGTGAGCAGGCCGCGGCGCTGCCAGCGCCGGGCGGCCTGGCGCAGGGCGTCGTGCTGGGACCAGGCGAGGGGGTAGGCGTGCCAGCTCATTTGAGGCGCAAGATTTTTTTAATCTTGATGAAGAATACTACCAGCGCGCCCAGCGTCAGCGGAAAATACAGGGTGCCAACGCTGAACAGCGCCTCCGCCAGGCCCAGCCCTTCCGCCAGCCGATATAGCCCTACCGTACCTATCACGTAGCCGTAGCCCACGGCCAGCAGCAGAAATAAATACGACTGCGTGCGCCGGGCATACCAGACCAGCCCCGCGCAAATGCCCAGCACCAGCAGCCAGCAGCCGGCCGCCGCCAGGCCCTCGCGCTCAAAAAACAGGCTACTGGCCGCCAGCAGCGCCAGGTTGCTGCCCAGCAGCAGGTAGGTATAGGCAAAGTGCGCCTTGCGCTGCCAGCGCTCTGAGGCCAGCCCGGCGGCTACCAGGGCCAGCCCCAGCGCCAGTGCCGGCCTGGTAAGGACCGCCTGCAAGTAGTGGGGGTCCTGCAATATCGCCAGCGGCGCCACGCTTATCCCCACCCAGGCGGCCAGCGCCGTAATGGCCATGCTCAGCACGCCCCGGTGGTCGTAGCGGTAGGCCAGCCCGAAAAACAGCCCGGCCGGCAGCAGCGTCGCCAGCCCGTAGCGGGTGCCAAACACGCCATAGGCGTACTGCACGTAGCCTTCGAGCACCAAAAACAGCAGGCAGCCGAGCAGCAGCAGGTAATCGGCCGCGATGCGCGTGCGCGGGGCCTCGCCCCAGCTAAAGGCTGGCCGGTGCCGCGCCGCGTAGGCAAAGCTACCCCCCATCAGCAGGGCGATGAGGGCCGTAATGGCCTCCTGGCCCAGGCTATCGCGGTTTTCATAGATGAGCACGCCCAGCCCGCCCACCAGCAGCACGCTGCCCAGGTACAGCAGCGCCCGCAGCTCGTAGTGCAGCGAGAAGGGCCGGGTGCGCTCGTCGTCGGCAATGGCGGCGGCCTGGGCGGGGGGTAGCAGGCCGTCGGCCGTTAGTTGGGCCAATAAGCGGGTATAGGCCATATGACCGGAGGCAAGTGTGAATACTTAGCGTAAACATAGGCGCGAGGCTGTACTTTGTGGGCTCTTACCCCTAACTGCCTGCGGCCCGGCCGCGTACTAGAGGCTACCTACCCGCTTGCTTTCGCTTATGGCCGAATTACGCATTCAACCCAAAAAGTCAGCTCCCAGTCCCTGGCTGCTCGTTGCGCTGGCCGCGCTGCTGCTAGCTGCCAGCGCTTACTTCTACCTGCGCCTCGACCCAGCCGATAAGCCGGCGCCGCACCAAGCGGAAACGGGGCTGCCTCTCGTTCCCGCCGATAGCCTGGCTCGGGATAGTGCCAGCGCTGGCGCCAGTACTACCCCCCCGCCGGCCCCCGACTCGGTAGCCGCTAGCCCCACCAGCGAAGCCGGTACGGCGCTCTTGGCGCTTAGCCCCAAGCTGATGCAGCTGACCGACCGCGCCGACCTGCGCGACGATGCCACCATCAAGGAACAGCGCGATAATTACACCAGCGCCACCGCTCGCCTCGCCGACGGTGACCCACGGGCCGGCCTACGCCCTGGCCTGGTAGCCGCGGCCAACTTGCTGCTGGCCGTGCAGCAAAAAAGCTACCCCAACCTGCAAACGGAAGCCAACGCGCTCACCTTGCAGGCCAGCCAGCTCTCAGGCCGCGATGCCACGCCCGCCGAGCAGACCCAAAACCGCGCGTACCTCGCCCAACTCACTACCCTGCTCAATACCATGAGCTATCCTGCCAAGGACGTTTTGTAATGCCTACCCCCATGAGTAGTCCCGTTTTGCGCCGCCTGCGCGACCTTCCTTCCTTCGAGTTGGTAGCCAGCGACCCCGACCCGCGCGGTTGGACAGTGCGTGGCAGCGATGGCCAGGCCCTGGGCACCGTGTACGAGCTGCTGGCCGACCCGGTGTCGCAACGCATTCTGTACCTTGATGTGCTGCTGGCGGCCGGCCTGCCCGGCGTGCCCGCCCCGCTGCCCCACACCGAGCAGCGCATCTTGCTCCCGCTGGCCGCCGTGCACCTCGATGCCGAGGGGCACAGCGTTTTCGTTACCGCCCTCAGCCGCGAAACGGTGCACGCCTACCCCCCATTCATCGACTTTATGCTGCCGCCCGAATTTGAAGCGGAAATGCGGGAGAAACTAGGCATAAGTAGCTAGCGAGAATACCTTGCCAGCGAAGAGCCCGGCCGGCC
>CAZZWL010000188.1:0-8398 GCA_964657755.1 uncultured Rhodanobacter sp.
CGGCAGCTGGGCCGGCGGCGCTTTCGCTGGTTTTTGGGGGTGCTGGCGGGTAGCCTGGGGCTACTGTTTCTGCCCTTCCTCTCGTGGAGCCTGGTGCTGCACATTGGCCTTAGCCTGGACTTGTATTTCCAGAGTTTCGAGTTCAATGCCAGCGTGTTCTACGTACTGTTGGCGCTGGGTAAGTGGCTCACGGGCCATGACCTGGTGGGCGGCTTGGGGCCGTTGTTGGGCGCGGGGGCCATCTACCTGGCTTTCCGGTTGGCGCGGGGGGCGGGGCGGCCCCGGCTGGCGGCGGTGCCGCCGCTGTTGCTGCTCACGCTCAGCGGCTACTTTGCGCTGGCCACCATCGTGCACCCCTGGTACCTGGTGCCGCTGGTGGCGCTAAGCTGCTTTTCGCCGCTGCGCTACGCCCGGGTGTGGGCGGGCCTGGCGGTGCTCTCCTACTCGGCTTACCGCACGTCGGCCTACACCGAAAGCGGCCTGCTGCTGACCCTCGAATATGGGGTAGTGCTCCTATGGGCCGCTTGGGAGTTTGCAATGAGCAGTGAGCAGTTTCATTCACCTTGATAACTGCTCACTGCTCACTACTCATTGCTAACTGCCAAACGGCCAGGTCCTGGGCCGAGTCCACGTCGTGCAGGGTCGGTAGCTGGGCCACGCGCAGACCCAGGCGGGCGGCGTCGGCCAGGGTGTCGGGCAGCACGGTGGCGGTGCTCCAGGCTTTGTTATCGAACAGCTCAGCCTCCAGCTTATTCATGCCCAGCAGGTAATACCCGCCGTCGTCGGCTGGCCCCACCACCAGCTCGTGGCGCAGCAGCTGGTCGAAGGCCTGCCGCAGCAGGTCCGCGCTCAGGCCGGGGCAGTCGGTGCCGATGACCACCACCCGGCCCGCGCCCGCCGCAAACGCCTCGCCGAAGGCCTGCGCCATGCGCGCGCCCAGCGAGTCCGCGGCCGGCTGCACGCGCCAGGGCAGGCCGGGCCACTCGGGCCGGGGTAGGGCCGGGTCGCCCCCGGCGGGGGCCTCCGCCAGCCAGACCGTGGCGGGCACCTGGGCCGCCGCCACGGCCGCCGCCGTTAGGGCCAGTAGCTCGCGGTACACGGCCAGCGCCGCTTCTGGCCCGATGCCCGCCGCCAGGCGGGTTTTGACGCGCCCCAGCACCGGCTCGCGGGCAAAGACCAACAGGTGGGGGGTAGGGACAGTGGCGGGTTGCATACGGGCGCGTTTTACGTGGTGATGGGAGCGGCAAGCTACGTCTAACCCCCTCAACCCTGCCCGCCCGCTACAGCTTGCCCTGCCGAATGAGCCGCCGGTAGAGCTGCACCAGGCGGCGCTGCGGCACCCCCAGGTAATAGAGCACCACGAGTAGGGTGAAAATACCTTGCAGCCGAAAAACGCCATTCACCAGGTACTTGCGCGCCGAGGTAGTCATGGCGCGGGGCAGCCGCCGAAACGGGGCCCGCGCCCGCAGGCGGCCCACGATTTCCTGGTCTTCCATCACCAGCAGGGCTTCGCGGTAGCCCCCGAGGCGGGCGAATAAGTCGCGGCGCACAAATAGGCTTTGGTCGCCGAAGCGCACGGCCGTGAGGGGCAGCCGGGTGCACCAGGCGCTGAAGCGCAAAAACCAGTGCGGGTGGTCGAAGGCCAGCCGGTAGCAGCCCGCCCCGTAGCCCTGCCCCACGGCCCGCCGCACGTCGGCCAAGAAGCCGGGCGGCGGGTAGGAGTCGGCGTGTAAAAAATACAGCACCTCGCCCCGCGCCTGCTGCGCGCCGTGGTTGAGCTGCGCGGCGCGGCCCTTGCGCGGGCTGGCGAGCACGGTAGCCCCGGCCTGCCGGGCCAGCCGCTCGGTGGCGTCGGTACTACCCCCATCCACAACCAGGATTTCCAGGGCCGGCGCGCCGGTCAGCGCCGAGCGCAGGTAGCTCAGCAAGGCAGTAATAGCTTCGGCTTCGTTATAAGTCGGGATGATAATGCTGACCGTCAGCTCGGTAGCTGCTGGGTGGTCGGGGTTTGCCGTACTACCGGTCGGCGTCAAGGGAAAAAACATACGTATACGCGCTAGCCCCGGCAACAACCGCGGCCCGCCCGGAGCCAGTAGATACGCCGGGGCCTGGGGCGCGTTGCGCAGCCAGGCTGCCCGTATGCCGATTACTACATTGTTTTAAAACTACTTACGTAGCCCCCATGCCGCTTTTTCCGGCTTCGCATCCTTTTCTCAAGCGCTTCGACCAGTGGGCCGCGCCGGCCCTGGCCCTCGTGGGCCTGGGGCTGCTGCTGCTCGAAACCCGCCACCCGCTGCGGCGGCGCACCCGCCCCCGCCTGGAGCGCTGGCGGCGCAACGCCCTGCTGGCCGGCCCCTCGCTGCCCGCCGCCCGCCTCACGCTGCTGCCCGCGATGGTGGGCCTGGCGCAGCTGGCGGCCCCGCGCTACCCAGCCCGGCAATTGGCCCGCCTGCCGGGGGCCCTGCGCCTCGGCCTGGAAGTGCTGGTGCTGGACTACCTGGGCTACAGCTGGCACCGGCTGCTGCACGCGCCGCTGCTGTGGCGGCTGCACCGGGTGCACCACAACGACCTCGACATGGACCTTACCACGGCCTGGCGCTTCCATTTTGGCGAGATGCTGGCCAGCATCCCGTACCGGGCGGGGCTGCCGGCGCTGCTGGGCATCCGGCCGGCCACGGTGCTGGCCTACGAGGCGGTGTTTGAGGCCGGCACGGCTTTCCACCACAGCAATTGGCGGCTGCCGCTGGCCCTAGAGCGCCGGCTGGTGCGGCTAATCGTGACGCCGCGCGCCCACGGCATCCACCACTCGGTGGTGCACCGCGAGTCGCAGAGCAACTTTGGCGTCGTGCTCACCCTCTGGGACCGCCTGCACCGCACCTTGCGCCTGAACGTGCCGCAGCAAGCACTCACCATCGGCGTGCCCGCCTACCCCGACCCGGCCCGCCAGACCGTGGCTCAACTGCTCGCGTTGCCCCTGGCCCCGCCGGAGCCCTGGGCCCGCCCCGACGGCACGGTGCCCGAGCGGCCCGCGCCGGCCGGGCCAATGGGGGAGCTATGTCAATAATCCTTGGTTAGCAAGTGGCTTTTCTACTGCAGGCGTAGGCAACGCCCACCAGACTTTTTTTAAGGCACATCCGTCAGTGGCCGCTACGCTCGCTACAAGGGCGTCCGCTCGCCTGCGTGCCCTGGAAAGCGGTGTACCGCTAGCGGGCGCCTAACCAGCCGCCGCTACCAGAACGTTTCTTGCCAACGGGTGGCTGCCCGCGCTGAGCAAGTCGCTCTATTTCAACAATAAACAGGTATTTGGCGACCAATGGGCTGACTATTTATCAACCGGCTGCGGTAGCGTCCTTTTTGCCTGCGTTGGTATCTTCGAAGTAAATTCCCCCGCTTCCATTTTCTTGCTTATGAGCCCAGCTATGCTTCCGGGCCTGCCCGGTGCCACGCTTCCCATCTTGCTGGCCCTGCTGCCCAACGGCATCGTGTACTACACCCCGGTAGTTGACGCGGCGGGCGCGGTCATTGATTTTCAGTTCGCCTACCTCAACGCCGCCGCCCAGCGCCTGCTGAACCTGCCCGCTCAGCCCGCCGTTAGTTATGTGCAGCGGTGGCCCGGCAGCCAGGAAAGTGGCGCGTTTGCCTTCCACCGCGACACGTACCTGGCCGGCACGCCGGCCCAGCTCGACCAGTTTTACCAGGCCGATGGCTACGACCTCTGCCTTCGCGCCCACGCCACCCGGCTGGAAGCGGGCCTGCTGGTGAGCTTTACGGATGGCGGCGACCAGCCCCGCACGCTAGTGGAGATGGCCCTGCGGGAGAGCCAGGCCCGCGAGCAAGCCGCCCGCGCCGAAGCCGAAGCCCAGCAGGCCACCCTGCGCCACACCTTCGCGCAAGCCCCGATAGCCATTGCCATTCTGGACGGGCCGGCCCACCACGTCACGTTTGCCAATGCGGAGATGGCCTTTCTCTGGGGCCGGCCGCTGGACCAGGTGGTCGGCCGCGACCATTTTGACGCCTTACCCGACCTGGCCGGCCAGGGCTTCGAGGCCATTTTTGCCGACGTGTACCGCACCGGGCAGCCCTACCACCTGCGCGAGCAGCTGGTGCAGATTGACCGCCTCGGGACCGGCGAGCTGGTGCCGGGCTACTTCAATATTGTGTATCAGCCCCGGCGCGATACCCAGGGCCACATCGCGGGCATCATCGCCTCGGCAACGGAAGTGACGGCGCAGGTAGTGGCCCGCCAGCAGCTCCAGCAACTCAACGAGGAACTGGAGCGGCGCGTCACGGTCCGCTCGGCCGAGGTGCGGGCGGCCCTGCACGAAGCCGAAGACCAGCGCGAGCAGCTGCGCGAGCAGCAAAGCCTACTGCGCCAGATTTTGGGCCAGGTGCCGGCCGCCGTGGCCACGCTTAGTGGCCCCAAGCACCGGTTTTCCTTCTTTAATGCGCCCTACCAGGCCCTGTCGGCCGGGCGCACGGTGCTGGGTCACACCGTGGCTGAGGTGTTTCCGGAGGTGGCGGAGCAGGGCTTCCTCGATTTGCTTGACCAGGTGTACGCCACCGGCCAGCCGTTTAGTGGCGCCGAAACCGTGGTTATGCTCCACGACGAGGCTACCGGAAAGGCCGAGCCGCGCTACGTGGATTTTATTTACCAGCCCCTAAAAGACAGCCAGCAGCAGACGCAGGGGGTTCTGGCCTTTATTCTGGACGTGACCGACCGGGTGCGTACCCGCAAGCAGGCCGATACCTTGCAAGCCGCCATGCTGGCCGTTGTGCAGCGCCAGGCCCAGCAGCGGCAGGACCTCTACCAGATATTCGAGCAGACGCCGGCGGCCATCGTGCTGCTGCGCGAGCCCGACCACCGCATCGACTACTTCAACCCCGCGTTTGAAGCGCTGTTTCCCCCCGAAGAATGGACCGGCCCGCTGCAAGGCCACAGCCTGGGCGAAGTGTACCCGCGCCTGAAAGTGGCCGGGCTCGTGCGCCTGCTCGACCGAGTATTTGCGACGGGCGAGCCGCAGGTAGTTATTGAAATGGCCCTGGCGGAGCTCCAGCCCGGCAGCCCCCGCTACGTTACCTTCGCCTACCAGGCTTACCGCGAAGAAGGTCGCATCGTGGGCGTAGCCGCCTTCGTGTACGACGTGACCGAGCAGGTACTGGCCCGCCAGCAGGTGCAGGCTCTCAACGAAGAATTGGCGGCGGCCAACGAGGAGCTCCACGACACCAACGCCCGCCTCACACGCACCAACGCCGACCTCGATACCTTCGTCTACACGGCCTCGCACGACCTCAAGGCTCCGATTGCTAACATCGAGGGCCTGCTGCTGGCCCTGCGCCAGCAGCTACCCCCCGCGGCCCTGCAAGCCGACTTGGTGCCGCGCCTGTTCGAGCTGATGGAGGGCTCGGTGGCCCGCTTTCAGCAGACCATCGGCCACCTCACTGACATCTCCCAGCTGCAACGGGCCGATGCCCCCGAAACGACGGACCTACCCGCCCTCATCAGCGATGTGCGCCTCGACCTAGCCCCACTCCTGGAAACTGCCGCCGTCACGCTGGCCGTGGCCGTGGCTGGCTGCCAAGCCGTGCGCGTGGCCCCCAAAACGCTGCGCTCAGTAGTGTACAACCTGCTCAGCAACGCCGTGAAGTACCGGGCCCACGACCGCCCAGCCCTCGTGCAGCTGCGCGCCCATTACACACCCGGCCGCCTGGTGCTGGCCGTGCAGGACAACGGCCTGGGCCTCACCGCCGCCCAGCAGGGCGAGCTGTTCGGCATGTTTCGGCGCCTGCACGTGCACGTGGAGGGCTCGGGGGTAGGCCTGTTCATGGTGAAGCGCCTGGTGGAAAATGCCGGCGGCACCATCGCCGTTGAGAGCCAGCCCGGCGTCGGCTCCACTTTTACCGTCTCCCTACCCGCGTAAGCCGGCCTGGTGTCCCGCCGCTCCCATGAAAAAGCTTTCGGGCGTGCTGCTGGTCGATGATGATACGACCAATAATTTCTTATAATGAGCTGCTCCTCAAGCGGCTCAACGTCCCCGACCATCTGCTCACGGCCGGGGGCTGTGCCCAGGCCCTGGCTAGTATCACCTACCCCCCCTAACTCCAGCGAGCCCACCCCCATGCTACTCGATGTGAACATGCCCGGCATGGGCGGCATCGCGTTTCTCGAAGCTTACCGCCAACTGCCCGCCGCCCAGCACCGCGCCACGGTCATCATCATGCTCACCACTACCTAGGGCAAAAGCCGATACTATCTGGCGGCTGCACTTACAGCGGCGCTTGCCGGGGAGCTAAAGCCGGCGCGCCAGGAAAGCGGGTGCTGCCCGGCCAGGGTTGGCGCTTTGTGCGCGCGCCTCACCTGTTGCTAAACTCGCGCAGCAACTGCACCAGCTGCGGGTCGGTAATTGGAAGCTGGGGCTTTGCCAGGTTGCCGGCTTTCGCCTCCAGGTAGCCAATTACCCAGAACAAGTCCTGCGGGCTGGTTTCCACTAGGGCCATTGCCCACTCCGCAAACCAGCGCGTGGGCGACGCCTGGTCGCTGAGCGTGACTATGCGGCCGTGGCGGGTATCCTGCTGAATCTTGACGTAGAGCGCGTGCACCGCTGACGCGGGCCCTTCCAATACCTGTACAAAATGCCCATTGCTGCTGTAGCAGAGCAAGCCCGTGAGTTGATGGGCTGCATTGTAGGCTTGGGCCTGCTCCACCAGCTGGGTCAGTGCGGCCGAACTCAGCGGGTGCGTGGCCTGGCTACGGTAGAGTAAGTGCTGGATACGGTGGTCGAGCAGCTCCAGCACCTGCGACAGGCTCATCGCCCCCTGCGCATACTGCTCCAGCAGGTCAGCTTCGTAGTGGTCCGGGGCCAGGGCCGTATCCGCCGTTAGGGCAATGGCCCAGGCAACGGCCCGCCGGCGCTGTTCTTCCGTGTCTAATTCCTTCATCTCTGGTGGTACGCCCCGTGCGCAGCGGTAACTACGCAAAAACTACGTAATCAGACTACTGAGAAATACGGATTTGAGAGTCTGAGGGACTAGTTTAAGCGCTCTATGCGTCGCTAGAGGCAATGGCACACAGGCCGCACAACCCTCCGATGGCACGGCGCTGCTAAAGCTGCGCCGCTTTCGCACTAGTAGAGGCTGAAAACTACCTGCGCGCACCCAAAACAAAACAGCCACCCAGAACTAAATCTAAGTGGCTGTTAATCAACGTGGGAGATACTGGGTTCGAACCAGTGACCCTCTGCTTGTAAGGCAGATGCTCTGAACCAGCTGAGCTAATCTCCCGTGTGGCTGTTCCCGTTTGGGAGTACAAAGATGGGAGGACTTTTTGGAATAGCCAAGCTTGGCCCCAAAAAAAGGGGTAGGGCAACGGGCAGAAAGGGGTAAAAAATTAGCAATCAGTCATAAAATTTTTAAGGTAAGGGGCGGCTGGCTGGCTGTTGGGGCCGCCGGGGCAACGTCGCCGCCGCGTTGCCGTTAGCAGAAACAAGCCCAAGCTGATGAGCAGTGGGGCGTCTTTCTTCTTTTTTCACCGAACACCCTTTCTGTTTTTCATGGAAACGCAATTGCTTCAGAACTACTCAGAACCCGAAAAAACGGCTTACCTCAGCGCCATTGCTGCCCTGGCCACGGCCGACCGCCAGGCCACGGCGCCCGAAGCCGAGTTTTTGCAGCGGCTGGCGCAGCAAGCGGGCCTCTCCGACGAGGCCACGCGCCAGGTGCTGACGGCCGCCGACAGCGCCGATAACAGCACGGTGCAACGTAGCCTCGACCAGCTCAAGGGCAGCGACCTGCGCTACTCGCTCATTACGGACCTCATCAGCTTTGCCCGCGCCGACGGCACGTACTCGCCCGGCGAGCAGGAAATGGTGGATAAGATGGCCGCCTACCTGGGTGTGAACCCCGAACAAAAGCAAACGCTAGAAAACGTGGTTGACCAGGCGGCCAGCGTGCCCCACGACCCGCAGGACCCTGGCAAGCAGAGCTTTCTGAATGGCATTGGCGATAAGCTCAGCAACGTGGGCATTCCAAAGGGGGCCCTGATGGCGGGCCTGCTGGGCGTGGTGGCCCCAATGGTGATTTCCAAAGTACTGGGTGGGGGTAGCAGCGGCGGCCAGCCCCAGAGCCAGAGCGGCTCGCTGGGCGGCCTGCTGAGCGGCGCTATGGGCAGCCTCGGCGGCGGTAGCTCGCTGGGCGGAATGCTGGGTGGCCTGTTGGGCGGCGGAATGCTGGGCGGCCTGCTCGGTGGCGGTGGCAACCAAAGCAACATCGACCCCAGCCAGTATCCGCAGCAGGGCTCAATGGGTAATAGCGGCCTCGGCTCCATTATGTCGGTGCTGGGCGGCCTGGGCGGCCAGCCCAACTCGCAGCCGGCCAGCGCCGGTGGCGGCGGTATTATGGGCAG
>CAZZWL010000189.1:0-8388 GCA_964657755.1 uncultured Rhodanobacter sp.
GTGGGGGGGGGTAGGGCCAGAGGATTTAACCAGATTTTAAGTCCGCGCTAAGGGGGGCTTAAGCTGCGCTGCCGTTCAAGGTGCACTCACATACATCGCGGCTGCTTACCCCGCTGCCCCTCCTTTTCCCATGAGCGATACTCCTGATAACCCGCTGGGCGGGCCCGCCCTGAAATCGGCGTTGGCCGAGCTGCTGGGTACATTTTTTCTGGCCCTGGCCGCCCTGACCGTGGCCGCCCCCCTCACTCCGTTCGCGGTGGGCCTCACGCTGCTCGTTTTTGTGTACGCGGTCGGCAGCCTATCGGGTTCGCACCTGAACCCAGCCGTGACGGTGGGGCTGGTGGTGAGCCGCCGCTTTCCGCTGGCGCACGGCGTGCTTTACTTGGTGGCGCAGGTGGCCGGCGCCCTGCTGGCGCGCCTTGTGGCCGGCGCCGGGCTGGTCGGCGAATTGGGCCACAGCTACGCGGCGGGCACCGCCGCCGCCGAGTTTGTGGGCTTTGGAATTTTAATGATAACGGTAGCGGCCACCACTGAAAAGCAGGTGGCGAAGGCTGGTAGCGGCATTGCAGTGGGTGGCGCCCTGCTGGCGGGCCTGCTGGTTAGCCACGGGGTGCTGAACCCCGCCGTGGCTCTGGCAATGGGCCTGGGCACCTCGCCCGCCGTGTGGGCTACCTTGCTCAGCGCCATCGTATTCAGCCTGATGTTCTCGGTCATCGAGCGCACCGCCCCCGCCGAGGTGCACACCGGTGATGAGCCGGCGGCCAAGGCACAGGCCAGCCAGCAGGGGTAGGGCCCCACGCAAAGCGGGCCGCACCTGCTGTGGCAAGTGCGGCCCGCGTGTTCAAGCCGGCGAAAAAAGCAGCCTAGTGCTGGTGGCCGCCTTCGCCGTGCGCGTGGCCGTGGGCCAGTTCCTCGGCGGTGGCGGGCCGCACCTCCTGCACTTTGCCCTCGAAGTGCATCACCATGCCGGCCAGCGGGTGGTTGAAATCCATCGTCACCTGCTCATCACCAATTTCGACTACTTTGGCCTGCATGTGGTTGCCGTCGTTGTCGGCCATGGGCAGGTAATTGCCCACTTGCAGCATTTGGTCGTCAAGCTGGCCGTCGATTTCGAATACCTGCTTCGGAATTTCAACCACGGCCTGGTCGTCGTAGTCGCCGTAGGCTTGCTCGGGCGTGAGCGAAAAGCTGAAACTGTCGCCGGCGTTCTTGCCATCGAGCTGGTGCTCAAACTCTTCGGGTAGGCCGCTGTGGCCAAAGAGAAACACCATCGGCTCATCGGCTTCGGCTTGCTCAACTAATACTTTCTGCTGGTTTTCGTCGGTTACGGACAGGTCGTAGGTCAGGGTTACGACCGAGTTTTGGGCAATGGCAGCCATAGCAAGGGTGGGTTAATGTTGGGGGCAAAGGTAGGGGTAGGGCGGCCGGTGGGGCGGCGGCAGCCCATCCCCAAGCCGGTTTTTGCCGCTGATTTCCGAAAAATAAAAGGTAAAGTATCCCCGCCTCACTCCACGCGCGACGGCGGGGCGGGTTAGCTGCAACGCCGCCCGCCACGCGGGTGGCGAAGGCAGTCGATTGACTCGGGTTTTACGCGAGCGGCAGCGGGTGCCGGCCCCGGCGGTGATTAGTGGTTGACAGTCAATCTCTCCGTTTTGGCTAAGGTGCAGCTACGAAGTCGCCAAAAAAATACCGCGAAAAAGCAGCTTCCTGCAAACCGGGTATTTTACAACTACAGTTCCCATTCGGTCGTAAAACCGGGCACTACATCTTCTTGCAAATCAAATGAAAATCACCGTATTATCGCTGGCCGTGCTAGCCGGCGGCAGTCTGCTGGCTGGCTGCGGCCCGCAGCAATCTGAAGAAAAAAAGGAGGTTGCCAAGGCCACCGACCAGGCCGCTGAGCTGGCCGATACCGCCACCCAGGGCGCCAAGCCCCGGCTGATTACCACCTTCCCCGACTCGATGAATACGCCCGATGGCCTGGCTTTAATGCCCGATGGCCGGGTGCTACTATCCATCCCCAACATGGCCGACAATAGCTTTCCGGCCCGCATCGTGGAGCTAACGGCCAACGGCTACAAGCCCTTCATCAGCCACCCGCCGGTGGAGCCCACCACCAAGCACGCCGCCCCGATGGACCTGGCTATTGGGCCCGATGGTAACTTATACTACGCTGAAAATCAGTACGAAAACAGCAAGGATTTCAAATCGCGCCTGATGCGGGCGCTACTGAAAAACGGCAAGCCCACCGGCACCATCGAAACGGCCGTGGACAACTTTGCCCTGGCCAACGGCACCGTGTGGAAGGGCAACGACCTCTACGTGACCGACAGCCAGTGGGACCTGCCCGACAACGACAAGGGCAGCGCCATCATGCACTTCACCCTGGCCGAGCTGAAGCCCGGCACCACTATTCACCTCAAACCCAAAACCAAGGACCCGCACGTGCTGGCCATGTTCACGACAACCGTGAACGAAACCGGCGTCGACAACGGGGCCGATGGTATCGACTTCGACAGCCAGGGCCGCCTCTACACCGGCTCTTTTGGTGATGGCAGCCTGTACCGCGTCACACTCAAGCCCGATGGCAGCTATGCCAGCCAGGAAACAGTGCCCGTGGCCGCGCCCAAAATCCCGTGCATCGACGGCATCGTTATCGACCGGGCTACGGACAAGGTTTACATTACCAGCGCCCGCCTCAACTCCATTGACGTGGTGGATTTGAAGACCAACGCCCACACCATCCTGGCCCGCAACGGCGATACGAACGGCGCGGGCGGCCGCCTCGACCAGCCCGCCGAAGCGCTGCTCAAAGGCAAGCAGCTGATTATCTCGAACTACGACAACCCCAACAAGCACTTCGTAAACACGAAGTCCGACGCTCCGCACACCGAGTCGGCGATTGACCTGAAGTAGGGGGGGGTAGGGCGCGCGGCGCCTGCGTTCCCCGGTTCCTGGCCCTACCCCCCGCCCGCCTGGGCAAGGGGGGTAGGGCCAGTGGTTTTTAAACTAAATCGAAGGCGTAGGCGAAGCGGGCGAGCTCGTGCTGGGTTTCGGGGTGCAGCTTGGCGTTGATATTGCGCCGGTGGGTGATGACGGTGTGGGCCGAGATAAACAGCTCATCGGCAATGGCCGCCGAGTTTTTGCCCAGCGCCAGCAGCGCCAGCACCTGCCGCTCGCGCCGGGTGAGCAGCGCGAACAGCGGCTGCTTGGCCCGCAAAAAAACGTGCTCGTCGAGCAGCCGCGCCACTTGGGGCGTGAGGTGGCTGAGCGGGTGCAGGGGGCAGGCCACCGTGAGCGCGAGCAGCGGCTGGCCCGCCTCGTCGCGCATAAACACGCGCACCGCGCTCAAGTACCAGGCCCAGTCCTGGCGCGCATCGGCCCGCATTTGCTGAAAGAGCGATACCTGCTCGTGGTCGCCGCCGCGGGCCAGCCGGGCCGCCAGCTTGGGCCCGTACTCGGCCGCGTCGCAGGGGTTGAGGTAGCGCGCGCCGAAGCCGCTGCCCAGAGCGCGCAGCGCGGGGAGGGTAGTGCCCAAGGCTTGCAGCCCCACCTGCGATAGATATTCGACGCCCCAGGTGCGCAGGTTGTGCACCAGCACTATGCCTGGGAAGTACTCGGCCGCCGGGGTAATTTCGGCGATGCGCCGCTGAATAAGCTGGTCGGTAGTCATAGCAAAAAAGGGGAGGTGAGAAGTAGCTGAAAAATTACCTAGGGGTAGGTATTTTATTGAAAAACAAGGGGTAGTACTTTTATCCTGCTCCCGCGCCGGGGGCCGATGAGGGGAGGAATCCTGTGCAGCAGTCCGGGTGGGGGTAGGCCTTCGCCCGGGCATCGTGCCCCCATCGCGCCGGCGCCCCACCCCCTAGCCACCCGGCCGCCATGAAAAGCAGCATCACCAAAAACGGGCTCACCCTGCGCGTTATCGCGGGCACGCACAGCGCCATCGTTGGCATCGACTTGCAGGAGAACAAGCGGGCGGGCTGCCTGGGCTTCTCCATTCAGCGCACCGACCTGGGCCCGGCTTCCGGCGCGCCGGGGGGGGTAGGGAAGCCTCCGCGCTGGCTGCCCAATATGCTGCGCTTCGCCAGCGCGCCGCCGCTGGCGGCGGGCGCCTTCGCCACCACCGATATGGCTCCACTCCAGAAGTTTCGGTGGGGCGACTACGCCCTGTATCCGGGGCAGCGCTACCGCTTTCGGGTGGTGCCGCGCTACGGCACGCCCGACAACTTGCTGTGGAACCCCGACGGTAAGGACCTCAGCGATGCCGACGGCGTGAGCGTGGAGGTGACCACCGAAGACCCTACCCACCCCGAAACGATGGTGCTCTTCAACCGGGCGGCGGCGGCTAGTGAGGCGTTCAACAGCAAGTTCCCCACCGTCAAGGACGTGTCGGACAACTCGGACGAGGCGGCGCGGGCCCGTAAGTGGCTTTCCAATGGTCTGGAGGAAGGCCTGCTGGCCTACCTGGCCCAGGCCGCTGGCCCCGAATACGCCCTGCACGCCGCCATCTACGAGTTTCAAAAGCCTTCTCTGCTGGCGGGTCTCAAGGCCGTGGCCCAGACTGGCGCGGCCGTGGACGTAGTGTACCACGCTCGCCAGAAGGCGGCCGGCGAAGCCGCCAAGGACGCTACCAAAGCCAAAAACGAGCAGGCCATTGCCGATGCCGGCCTGGCCGGCGTACCCGGCCTCACGCTGCGGCCCCGGCACGCCAACCCGCAGGCGGCCATCATGCACAACAAGTTTGTGATACTGCTGAAAAAAGACGCGGCCGGCACGCTCCAGCCCGTGGCTGTATGGACGGGCTCGACCAACTGGACCGACGGCGGCCTCTACGGCCAGCTCAACGTGGGCCACGCCGTGTACGAGGCCAAAGTGGCGGCCACTTACGAGCAGTATTTCCAGCTGCTGGCCCAGGACCTTACCCCCCACGACCTCAAGCACGCGCTCGAAGGCCTCACGCCCATCTCGCTGCTGCTGCCCAACGGCGAGCAAGTGGTGCCCATTTTTTCGCCCCAGAACAGCGATACCATGCTGCACCTCTACGCCAGCTTGTGCGCGGGCGCGCGGTGCCTGTTCGTGTCGGCGCCGTTCGCGCTCTCGCCCATCGTGCTGGGGGCCCTCACCAAGCGGCCGGCCGGCACGGCGCAATTTATGCTGCTCGATAAGGCCGGGTCGCTGGGCAAGGGCGAGCAGGTGCAAATCATTCAGGATGACCCGGCTACCTCTATCGCGGTGGCCACTACCCTCAGCTCGCCGCTGCACGATTTCCAGAACCGGCTGCTCGACGAGCACGAGGGCTTTCACCACGCGGGCATCCACATCCACTCCAAAATCATTCTGGTTGACCCCTTTAGCTCGGACCCGATTCTGGTGACGGGCTCGGCCAATTTCTCGCAGAACTCGACCGTGACCAACGACTCGAACAGCCTGGTACTGCGCGGCCACACGGCCGTGGCCGACATCTACGCCACCGATTTCATGCGCATGTTCGAGCACTATCACTTCCGCGCCTCGGTGGCTAAAGCCCCCATTACCCAGCCCCTGGGCCTGAAATCGGATGCCAGCTGGGCCGACAAGTACTACGTCAAGGACAGCCCGGACGCCCGCGACCGCTGCCTGTTTGCCGGCACCCTGTAGGGGGGTAGGCCCCCGGTTTTTCTTTCTCAACCTTTTCATCACCTGATTCTTATGTCTATTGCCTGGAAGGGAATCGTGGGCGCCAGCTTCACGCCCGAATCGTTTGATGCCTATTGCCACTCGCTGCACTGGCTGGCGTGGCGGCCCAGCTTTATCGTGCTGCACAACACGGCCATTCCGACGCTAGCCCAGCGCCCCAATGGGCTTAACAAGCAGCACATCCTGGACCTGGAGCAGTATTACCGCGACGACCAGCACTGGAGCGCCGGGCCGCACCTGTTCGTGGACGACCACCAGATTTGGGTGTTCACGCCCCTCAATGTGTCGGGCGTGCACTCGCCGTCGTGGAATAAGGTGGCTATCGGCCTCGAAATGCTGGGCGATTATTCCAAGGAGGAATTCGATGCGGGCCGGGGTAAAAAGGTGCAGGCCAACGCCGTAGCGGCGATGGCCACCCTCAGCGCCGTGCTGGGCCTCGACCCGGCCACCATGCGCCTGCACCGCGAAGACCCGCTCACGACCCACGTTTGCCCCGGCAAGGAGCACGTGAGCAAGCAGCCCGTTATCGACCAGGTGCAGGCGCTGCTGGTGGCCCGCCACGGCGGCGAGCACGCCCCCATCGCAGTCAAAACCACCGCCAAAGCCAACGGCAAAGTACCCGCCTGACCTGCCCTACCCCCCGCCGACGCCCTGACTAGAAGCCGCTTCTAGCCAGCGCGTCGGCCAGCAGGGTGCTGGGCACCAAGGCGTGAATGGCCGCCCAGCCCCGCGCTTTAATATCCTGGAGGGCCACGTCGTTGACCAGCGGCTCCCAAAAAGCTTGCGGCACCAGTGCCACCGAGTGGTTGGGGTTGGTGGGATGCACCACGAGCCGGGCGCTCTGCACGGCTTTCTTACCCCCCAGTACTTGGTTGTAGTTGTCGTAGGTCCACTGCGAGTAGAAGCGTACGTGCTTGTCGGCGTTGTCTTTGGCCCAGTTGAGGGCGGCGGCCACGCAGGTATTCCCTACCCCCTGCGGCGCGTCGAAGAAGTAGACTTCGCGCAGCGCATCGCGGCAAAACACCGAGTTCACGCTGCCCAGCACCGTGGCCAGCAGGCTGGTGGCCGAGCTAAAGGCGCCCATCGCCACCCGGAAGTTGGCGGCCGTGGGCTTGCCGTCGGCCAGGTCCACTTTTTGGGTGAAAAACCACTTGATTTCAGCCAGCATTAGCATGATTTGGTCGGGTTTAAGAAAGTCGCCCACGTTGATGCCGTCGTTGGAATGGAACATGGGCAGCACTACGGCCACGTCCTTACCGCTCTGGGCCACCTGGTAGTCGAGCCCGATATTGTAAGCCGTCGTAAAATCGGGGCTGCTGTAGTTCAGGTACTTCCAGAAGCCGTGGAAGAGAAAGTCCCAGCCGTAGGGGTAAAACTGCTGGTCCTCGGGGCTCTTAAGGTTGGGCGCGGCCGTGTAGTAGCCCGAGGGCACCGCCTGCCCCAGCGTGGGGTGGAAGTAGACCAGAAACGGCGTTTCCTCGCTTTCCAGCAGGCTTTTGGGGAAGCTCACGGCCACGAGCTTGGGAAACACGTTGCCGGGGCGCTCCAGCACCACGTGCAGCACCTCGGCGCTGCCATCGAAGTCAAACGCGCCATCGGCCAGCGTAAATACCTGCGGGTCGGCGGTTTCCTTGGCTTCCAGGCAGGCAATGGCCGCCAGCGGCTGCGGGTCCCAGGTGTCGAGTAGGGTCACGTCGTTGGCCTCGCAGGCCAGCAGCAGGCTCTGCCAGGTGGTTTTGTCGGCATCATCAGGCAGCTCGCCCATCTTGGCCTGCAAAAAAGGGGCGGCGTCCCCGGCTCGGTTGGCCGCGCCGGGGCGTTTGCTACCCCCCGGCACCAGGCTCAGCTCGCGCAGCACGCGCTCGGTCACGTCCGTGAGTTGGTGCAGCGGCGCAGGCGGCGTGGCATCGGCGGCGGGCGTGGGCTCGGGCTCGGGGCCAGGTTCGGGCGCCGGGGTGGGGGTAGGGCTGCCGCCGTTGGCCGAAACCAGCGTCACGCCCACCGCGCCGGACCACGTAAGCTGCCCAAACTGGAACTGGCTGCGCCGCCCGCCCGGCACGGCCGGGTCGGCTTCCTCGTCCGAGAGGGGGTAGCCCAGGCTGCTGCGGGCCACGCCGCCCTCCTGCTCGTAGCGGTCCCGGATGAGGCCGTGCACCTCGAAGGTGCCCAGCGCCGGGTGAGAAATAAGGGTAGCGGCCGCAAACTGCTGCATTGCGCCGCCGTCGCGCTCGGGCAGTTCGGCCGTCACGGCCGCGCCCACGTCAAAGCCCGTGCTGGCCAGCGCCCGCACTTTATCCTGGATAAGCGTCATCGCAAAGGGGTTTTCGAAGCTGTTTGGGAAGAAACAGGGGGGTAGGGCCGGCTCAGTTCCAGCTCAGGTTGGGGTCGGGGTTGGGGCACGGCGGCAGCTTGCGGCAGATGAAGGCCAGCAG
Organism: uncultured Rhodanobacter sp.; assembly: GCA_964657755.1. Lineage (GTDB taxonomy): Bacteria > Bacteroidota > Bacteroidia > Cytophagales > Hymenobacteraceae > Hymenobacter. Next base: position 8,112 of record CAZZWL010000189.1, read on the forward strand.
TTCCATGTTGGGGTAGGTAGTGGTTTCCAGCACCGGCCCGGCGGCGGGCGGCGGCGCCACGGGCAGGGCCACTATGGGCGGCCCGGTAATGGTGCGGTGGTCGCGCACGATGGTTGCCAGCGGCACCCGAAACGAGCTGGCCCTGGTGCCGACCGGCACCCGGCTCATGTCCAGCGCCGCCAAGGCGGGGCGGGCGGCCACGGTGGGTGGGCCCGCCACCAGGTTATTCATTTGCAGGTTTTTGTGGGGTAGTATCGTCGCATGGGGGGCGGCCATC
>CAZZWL010000190.1:0-8162 GCA_964657755.1 uncultured Rhodanobacter sp.
GGCGCTCGCGCACGAACTGGAAAGTTCGCGCTACTACCCCTCGTCACACACCCAAGCACGGTCCCAAGATACCGCCGTACCGCGCCAGCCGGTAGCGGCGCTTACTCGGCCCGCACCTCATCCCGCCGCAGCTCGCGGCGCACCAGGCGCAGCAGCTGATAGCGCTGGCGGGCGGCGTCGTAGCGCAGGGCCACGCCGGTGCCGGTGCTGGGCCAGGCCGCCAGGGCGGGGGTAGGGCCGCCGGCGCCCAGCGGCCGGCCCTGGCCGTCGAAGAGCCACACCTGGCCCGGCAGCGGCTCGGTGAGGGCCAGCACCTGGTGCGTAACCCCAAAGTCGAACCACTGCACGGGCTTCTCGCCCGAGGTCACAAGCTGGCGGCTCAGCAACGGGGCCACGCTGCCGGGGCTAAACACGTCGAGCTGGCCGCCATCCTGCCGCACCACCACGAAGGAGCCCGCCCTACCCCCCGCCTCCGGCACCAGCCGGAAGGTGGCCGTGCGGCTCCAGGTGGCCACCCGGCGGCGGGCCGTGACGTCGCCGCTGAGCGTGATGCTGAGCAATTCGCCGTGCTGGTTCACGAGGCGCAGCAGGCTGCGGGCCAGCGTGGGGCCGGCCGTGGCCAGCAGGGGCCCGTCGAGGTGGGCGCCGGCGCTCACCGGGAAGCCAGGGTAGCGCTCGCCGGCCTGGTCGAAGGCGTAGACGTAGCCGTTGCGCAGGGCGGCCACTACCACGTCGCGGCCGCCCACGGTCAGCAGCACGGGCGGGCCGGCCAGCGGGGCCTCGAGGTGGCGGGGCCAGCCGGGGTAGCGGCGGCCATTGGTGTCGAAAAGCAGCAGCTCCTGGCTGGCCGTGGCCACCACCAGGCGGGGCGAGGTGCCGGCCGCCACGTAGGCCACCGTCACCGAATCGGGCAGGTTGAGGGGAAAGCCGGGTGCTTCTTGGCCATCAAGCGGATTGAGCCAGTGGATATTATGCGCCGTAGCCAGCAGCAGGCGGCCCCGCACCAGGCGCGGGCCCTGACCCACCACGGGGCCGGGCAGGCTATCGGCCCAGGGCGGGGCGGCGGGCCCGGCGGGCAGCAGGCGCAGCACGCCCAGCGAGTCGGCCAGCACCACCGGGCCGGGGGCGCTGCCATCCACCGCGTTGGCCAGGGCCGGCAGCAGCAGGGGCCGGCCCGCCAGCGCCGTGCGAAAGCGGGTGCCCGCCCCGCTGGCCGCCACCGAGTCGAGGGCCGGGCCCTGGCCGGGGCGGCGCAGCAGCAGCTGGGCAAAATACTGGCTGCCGGGCTTGCCCTCCTCGGCGCTCAAGTCGGGGGGTAGGAGCTGCCAAGCTACCTGCGGGAAGCGCTGAAACAGGCTCTCGTTGCGCAGCAGGCCGGCGCGGCGGTCTTCGGCCAGGTAGCCGAGCAGCGCGTTCCAGCCCTGGCGCACGTCGGCCAGCACCGTGAGGCGCGCCTGGGGCAGCGTTTGCTGCAACAGCGCCACCTGGGCCGCCGAGCGGCTCCACACCTGCCCGGCGGCTACTTCGCCCAGGTAGCGCCGCAGGCTGATTTCATCACTAATTACCAGATAATCGCCCACCAACACCGTGCCCAGCGCCGGGCTGCCGGCCACCGACATGCCCGCCGCCAGCGGCCCCAGCAGCTCTGCCGCCCCGAAGCCCGCCGCCTGCACCTCATAGCCCCCTACCCTACTAAACGCCGGCGAAACGCCCGCCAGCCGCCGCAGTCGGGCCAGCCAGCGGCCGGTGGCGGCCACGCTGCGGCAGCGGGCCACCAGCACCTGGGCCGGCCCCACGCCGGGCGCGGGGGTGGTGAGGTAGACCAGCGCCGCGCCCGGCACCAGGCTGGCGCGCAGGCTGTCGAGGGCCGGGCCGTAGCCGGCGGGGCGGCGGGCGGCGGCCGAGTCGGCGGCCGGCGGGGGGGTAGGCGGCAGCTGGCCGGCCACCGCCAGCACCAGGCTGGCGTGCAGGGGCAGCACGTCGGCCAGGGGGCGCAGGGGCTGGGACGGCTGGCCGCGCAGCTGCTGCTGCCACGAGTTGGCGGCGGTTTCGGGGTTGGCGAAGCCGGTGAGGGCCAGCTGGCCGGGGCTGAACTTGAGGCCCACTAGGCCGTCGCGCACCAGGGCCAGCACCTGGTCGAGCTGGGCGTGGGTGCCGGGCTGAAAGAGCACGTCGAGCAGAGCCGGCACCCGCCGGAAATTCACCAGCACGGTGGCATCCACGTCGGGCAGGCGCAGCAGGTCGGTGGCCCCGAAGCCGGCGCGCACGGTGGGCGCATCGGGGTGGCCCAGGCGGTGCACCACGGCCTCGACCAGCGCGGCATTGGTACTGAAGAGCAGGTGGTTGCGGTAGTTGAGGACCGTGAGGCGGCCGCCGGCGCGGGCAGTCAGCTCATCCAGCTCATAGCCCTCGTAGTCGCGGGTGCTGAGGGCGTAGCGCGGGTCGCGGGCCAGGGTTTCGAGGAAGCCCCGCGCCTGGCGGTACTCGCGCACGCTTTCCAGCGGAATTTGATACAATAAGTCAAACTGCCCCGGCCCGGTGAGGTGCAGCGAGGTCAGCACCAGCTTCTTACCCAGCAACGCCAGCAGGCCCCGCGGCCGGCCACCCGCGGGCGCCACCACGGGCCGGCCGCCGTTGTCGAGGCTGTCGGCCAGGGCCAACTGCCCGGCCACCTGTTGGTAGTAGCGCACGCCGGTGAGGTTGTCCCACACGCCGGCCTCCTGCAAGTGCTGCACCAGGGCGGGGTGGTCGTGGGTGGCCAGCACCAGCACGGCATCGTCGGGCACCAGGGCGTAGGCATCGACGGGCACGGCGGCCAGCGTGCGGCGGTAGTAAACGTAGGTGGCCAGCGAAAGCACGAAAAACGCGGCCACCAGCAGGGCCAGAAGCTTGCGGGACATGGGGGCAAAAGTAGGCCGGCCGGCCGGAGCTAGCCGCGCCGGAGACTCAACGCACGAAGGTGAGCGTGGCCCGCACGGTATCACCAGTGAGCGGAGAAGTAACTTTGGCCTGTACCGTTGTGTCTTGATACGCACTGCTGCCTTGGTTGCGCAGAAACTTGGCCGTAGGCACAGCGGTAGGCTGCTGATAAAAAGCTTGGGGATTTTGCCGACTTAGCGGCAGTACAGGTTGATATAGATACACCGTACGTAGCTGATTATCGGCTGGCAGATAGATGTTATTAGGTAAGAATACTAATTTCTGATAGCCTGTAACACGAGTAGTTACGCGCAGTTGCACCACGCGGCGGGGCGACACCCAGTAATTAGCAACGTTGGCAGCCCCAAGGTTCAGGTCTTGCAGCCGGCGCTGGTCGCCGGCCAACACCAACTGGCTACCTGCCAGCGAGTCGGGTAGGTCGAGCTTATTGGCGTATTGGGCGTAAGGCTGCTCACAGCTAACCGCGTAATAGAGTCCTTTTTGATTGGTGAAGCCAAATGTATAGTGGCCCTGAACATCAGTCAACACGCTGTCTAGTATACCAAGGTAGACCCCTCGGTAATTTGGGGTAGAAGCCAGCACCATCTGCGCGCCAGCCAAAGGTCGGCCGGTGCGCAGGTTAACAACGGTGCCTTTTACCACCGTGAACTGCCCGGCGGGCACGTTATTGGGGCAGCCCGCCATCGAAGTCAGGCAGAATAATACGACGGCGAGCAGCGGGAAGCGTATAGGAAACCGCATAGACTGGGCATAAACAAGGTGAACAAAAATAGGAGCCGCCCGCCCCGCCCCACGGTTGCATTCGCCCCTACATCCCGTTATTTGGCAAAAAACTGCCCCTACCCCCGCATTTATGGCCGACGCCCTACCCCCCTCTTCCACCCCCAACGCCGCCGACGCGCCGCATTTCAAGCGCGCCCTCACGCTGTTCGATTCCGTGATGCTCGTCACGGGCTCCATGATTGGCTCGGGCATCTTCCTCGTGTCGGCCGACATTGCCCGGCAGGTGGGCTCGGCGGGCTGGCTGCTGGTGGTGTGGCTGCTCACGGGCCTCATCACGATGGCCGGCGCCATCAGCTACGGCGAGCTGGCGGCCATGTTCCCCAAGGTGGGCGGGCAGTATGTGTATTTGCGCGAGGCCTTTGGCCGGCTGGTGGCGTTTCTGTACGGCTGGACGCTGTTTCTCGTCATCCAGACCGGCGTAATCGCGGCCGTGGCGGTGGCGTTTGCCAAGTTCACGGGCGTGCTGCTGCCGTGGTTTTCGGTGAAGAATGTGCTGTTCAGTCTCGGGCCGTTCCCATTCAGCTCGGTGCAGCTGCTGGCCATACTTCTCATCGTGCTCATCACGGCCGTGAACGCGCGGGGCGTGCAGGCCGGCAAGCTCATTCAGAACGTGCTCAGCTCGACCAAGCTGGTGGCGCTGGGACTGCTTATCCTGTTCGGCCTGTTTTACGGCTTGAATACCGCCGCTATACATGCCAATTTCCACGACCTCTGGACGGCCACGCGCTCGCCGGCGCCGGGCGCCACGGGCGGCATCGTGCCGCTGGGCGCAGGCAGCCTGGTTATCGCCATCGGCATGGCCATGACGGGCTCGCTGTTCTCGTCCGATTCGTGGAATAACATCGGCTTTGCGGGCGAGGAAATCCAGAACCCCGAGCGCACGCTGGTGCGCAGCATGGCCATCGGCACGGCCATCGTCACGGTGCTCTACATTCTCATCAACGTGGTGTATTTGCTGGTCCTACCCCTCCAGGGCTCGCCCGAGGCGGCCACGCTGGCCGGCCGCGGCATCCAGTACGCCACCGACGACCGCGTGGCCACCGCCGTGGCCGAGTCGGTGATGGGCCGGGCCGGTGCCTACGTGCTGGCCGTGCTCATCATGCTCAGCACCTTCGGGGCCAACAATGGCATCATTCTGAGCGGCGCGCGAGCCTACTTCGCCATGGCGAAGGACGGGCTGTTTTTCCCGTCGCTGGCCCGCCTCAACCGGGCCGGCGTGCCGGGCCGTGCGCTGTGGGTGCAGTGCCTGTGGGCCTGCCTGCTCTGCCTGAGCGGCAGCTACGGGCAGCTGCTCAACTACGTCATGTTTTCAGTTATCCTGTTCTACCTCATCACGATACTCGGGATTTTCCGGCTGCGCCGCACCCGGCCCGATGCGCCCCGCCCCTACCGCGCCTGGGGCTACCCGGTGCTGCCGGGCCTCTACGTGGCGTTGGCCTCGGCCTTCTGCCTCATCCTGCTCATCGCGCCCGACACGGCCGAGTACTCGCGCTACGGCCTGGGCCTGGTGGCGCTGGGCCTGCCGGTGTATCTGCTGTTTGGGCGGAAGATGGGCGGGGCATAGGGTGATTGGTCGCAAGGAAGAAGCCTACCCCCCATTTCGAGTTCGAAATGGGGGGTAGGCTTCTTATTTATAGTGGATTAGCTAATAAAATTCACGAACAGCGGCCTGGCTAATAGGCCACATCGTCCCCCAAAAAGCCCATGCCTGGCATGCCAATTGGCGCGCCGGGCGGCTGGTCCAGCGGCGGGGCGGGCGTGAATTTATTAGGGTCGTCCTTGAATTTGCCGATTTGGGATAGGCCGAACATACTATTCGCTTTTTGGCGGGGGTCGGCGCTGGTCAGGCGGCCGGTCAGCCACTGCCTGAGCTGGTCTAGTTCGAGCAGGCATTCGCCGCGCACGCTTTCGGCGGCGGCGGGGTCGGCGGCCAGCTGGAGCAGGTATTTGAGGGTGAGGTTATTTACCACTACCTGAATCTCACCGGGGTAGCCGGCGGCGAGCGGCGCTTGCCAGGTCTGGGCCAGCAGCTTATCGACCACCGGCATAAAGCCCGGCTGCTGGGCGTCGCGGGCGTGGTACTCGATGAGGCGCGCCGCCCGCTCCGCGTTGAGCAGGGCCGCCAGGGTCGGCGCCGCGGCGGCCTCGGCGGCGGCCAGCGGGTCGAAGGCACTGCCGGTCCGGCTGCCAAAATCCTCCATAGTATTGGCGTAGCCGGCGGGGTGGGGCGGCAGCTGGGCGAGCAGCTTTTCGGGCAGCACCAGGGCGGCGGGGGTGATGGTGGCCAGCAGCGCATCGAGGGCGCGGGCTTGGTCGGCGGGGGGCACCAGGCGGGTCGGCACCTGGCCATCGTCCTTCACGGCGGGCGTGAAGTAGAGGCCACCCAGCGTTTTGGCGGTGGCCGCCACCTGGTAGCGGTGCAGCAGGTACATGGGCACCAGTACTTCCTCGAGGGTGGCGAGGGGCGCGCCGGCCGGCACGGCATTGGCCGAAAACGTGTCGAGCACGTGGCGGCGCACGGCCATCAGCTGCGTGAGCTGGGCCACGGGGTCGGTGCCATCGTCCCACTGGCTCGACAGCGGGTGCAGGGCGATGGTGGGGTCGTAGGCAAATAAGTGGCCCTGCGCCAGCGTTTCGCGCATAATGGCCGCCAGGCCGGCCGCTTCGGCGGTGCCCTTAGCAAAATCCTGGTACCCCCACAAAATGGCGCGCTTATCCCAGCTGCCGATGCCGGCGGCGTAGGCCTGCGACACATCCACGGTGCCATCGGCCTTCAGCGTGATGCGCGGGAAGGGGTAGTCCATCACGGAAGTGCGGTCGCGCACGCTGGCGGCGAAGTTGTGGTACAGCCCCAGCGTGTGGCCGATTTCGTGGGCCGAGAGCTGGCGCACGCGGGCCAGCGCCATCTCGGCCATTTCGGGGGGCACTTTCTGGCCCGGCTTGTAGGGTTGCAGCAGGCCCTCGGCCAGCAGGTAGTCTTGGCGGTGGCGGTCCGAGCCCAGCGTTACGACCCCCTTGATAATCTCGCCGGTGCGGGGGTCCACGTACGACGAGCCGTAGGAAAACGCCCGCGGGTTGCCGGCGCGGTCCACCCAGTTCACCACGTTGTAGCGAATGTCCATCGGGTCGGCGCCCTCCGGCAACTCCTTCACCTGAAACGCGTTGCGATAGCCAGCCGCTTCAAACGCCTGGTTCCACCAGCTGCCGCCTTCTATCAGCGCCCGCTTGATATCGGGCGGCGCGCCCCGGTCCACGTAGTACACAATGGGCGCGACGGGGTCGCTGATTTTAGCGCCGGGGTTTTTCTTGGCCAAGCGGTGGCGCCGGATGGCGCGCTGCGTGAGCGGCTCGGTCATGGGGGCCGAAAAATCGAGGTACGTGAACTGGTTGAAGCCCGAGCGCGGGTCAAACGGCCGCATTTCGAAGCCGGGCGGCGGCAGCTCGACCAGCGACTGGTGCATGCGCACGGTCACGGCGCTGGGGTCGGGCGCGAGGCCGCCGCTGCCCTGCCCAAAATCGAGCCCGCCGCCGCCGGGGCCGCCTACGAAGGTGATAAGGGCCTCGAATTCGGTGTTTTTGGGAAAGTTCTTGGTGCCACCGGGGTCCACCACCGAGCGCGTGTCGTCGAAGCGGTAGGGCGTGGGGGCCGGCCCGCCGGCCCCGCCGCGCAGCCCCGCGAAGCTGCGGCGGCCGAGCTGGTCGGTCAGCTTCTGGCTGTCGCGCACCAGAAAGGGCGTAAGGTCGAGCAGCACCTTGCTGCCCTCCACGGCCACCGGCGCGAAGCCCCAGATGACGGACTTAGCAAAGGCGCTTTCCACGGCGCGCTGCTCGGCGGGGTTCTTGCCGGTGGCGCGGTAGGCGTAGTTGGGCTCCAGCAGCAGCACTTTGGGGCCCACCCGCACGAACTTGGCAATGGCCGACGAGGCCGCGCCGCGCTCGGGCCCGCCCAGCCCGACCCCATCGGTGAGCGAGCTAAAGTAGAGAAACTCCTGGTCGAAGCGCTCAACCTCCAGGTATACCTTACCCGTTTTGTCGTCGTAATAAAACGGAAAATAGCCGTCGAACTTCTTCAGCCCCTGCGTAATAGCGCTGAGCGAAGTGGCCACCGGCTTGGCCTCGGCGCGGGGGGTAGGGGCCGCGCCGGGCGCGGTAGTTTGGGCAGTGGCCAGCTGGCTGGCCGCCAGCAGCGCCAGTAATGCGGTAGTAGTTCGCTTCATGCGGAGGGTGTGAGGGGTTAGCAGCCGCAGTATAGCACGCAAACCAGTTTAAATCCGCTTATTTGAAGAAGTCCCGGTGAGTAGTAGCCGCCCGCGCCGCCCAGGCAAGTAGCTGACCTACTCGCTAAACTAGCGCCGCGCGCCGCGGCCGGCCGGCTATTGCCGCCCGCGGCGCCCTTTGGCCTTGCTGCCGGGGGTAGGCAGCAGCGTCACGTTCAGGGG
>CAZZWL010000191.1:0-8109 GCA_964657755.1 uncultured Rhodanobacter sp.
GGTAGGGACGGTTCGTTGATTGACCGTCCCTACCCCCTCCCGTTTGCGCGAAGTGCCTCAGCCGAGCGCTACCGGCTTTTCGCCACTTCAAACAGCATAATGCCGGCGGCCACGCCCACGTTGAGGCTCTGAATCTGGCCGCTCATCGGGATGCGCAGGCGCTGGTCGCAGAGGCGCAGCAGGTCGGGCGCGATGCCGTCTTCCTCCGAGCCCATGACCACGGCGATGGGGCCGCTGAGGCTGGCGGGCGCGGTGTGGCCGACATCAGCATCAGCCTTTTCGGTGCAGGCAATGACCGTGAGGCCGCTTTCTTTCAGGAAGGTGATGGTCTGGCGCAGGTCGGCCTCGCGGCACACGGGCAAGATGTTGAGGGCGCCGGCCGAGGTTTTCACGGCGTCGCCGTTGATTTGGGCGGCGCCGTGGGCGGGCACCACCAGCGCCTGCACGCCCAGGCACTCGGCCGTGCGGGCAATGGCGCCGAAGTTGCGCACGTCCGTCACGCGGTCGAGCAGCAAGATAAACGGCACCTTACCGTCCTCAAACAGGCCGGCCAGCAGTGTGTCGAGCGGCGCGAAGTCGATGGGCGACACGAAGGCCACGGCGCCCTGGTGGTTTTTGCGGGTCAGGCTCTCCAGCTTTTCCAGCGGCACCAGCGACACCGGCACGTTGGCCTCGCGGGCCAGCGCCGAAATATCCTGCGTCAGCGAGTTCTTAGTGCCGCGCAGCAGGAAAATCTTGTCCAGGGTGCGGCCCGCGTTCAGCGCCTCCAGGATGGGGCGCAGGCCAAACAGCATGTCGATGCTGCGGTCGGCGGCGGGCCGCGTAGTGTGCTCTTTGTAGAAGGGCGCGCCACCGCGCTCGCGGCCGGCGGCGGGCCGGCTGGGCGTCACCTGCCGGCCTTTTTCATCATAAAACGGCCGCTGGGGGCGCGCCTTATTGGCGCCGTCATTCCCACCGGCGCGGCGCTCGTCGCGCTCGCCGGAGGGGGTAGGGCGGCCGGCGCGGCGCTCGCCATTGTCGGCTCCCTCGCGAAAGCGGCGCGGTACGTAATCATCGCTAAAGCCGTCGTTTAGCGGGCGGTCGTCGTTCTTCTCCATTGTTCTACGGCGGCATACCAAAGCATTTCGTACTCGGGCTGGCGCACCAATTCGTAATTAGCAGGCGCTAAGGTACTAGGGCGGGGGCGGAAGGTGAAAGCCACGGCCTCGCCCTGGCGGCCGGCCTGGTCGTAGTGCCAGCGCTCGGTGCCGTCGGGCAGGCGGCGCACGCTTTGGGGCGGCCCCAGCACCACGTACAGCAGGCCCTGGTCGGTGAGCCAGCCGGCTTTGTGCCCGGTAAACAGCTCATTAGCCGTCGTCACGCGGCTGTAGTAGCGCCTGATTTTGTCGCGCGCCAGTGCCTGGTCGGTGCCCGCGGCATCGAGCCAAAACCGGTCAATGGCCCGCTTGGGGTCAGCGGCTTTCAGCAAGGCCTGGCGCTCGGCGGCGCTCGTCAGGTAGAGCAAGGGCTCAATGACTTCGGGCGCGGTGCTTTGGCCCGGAAAGCTGGCCGGCACCACCAGCAGCGGCACCGTGTGCACGGGCTCGCCGCCCGCGCCGCCCACCTTCAGCGCGTACAGCCCCTGGCCCGGCAGGCGCAGCAGGCCGCCCGCCGCCACCGGCGCGGCCGACGAGTCGAGCACGCCCAGCGTGCGCGGGGCCGCCGCCTGCCGCCTCGGGTCGGTGAAGGGGGGTAGGGCGGGCGTGCCAGCCGGGTAGCGCCGCCAACGCACCGGCTGGCCCAAGCCAAACGCGGCCACCGCTACCCCCTCGCCCGCGTTCAGATAAGGCCGGTCGAGCACCAGGCCCGTCGAATCGAGCAGCACGAAAGGCCGGCTCAGCACTTCGGGCGTGAGGCGCAGCCAGGCCGTGGTGGCGGGGTCCTGGTCGGCGCCCGGCGGCTGGTTGGTGAGCGCGGGCGTGGCGAGGCTGACTTGCAGCACCGCGCCGGGCGTCAGACTAGCCGCCGCCACGGCCGCCGTGAGCACCTGCACCGGGGCTGCCGGGTCGGAGCCGGGGTAGGGCCGGGCGGCGCGCACCTGCTGCCACAGCGGCTGCTTGGCCTCAAAAGTGGTCCAGCCGGTGAGGCGCAGCCCTGGCGCGGCGGAACCCGGCACGGCCGCTTTATGGTTGATAAAAATGCGGAGACTATCGCCCTCGCGGCGCAGCACCGGCCGCAGCCGGTCGGGCACCGGGCGGTAGAGGCCCGCAAAATCGGGGGTAGGGAGCAGGCGCGGCGCGGCGGCCAGACCGGTGAGGCCGGCCAGCAGCACCCCTACCCAAAACCTAGCCCCCGGCCCGCCGTAAATTGCTTTCCTTTTCAGATAACTCATGGGCTTCACGCTTTCGCTGGTCGTTTTTTTCTTGGTTGTACGGTTTGTGCTGCCGCAGGTGCTGCGGGCGGTGCTCGGTGGCTTCGTGCGGCAGCAGGTGCACAAGGCGCAGCAGGGCGGCTTCTACCCCCCCGGTGCTGGCCCGGCGGCCGGCGGCTATCAGCAGCAAACCCAGCGTGAGCCCACTACTCGGCCCGGTGAGGTGCGCGTCGATTACGTGCCACCCACCACGTCGGGCGCCGAGCGTAAGCACGAATTTCGCGGCGGCGAGTATGTGGACTATGAAGAAGTGAAGTAACGCAGGCGTCGCGCCTCACGGGACCCCTATGGGGCCGGACCCCTCTCCGAAAAGGAGAGAGGGAGCCAGTCGTAAATCTTTGGGGCTGCTACCTGAATTGAGCTACCCTATGCACACTTTTTCGCCCTCGACTTTAGAATGTCTGACTAAATCTGGCTGGTTTGAGGGACGTAAAGTTTCTCTTATAAAATATCGTGCTTACCTGACCGGCGAAGGATATGCGTGGTTTTCACAAGTAGCCAGTTTTTTGGCTGAGTTTGGAGATTTGCAGATAAGATTCGCTAGACATGAACGCATATCAACGCTTAATTTAGACGCGTGTGACACCAGTGCAGGCTTCGATTCTGCTTGGATAACAGATGATTATGCTAAGCGAATAGGTAGGGCAAACTTTTGTGTAATAGGTGCAGCTTTCACCGACCATCTGCTGCTATTTATGGATGATGCTGGCAACGTATACGGCGGTTTCGACGATTTCCTGTGCTTCGTTGGCAACAGCGGAGCCGATGCTATCGAAGCGCTTTGCTCAAATAGACAGTTGCCGGAGATACCCGAAAGCCGTCCACAAAATCCGTGAAATCCGGTAAAATCCGCGCTAATCAGTGGTCCTAGAAGCCTAGCCCAATGCGCAGGCCGCTGTTGGTGCGCTGCCCGCTTTGCAGGCCGGTGTAAAAGTCAACCCGCACCACTTTGAGAATGTGCTCCACGCCCGCGCCCAGCTCCAGGTAGTGGCCCAGCTGGGCGGTGTGGAGGTAGTTGAGCGAGATGACTTCCTGCCACTTGAGGGCGCGTAGCAGCGGGACTTTATTGAAGATGAAGCCGTTGAAGTGATGGTTGAAGTGGCCCTCAAAGTAGCTGGCGCGAGTGCTGTACTGGTAGTAGTCAAGTAGCTGAAACTGCGCGAAGTCGGCGGCCAGCAGCGTGCGGTTGCCCGAAAAGTGGTGGTAGTCGGCGAAGGTCAGGCCCTCCTGCTTGCCCGCGAAGCCACCCACCACCAGCTGCACCGCCGAAGTGCCCAGCAGCCCAAACTGCCGCGAGTAGCGCGCCGAGGCTTGCAGCAGCAGGTAGCGCACGTCGGCGCCCATCAGGTGGGGCACGGCCAGCCGGCCCTGCACGTTAAATAGCGGCCACTTCGAGCCCAGATTATACTTGCCCTCGGGCCGCATAATGTAGCGCTGGCCAGGCCGGTAGCTCAGGCTGAGGCCCAGCACGGCGGCGTTGCTCTGGCCAAAGCCCGTGCCGGCGGGCGCCTCCTCGGCCACCGGCTGGTTGGAGGTAAAGGCCCTACCCCCCACGTCGTGCCAGAGGTAGTCGGCCGTGTTGGATAGCTCCACGCGTTGGAAATAGCTGGCCGCGCCGCGTACCGTGAGGCCATTCACGGGCTCCCAGAGGTAGCTCACTTCGGCGCCGTCGCGGCGGTAGAGCTTGGCGTAGTTGCGGTTGGCCAGCAGCGAATACGCCGAGTTGATGAAGGGCGTGAGCTGCGAGTTGCGGTCGAAATTCTCGATGGTGCGGCCCGCTACCAGCCCCAGCTGGCGCGTCTTCTGCGGGTCGAGCTGCCAGTTCAGTGCCAGGCTGGGTTGCAGCTGGTGGTTGCTGAAGCCGTAGCGCAGGGTAGGGGTCAGGCTCACGAAGCGGCGGTCATCGGTGCGCTGGGTGTAGGTGGCCTGGGCGTTCAGCACGTAGCCTTCTACCGTGTTGTATTGCAGCTCATTAAAGATGGGCTGCACCGCGAACGTGCGCTTGGCGAAGGTGTTGCTATAGGTGTAGCCGGTGAGCAGCAGCTTGCCCGCACCCAGCTCGTTGCGCTTGTGGTCGAGCGAGTCCTGGTAGGGGCGCGACTTGCGGATTACCTCGCTGCTGTCCTTTTGGTGGTAGTCGATTTTCTCCTCCCCGGTCAGCGGCACCGGGCGCAACTGGCTCCAGTAGGCGGTGTCGCGCTCGTTCACGCCTTTTTCGACCAGCTGCACCTCGCCTTTCTTCATCTGCGCGATGGGGTCGTTGCGCAGCGAGTCGCGCCGGGCCTGCTGCACCTGGCGGCGCACTTGCTTGTTGAGGCCGCGCAGGTCGGGCTTTTCGCGCCGAATCTGGCGGGTCAATTCCTTAGTGGTCACGGGCGCTACCACGGGCGGCGCGGCGGGCGCGTTGGCTGCGACGGAGGGGGTAGGACGGGCTTCGGGCGGCGCCGGGTAGGTGGGCACCACCCGGTTGTAGTCCGAAAAAACGGCCGTGACGAAGCCCGTGCCTTTGAAGCCAAAGGCCGAAAAGTCCACCGCCAGCTTCTGCGACTGAATAATCCAGGCCCAGGGCGCGCCCGGCGCGGGCGCAAACAGCTGCTCAATATGCAGGTCATCGACGTAGTCGAGCTGGGCGTCTTTGGTGAGGCGCAAATCCACGGAGTGCAGCCGCCACGAGCCGTCCACCACGTAGATGAAACCCGAAAAAACCGGGTCGGAGCGCCGGCGCGGAATGACCCGGATTTTGTGCACCAGCTCGCCATTCTGCTGGCTGCTGCCCACCAGCTCGTACTGGTAGAAGAGCATCGCATTGGAGGCAATCGGCGACACGAAGCCGCGCTCCGAAAAACCCGATTTTACGAGGTTATTGTAAAAGCTGAGGCCCCTACCCGCGCTGGCCCGGTTGAAGCTGATGCCGTGCGAGTCGCCGCTCACGCGGCTCGAAAGCATGCGCTCCTTCACCACGTCGGGCTGGGTAAAGGCGATTTCGGATAAGCTTTCGGAGAGGTAAAAAATGCCCGGCTTGAGGTCTGGCCCCACTTTCACCAGCCCAAAAATCTTGCTCGGCGTCTCGCTCAGCCGCCCCAGGCTTTTGAGGTAGACGCGCGCCCGGAAGGCTGCCACTTCGCGCTGGTGGTAGGCCCGCCACTGCTGCGCGTGCTGAATAATGGCGTAGGCCGGGTCGCGGTCCGAGCCGCGCACCGTCACCTCGGCCAGGCTGTAGGCGTCGGGTGCCAGCGTGATGTTGAAGGTCAGGGTGGAGTCGCCGGCCGGTACGCGCACGGTTTCGGTGCGCGGCCGGTAGCCCACGTACTGAAACACCAGCTGGTAGCTGCCGCCCGGCAGCCGCAGCTGGTACTGGCCCTGCTCGTTGGAGCCGGTGCTGGTGGCCGAGCCGCGCACCGCCACATTGGCGAAGGGTAGGCCCGCGCCATCGGGCCCGCTCACCTTGCCCCGGATGGTGCCGGCAAAAGCTGCCAGCGCCGTCGTAAGCCATAAAATAACCGTGCAGTAAAACGACACGCGTATGATACCCAACATAATCTAATGCAATTCGGAAGCAGCTGGCAAGATAGGCCCGCCGGTAGCTAGATGCCCGGCAGGGGCCAAAAGTTGGCCGCCGCGCTTCGGGCGTTGCCCCGGCTCGGGGGGGGTAGGGCTGGCAAAGCTCAGGACGGCTTCTCCTGCCGGCTCGTGTACCAAGCATTGAGCACCACGCCCAGCAGCACCAGCGCGATGCCGGGGTAGACGCTGAACTTGACTTTATCACCAAAAACGAAGTAGCCCAGCCCGGTAGCGTAGATGAGGCCCAGGTAGTCGAGGGCCGCCATGAAGTTGGCCTCGTGCGCCTGAAACGCCTGCGTGACGCACCACAGCGCCACGTGCGTGAGGCCGCCCGCCAGCGCCAGCCAGGCCCAGTCGGTGCCGTGGGGCAGCTTCAACTCGAACAACATCCAGACCGAGGCGATGGCCAGCGGCACCAGGTTGAAGTAAAAAACCGGCACCAGCGGCGCGACTTTGTCGCCCACCCGCCGCAGAAACACGCTGCTCAGGCCCGACGACACCGCCGCCCCTATCCCCAGCAGCACGCCCGCCGACAGCAGCCCCGCCGTGCCCTTGGCCACCAGCACGCCCGCCACCGCCAGCCCGTAGAATAGCCATTGCCAGGGCTTTAGCGGCTCGCCCACCAGCCAGATGGCGGCCACCGCCGTCACCACCGGTGCCAGGTAGCTGAGCGCCACGGCCCCGCCGAGGGGTAGGGCCCTGAGTGCCAGAAACCCCAGCACCAGCGAGCCCGCCCCAAAAATGCCGCGCCCCAGCAGGTTGCCCCGCGCCGCGGGCGGCCCCCACACCGGCACGCCCGTGCGCCGCAGCTGCCACACCGTGAGGCTGAGCGAGATAAGGCAGCGGGCAAAAATGATTTCGGCCGTGGGCACGCCGGCGAGCTTCTTCACGGCCACGTTCACGACGGCCAGCAGGGCCGTGGAGGCCAGCATGTAGAGTATTCCGGGCGAGATGCGCATCAGGGGCAAAAGCGGGGGTAGCCCCGGCGCGGGGCACATTTGGCGCCCGCCCGCCGTTGGGTAAAAACCAGCGGCCTGCCTCTACAACGGGCCGGCCGCCGGTTCGTTCCCGTATTTTGCGGCGGCTCCCTACCCCCCTCATGTTCAAAGACCCCAACAAAGCGCCCAAAAACTACACGCCCGGCGAGGCGCTGCCCAAAATCGCGGCCTACTGCGCCTACCAGGAGCGCACCCAAAAAGAGGTGGAAGAAAAGCTGCGCAGCTACGGCCTCGACGAGGACGACGCCGGCGAAATTATCATCCGCCTCAGCCGCGAAAAGCTGCTCGATGAGGAGCGCTACGCCCAGGCCTACGCCCGCGGCAAGCACCGCACCAACGGCTGGGGCCGCCGCCGCATTCGCCTGGAGCTCAAGGCTAAAGGCCTGAGTGAGTACTGCATCAAGAGCGGCATGAAGGAGCTGGAAAACGACGAGTACTATGACAAGCTCAAGCAGCTGCTGGGCCAGCGCGACGCCCGCGAAAAGGAAACTCACCCGCTGAAGCGCAAGATGAAGCTCATGGCCTACCTCAATCAAAAAGGCTACGAGTCGGACCTCATACAGGACGCCCTGGGCGAGTTGGCGGAAGAATAAGGGGGTAGGCGGTGGCTTAAATAAAATACTTTGGGACTAAGTCGGCAACCCTGACTTGTCAAAAACGTTAGCACTAATTATAGTAGTAATTAATCTAGCGTCATGAAAATTTCCGTTGAAAAAGGCGAAGCCAAAGGCTTCCTGCCCGATGGCCGCCACACCGTCACCATCACCAGCATTGAGGAAGGCACCAGCGAGCACCAGAACGTGCCGTTTTTTGCCGCCCACATGGAAAGCGAAGACGGGTACGTCGACCAGCGCTTCTACAACTCGCCGGCCGGCCACCCCATCATCCTCTCGCTGTACTCGGCCGTGGGCATCAAGCCCCAGGAAGGTAAAGACCTCGACACCAAGCAGCTGATTGGTAAGCACCTATCGGTAGAAGTGAGCGACCACAGCTACGCCGATGCCGCCACCGGCAACGAGCGCACCATCCGCCAGGCCACCGGCTTCCGCGCCGCGTAGGGGGGTAGGGGCTTCCTATTAGGGAAGCAAAGAAGAACGTCATGCTGAGCCTGCCGAAGCATCTCGTTTGCGCCATTGAGTT
>CAZZWL010000192.1:0-6509 GCA_964657755.1 uncultured Rhodanobacter sp.
CTGGATAATTTGTCTGCAAATGCTCAACCGTTTTGTACAAATCCACTTCATTTCTTGAACAAATAAATATGTTATGTTTTGCAGCTGCAAAAATTTCAGCAATGGCTTTGCCGATTCCTTTTGATGCGCCGGTGATAATGATGTTCATTTTATAATTATGAATGATGAGTTATGAATTTGAGGGCAGGACGGGCAAAAGCGGCTGACTTGGCTCGTCGGCAAACTCATAATCCATAATTCATAACCCAAAATTAACTCCGGTGGCCCAGGTAAAGCGTGAGGTATACCGAAGGGAAAAATTGCCGGTTGAGGCTGTTGACATCAGCCGGGGCCGGCGGGTTCAGCATGAGCAGTTCCTTGGTGTACAGTTCCAGCAGGAAGCCCACCTCGGCGCCGGCCACGGCATCGCGGTAGCGGCCGTATTCGAAGCTGAGCGCCCCGCGCACGTGGGCGCCGGGCACCACCTTGGTCTGGGCAATACCGCTGAAAATCGGCGCCCGGTCGTAGATAAAAATCTGCTGCGCGTGCTTAATGGGGTCGTAGGCTTCGTCCACGATAACATCGGCGGGCCCGAAGGCATTGTTCTGCGCCGCGGTGTAGTCGTAGCTGATGTAGTAGGGCATGAGCAGGCCGATGGTGGGGCCCGCGCTAAGCAGGCCATTAACCTGCACGCCGGCATCGGCCGCCTTCCGAAACAGAATGCGCTGAATACCAATGGATGGCCGCAGGGCAAAAGCGTAATTGGCCTTGTAGAGCTTAAAGGTGCCGCCGGTGTAGGGGTTGGTCACGCTTTCCTCCTTGGGGTTCTTGAACGAGACGCCCTCCAGGCTCCAGAAGCGCAGCCAGCGCTCGTCGAGCACCTTCGCCACCCGCACGTTGACGCCCCCAATGAGGCCGCCCTGGGTGTTGAAGTTGATGCCGTACACCGTTTCGCGGCGATACGACTGCTCGTCGGAGGGCATGGCCTGCACCGGCGCGCTACGCGTGGGGGCCACGGGCGGGGGGGTAGGGTTGGTAGGAGCCTGGGCCCAGGCCTGCCCGGTACCAGCCAGGCCCAGCGCCAGGCAGGCGGCGGCAATGACGTGCGTCTTGTTCATAGAGAAGTCAAAAATACCTGCGGTGATGGCTTTTACCACCGTACGCGTTGCTAACGCCGCCGGGGTAGCTTTGTAGTATGAGCACGCCCCACACCACCGCCACCGCCCGCTACGAGGGCCACCTGCGCACCGAAGCTACGCACACGGCTTCGGGCACTGTTATCCAGACCGATGCCCCCGTTGATAACCACGGGCGCGGCGAAGCGTTTTCGCCGACCGACCTCGTGGGCACCGCCCTGGGCACCTGCATTCTTACGACTATGGCCATCGTGGCCGAGCGCCACCAGGTAGACCTAGTGGGCAGCTCCTTCACGATGGAGAAAATTATGAGCACCAGCGCGCCCCGCCGCATTGCGCAGCTGAACGTGGCGCTGCACCTGCCCGCCACCCTCAGCCCCAACAACCGGGCCCTGATGGAACGGACGGCGCACACCTGCCCCGTGGCTCTGAGCCTGAACCCGGAAATCCGACAAGAGGTTCGGTTTGTGTATGAGTAGTTGGCCCCGCGCCAAGCCAAGCCGCTCCCGAGCTTTCGGGAGCGGCTTTTTTAGGCTTGCGCGGTATGGGGGGGGTAGGCGCCTGCCCAACGCGCGCCGTCATAGCCCAGCTTAACGCCCCCCGCAGTTGAGCCGTGAGCAGGGGCGCTCTAGCGCAGGGGCACGGCCGTCCAGCACAGCTGCCGGGTGGTGCCGCCGGGCTCGGTGAGGTTCATGCGAAACGTGGTGGCCGCCGTGGCCGCCCGCGCAAAATCGCCCAGCAGCTCAAAGCGGCGGGGGCTGCCCGTGGCCGAGGCCAGCAGCACGCCGCTCACTTTGCCGTTGGCAATGCGCAGGGCATCTTTGGGCATGCCAGCGGCTGGCCCCAGCAGGCCCTTACCCTGCCATATTCCGTTGAAGGTCAGGGCTAATAGCTGTTGCCCATCGGGCGAAACCACAAAGCTGATTTTATCCTTTGCCGGGCCATTGTTTACGTCTCCTACCCAACGGGTTCCCTTGGGGGGCGCCGTGAAGATGGCAATACTGAGCAGCGCGGGGAAGAGTAGCGTTTTAAGCATGAGCCGAAAAGAAAAATACTGGCAGCTAAGCTATCTGATTTTTTTGACTTTACCAAGTAAAAGTTTACTAATAAACAGAATGCCCCCGGCCCCAATCATGCGGAGCCGGGGGCGTTGCACTCGCCACGCGGCCGGACATTACGCGGCGGGGGCGGGCTGCTCGGTCTTGACCGCACTATACTTGCTCGTCCTCAACTCCTCAGCCAAAAAGCGACTGGTGTGGCCTTTGCCACTCTTAGCCACCTGCTCGGGCGTGCCCTGGGCTACGATGGCGCCACCGCCAGCGCCGCCTTCGGGGCCGATATCGATGACGTGGTCGGCCACCTTAATGAGGTCGAGGTTGTGCTCGATGATGAGGACCGTGTTGCCCTTGTCGGCGAGCTTGTGCAGCACGTCGGCCAGGTGGCGAATGTCCTCGAAGTGCAGGCCGGTGGTGGGCTCGTCGAGGATGTAGAAAGTCTTGCCGGTGTCCTTTTTGCTCAGCTCGGTGGCCAGCTTCACGCGCTGGGCCTCGCCACCTGAAAGCGTGGTAGCCTGCTGGCCCAGCGTGAGGTAGCCCAAGCCCACATCCGCCAACGTCTTGATTTTACGCAGAATGCGGGGTTGAAACTCGAAGAATTCCACTGCTTTTTCTACGGTCATGTCGAGGATGTCGGTGATGCTTTTGCCCTTGAAGCGCACTTCCAGCGTTTCGCGGTTGTAGCGGCGGCCCTTGCAGGTTTCGCAGGGCACGTGCACGTCGGGCAGGAAGTTCATCTCGATGGTGCGAATGCCCGCGCCCTCACAGGTTTCGCAGCGGCCGCCCTTCACGTTGAAGGAAAAGCGGCCCGGCCCGTAACCGCGGATTTTAGCCTCCGCCATCTCGGCAAACAGCTGCCGGATTTCAGTAAACACGCCGGTGTAAGTAGCTGGGTTTGAGCGCGGCGTGCGGCCAATGGGCGACTGGTCTACCTCAATTACTTTGTCAATCAGCTCCAGGCCGTCGAGGCTGCCGTAGGCCAGCGGCTCGCGGTGAGCGTTGAAAAAGTGCTGATTCAGAATCGGGTACAGCGTGTCGTGGATGAGCGACGACTTGCCCGAGCCCGACACGCCCGTGACGGCAATGAGCTTGCCGAGCGGAAACTTGGCCGTTACATTCTTGAGGTTGTGGCCCTTGGCGCCTTTCAGCACCAGGAAGTTGCCTTCACCCTCCCGCTTCTTTTTACGCAGCTCGATGTGGCGCTTGCCGCTGAGATAGTCGGAAGTGAGCGAGCCCGAATTGAAGATGGCCTCGGGCGTGCCCTCGGCCACGATGTGGCCGCCGTGGATGCCCGCGCCGGGGCCAATGTCGAGCACGTGGTCGGCGTGCAGTATCATGTCCTTGTCGTGCTCCACCACAATCACCGAGTTGCCGATGTCGCGCAGGTGCTGCAAGGCCTTGATTAGGCGCTCGTTGTCGCGCTGGTGCAGCCCGATGCTGGGCTCGTCCATAATGTAGAGCACGCCCACGAGCTGAGTGCCAATCTGGGTGGCGAGGCGAATGCGCTGGCTTTCGCCGCCGCTGAGCGTGCGCACCGAGCGGTGCAGGCTGAGGTAGTCGAGGCCCACTTCGAGTAGAAAACCGATGCGTTTGCGGATTTCCTTCAGCAGCTCGCGGGCAATGAGGTTCTGGCGCTCGCTCAGGCGGTCTTCTACCCCCACAAACCAAGCCGATAACTCGTTGATATCCATCACCGAAAGTTCCCCAATGTGGTGGTCGGCCAGCTTGAAGTGCAGGCTTTCCTTTTTGAGGCGGTAGCCATCGCACACCGGGCAGGTCTGGGCCTGGGTATACTGCTGAATCCACTCCCGGATGCTGTCCGAGTCGGACTCCATTTGGCGGCGCAGAAACGGGATGATGCCCTCAAACGGCTCGGTGTAGAGCGCCTTGGCATCGTCGGCGTCGTCCTGGCTGATGCCGTGGAGCAGGCGCTTGAGCAGCGCGGGGTCCAGCTTCTCGACGGGCGTGTTGAGGCTGGCCTTGTGCTTTTTGAGAATGAGCTGGAGCTGCTGGAAAATCCAGATGTCGCGGTACTCGCCCAGCGGCGCGATGGCCCCGCGGCTGATGGTCAGCTTGGGGTCCGGTATCACGGTTTCCTCGGTTATTTGCTGCACCTCGCCGAGGCCCGCGCAGTGCGGGCACGCGCCGTAGGGCGAGTTGAAGCTGAACGTGTTAGGCGCCGGGTCGTCGTAGGCGATGCCCGTTTCGGGGTCCATGAGGAAGCGCGAGAAGAACTGCGGCGCGGCCTTGGTGCCCTTGGCGTCGGGGTCGAGCACCAGCATGGTGCCCTTGCCGTGGGTGAGCGCGTTCTGCACCGAGCCCGAGAGGCGAAACCGGTCCTCCTCCTTCACCACGAGCCGGTCGATTACGATTTCAATGTCGTGAATCTTGTAGCGGTCGACCTGCATCTTGGGCGTGATGTCAAGGATTTCGCCATCGACGCGCACTTTGGCAAAGCCCAGCTTGGCAATCTTCTGAAAATCTTCGCGGTAGTGGCCTTTCCTACCCTTCACCACGGGGGCCAGCACCACCAGCTTGCGGCCGTCGTAGTGACGCAGGATGTAGTTGATAATCTGGTCGTCGCTCTGCCGAATCATCTTCTTGCCGGTGGCGTAGCTGAAAGCCTCGGCAGTGCGGGCGTAGAGCAGGCGCAGGAAGTCGTATATCTCGGTGATGGTGCCCACCGTGGAGCGCGGGTTGCGCGAGGTCGTCTTCTGCTCGATGCTGATAACCGGCGACAGGCCCTCAATCTTGTCCACGTTGGGCCGCTCCAGCCCGCCCATGAAGGAGCGCGCGTAGGCCGAAAACGTCTCCATGTAGCGCCGCTGCCCCTCGGCGTAGATGGTATCGAAGGCTAGGCTCGACTTGCCCGAGCCCGAAATACCCGTGAACACTACCAGCTTGCCGCGCGGAATCTTCACCGACACGTTCTTCAGATTGTGCTCGCGGGCGCCGTACACCTCGATGTAAGGTGCCTCGGCCTCGGCGCCCGACGGCTTGGCCGGCGCGGGGGGGGGTAGGGCGGCGGGCGTCTGGTGCGCCTCGGCCACGGCCCGGCCGGCGGGCGCGGGCTGGCGGCCCACAGGCAAGTCGTGGCGCAGGTCAGCGCCTTGCCTTTCAGCGACTTCTACTAGCTCAGACTCGGTAGCGGCGGTTAAGATTTCGGCCGCGGCGGCGGCGGGCTTAGCGGCTTTTTTAGGAGCTGCTTTGGTTTTGGTAGGCGCGGGAGCCACGGGAGCGGTAGCCGTTTTTTTAGCCATGCGGGCAAATCGGAGGAACAAGCAAAGGTACGGACACGGGCCGGCGGGGGTGGCAAAAAACTACATTTTTTGTCCCTACCCCCCGTTGGCGGACCGACTGAGGCTAACAAGCTTAGGCGGCGTTTGGTGCGGCGCTTGTGCGCTTTCTTTACCGGGCTAGCGGCTGGTGGCGGCCGTATCACCTTTTTTTCTTCCTGCGCATGTCTGGTTCTTTCCGCTTTTCGACCTTGTTTGGCTTTCTTTTGAGCGCCAGCTTACTGCTGAGTAGCCCGGCTGCCCGCGCCCAAGCGGCCATTCCGGCCGGGATGCCGGCCGCGCATGGCTATGATTTTTTAACCGTTACCACGTCCGAGGGCACCAAGGCCTATTCATTTATCCTCTTCTCACCCGCCTTTCAAGGCAAAACTGAAGTTCAATTGGAGTCTGGCAATGTGCTGAGCGCTGACAAATACAAGGAGCGTATTCAGCAGAATACGCTCCTTATTAATGAGCAGCTCAGTGCCCTGACGGTAGCCGGCTGGGAGTTAGTACAGGTATATACGCCCATTTACTCAGTTAATGCGCGCTGCTACCTCTTCCGCAAGGCCAAAAGCTAAGCCACTGCGTATACGCCTACCCCCCTCAACTCCTGGCACCGTCCTTGCCAAGCAAGCGGGGTAACTTATCCTTTCTTCCCATGAACTTCCTTCAAAAAACTGCCTCGCTTGGCCTACTGAGCGCGCTGGCTTTCGTGGCCGCGCCGGCCCAGGCCCAAATCAACGTCAACATCAACACGGCCCCGCCGGTGGTGGTTGGCGCCCCGGCCAATGCGCAGTACTACTACATTCCGGAGGCCAATGCCTACTACGACGTGCCGGCCCGCCGCTACCTCGTGCAGCGCAACGGCAAGTGGGCCCGCTACGAGCGCCTGGAGGGCTACGACGCGCGCAATTTTCACCCGCAGTACATCGACTACCGCGGCGCCGAGCCCTGGACGTATAACCGCGGCGGCAACCCCCACGGCCTACCCCCCGGCCAGGCCAAGAAGCTATATGGCAAGGGCTACCGCGACGGGCGCGACCGCGACGATGACCACGGCC
>CAZZWL010000192.1:6519-8093 GCA_964657755.1 uncultured Rhodanobacter sp.
GCCCGCACGCACAGGGCGCCGGCGACACACTGGGCCGCGACGTTGGCGAGGGCCGAGCCCCGGATGCCGAGACCGACCGGGTAGACCAGCAGCGGGGAGGCGATGGCCGACATCACGTTGGCGGCCACGACGATGACCACGGCAAAGGGCACGGCCGGGGCCACGACCGCGACTAAGCCCGCTTTAAAAGCGCCCCCAGGGGCGCTTTTTTTGGGCCCGCACCCGCGCTAAAGCTGGTCGGGACAGTTGGCGGGTTGGTCTGCGAAATAGGGACGCACATCGAATCCATCGCGCTTTGGGCATCCGTTTTGCCCTGGTGATAGTATCCTGTTCAACCATTTTCCATCTTTCAACCATGAGCTACCGCCCGCAGATTTTCGCTTTTGTATTCGGCGCCTTCGCCGCCCTAGCCGCTCCGGCTGCCCATGCCCAGGTGGGGGTTAACGTGCAGATTGGCCACCCAGCCTGGGGCCCGGCCGCCCCGGCCGGCACGCAGTACTACTACGTGCCCGAAATTGATGGCTACTACAACCTGGCGGCTCGCAACTACGTGGTGCAGCGCAACGGCCGCTGGATGACGATGGCCAACGTGCCCGGCTACAACCCGGCCAGCTTTCACCCGGTGGTGGTAGACTACCGGGGCCGCCAGCCCTGGATGCAGTACCGCGACCACCACGCCCGCTACTACCGCCCGGTAGTGGTGCGCGAGCGGGTGGTGCGCCGCCCGGTCATCGTGGAGCAGCGGGTCAACCGCCGGGGCCGCGTGGTAGAGCGCGTGGTGCGCTAGCGCCGCCCTACCCACCCTATCGTTGGCACTAGCCTCGCCCGCCGGGCGGGGCTTCTTTTTTAAGTAGCAGCTAATTAAAGGTATTGGTCGGCACATTTGGCCGGCTCAGCCGTAAAGAAGGAGTAGCGCGGCCACTGGCCAAAACCCGGCACTCTACTTGCACTTATCCTATTCAGAAGTTCACTTTCTTTTTCTTTTCAGCCATGAAATTCCGCCTTCGTTTTCTTGCTTTCGCGCTCGGCACTGGCCTGGCGTTTGCCGCCCCCACTGCCGCGCAGGCGCAAGTTAGCTTGGGGGTTAATATCGGCATCCCCCCGTGGGGACCGCCCGTGCAACAAGGCACGCAGTACTACTACATCCCGGAGATTGACGGGTACTATGATATCTACAATGGCGTGTACATCGTGTTCGATGGCCAGCAGTGGACCCAGGTGCCTTACCTCGACGGCTACGACCCTTACTACTTCCACCCGGTGCCAGTAGTGAGCTACCGAGGTGCCCAGCCCTGGCTCAACATCGGTGTGTATCGCCAGCGCTACCCCCAATACGTGACTGTGTACCGGGGCGGCGGCTACGGCGGGGCCGGCCGCTACAATGGCCACGAGTACGGCGCGGGCCGGGTGTATGGCTACGACCGCGGCGGCTATGGCAACCGGGGCGGCTTCGATAGCCGGGGTGGCAACTACGGGGGCAACCGCGGAGGCTTTGACAACGACCGCGGCCGTGACCAGCGTGGCGGCTACGCTACGCCGCAGGGCCGCGTGGATGGCAACCGGGGCGGCCAGCC
>CAZZWL010000193.1:0-7708 GCA_964657755.1 uncultured Rhodanobacter sp.
GATTTAGAAAAGCCGCGGCCTAGGCGCGAACTTTGTCCCTCTAGCCGGTTATAGCATCCATGTCTGATTACCACCAATTCGAATATCCCAACGGCATTCGCCTGCTGCACAAGGAAGTACCGCACACCAAAATCGCGCACTGCGGCTTTTTGCTCGACATCGGCTCGCGCGATGAGCAGGCGCACCAGCAGGGGCTGGCCCACTTTTGGGAGCACATGGCCTTCAAGGGCACGCGCAAGCGCAAGTCGTTTCACATCCTCAACCGCCTCGAAACCGTGGGCGGCGAGCTGAACGCCTACACGACCAAGGAGAAAATCTGCTTCTACGCCACGCTGCTCAGCACCCATTTTGAGCGGGCGTTTGAGCTGCTTACTGACTTGACATTCAACTCGATATTCCCGGAGAAGGAAGTGGAGAAGGAGCGCGGCGTGATTCTGGAAGAAATGAGCATGTACCAGGATGCGCCCGAGGATGCCATCATCGACGACTTCGACGCCGTGATATACGGCGAGCACCCGCTGGGCATCAATATCCTGGGTACTCGCGAGAGCGTGAGCGGCTTCCAAACGGCTGATTTTCATACCTTCTACGACGAGAACGTGCGCACCGACCGGCTGATTTTCAGTTCCGTGAGCAACCTGCCGTTCAAGGAAGTGAAGCGGCTGGCCGACCGCTTTCTGGCGCCCATTCCGGCCCGGCTGGGGCCGCGCGAGCGGCTGCCGTTCAGCGGCTACGTGCGCCAGGACCGCAGCGAAACGCGGCCCATCTCGCAGGCGCACTGCTTGGTGGGCGGCCCCGCCTACCCCCTCACCGACGAGCGACGGGTGCCGTTTTTTATGCTCAACAACATCCTGGGTGGCCCCGGCATGAACTCGCGCCTCAACCTGGCCGTGCGCGAAAAGTATGGCCTTGTGTACACCATCGATAGCTCGTATTCGCCCTACACCGATACGGGGTTGTTCGGCATCTACTTCGGCACTGAGGCCAAGCAGCTCAACCGCACGCTGGGCCTGGTGCAGAAAGAATTGAAATTATTGCGCGACAAAGAGCTGACCACCAGCCAGCTGCACGTGGCCAAAAACCAGCTCATGGGCCAGCTTGCCATGAGCGAGGAAAGCAACTCGGGCCTGATGCAGCTGCTAGGCAAAAGCACCCTCGACCTGGGCCGCGTGGAGCCGCTACCCGAGATTTTCGGCAAAATCGAGCGCGTCACTGCATCCGAATTGCGCGAATTGGCCAACGAGGTACTGACGGAGAACAACCTGAGCATTTTGCAATACGTGCCGGAAGAGAAGTAGCCATGCCTACCCCCCTGGTTTTCGGCCACGTCGGCTCGGCCCAGCCAGGCGACTTATTCGCCTCACGGGCCGAGCTGGCCCAGCGTGGGCAGCACCGGCCGCTGCAAGCCGGCATCTGTGCCACGCAGGAACAGGGCGCCGAAAGCATTGTCTTATCCGATAAATATGAAGACGATGAGGTGCACGACGACTACCTACTCTACACCGGCCACGGGGGCCGCAGTGAGGAAACCGGCCAGCAGGTAGCCGACCAAACCCTAACCAAGGCCAATAAAGGTCTGGTGCGCAGCCAGGTAACTGGTTTGCCGGTGCGCGTTTTTCACAAAGTCACTACCTCAGCTGGCAGCCAGGCTTTTCGCTACGAAGGCTTATTCCGAGTGGTGAGCCGCGACTGTCGGCTGGGGCGTTCAGGCTTTTTGGTGTTTCTGTTTCGGCTGGAGCCGGTGCTCGCCACGGTGGAGGCGCCAGCGCCGGTACGGCCCTATGCCCAACCCGAGTTATTCGACCAACCTCCCGCAGCCACCGAGCCGACGCCGCGCTACGCAGCCACCGTGTCACGGTTGGTGCGCGACACGGCAGTGACCCGCCAAGTGAAAGTATTGCACGGCTACCGCTGCCAGGTGTGCGGCGAGCGACTAGCCACTCCAGCCGGCTTCTACGCCGAAGCTGCCCATATCAGACCGTTAGGCGCGCCGCACCACGGCCCCGACAGCCTGGATAATGTGTTGTGCCTGTGCCCCAACCACCACGCATTATTCGACTTTGGCAGTTTTGGCATTGCCGACGACTACACGCTGCTCGGCTTGCCAGGCAGGCTGCGCATCCAGCCCAACCACCAGCCCGACCTTGGCCAGCTGGCCTACCATCGTCAGCATATTTATCGGCCGCTGGCTGATAGTCAGCGCTGAGTTTTAGTATGTCCCTACCCCCCTTCGGCCACGTCGGCTCGGCCCATCCCGGCGACTTGTTTCACTCACGGCTGGAATTATCGCTGCTCAGGCAGCACCGACCGCGCCGGGCGGGCGTGTGCGCCACGGCCGCTCACGGGGCTGAGAGCATTATTCTGGCCGACCAGTACGAGGACGACGAAATTCACGACGACTACTTCTGGTATGCGGGCCACGGCGGGCGCGATGCCAAAACCGGCCGCCAGGTAGCCGACCAGCCGCTCGACTACCGCAACCAGGGCTTGCGGCGCAGCCAGGAAACCGGCCGGCCGGTGCGCGTTTTTCGGCGCGTGGAGGTGGCGCCCGCGCCGTGGCAGTTTCGCTACGAAGGCCTGTGGCGCGTGGTAGCGCACGAATACGTAACCGGCAAATCGGGCTTCCAGGTGTACCGCTTTCGGCTGGCGCCGTGGTCGGCCCCTACCCCCTCTTCTCATGACTGACGACGCTATTCAGGCTTACGCGGACCAGCACTCGACGCCCGAGCCGCCGCTGCTGCACCAGCTGTGGCGCGAAACGCATTTGCAATTACTGATGCCGCGCATGGCCACTGGCCACTGGCAGGGGCGGCTGCTGAGTATGTTGGCGCACCTCATCCGGCCGCGCCGGGTGCTGGAAATTGGCACGTTTACGGGCTACGCCACGCTGTGCCTGGCCGAAGGCTTGGCGGCCGACGGCCACCTGCACACGCTTGAAATTAACCCCGAGCGCGAGGCGCGCATCCGGCGCTACGTGGCGGCGGCGGGGCTTTCGACGGCCGTGACGCTGCACCTCGGCGCCGCGCGCGATAGTTTGGCTGGATTGGTCGGCGAAGTGTGGGACTTAGTCTTTATTGACGCGGACAAAATCAATAACCGCCAGTACTTTGAGCTCGTAATCAACCAGGTGCGGCCGGGTGGGCTGCTCATCGTGGACAATGTGCTTTGGGGGGGTAAGGCGCTGCCGACGTATCCGCTCAAAGCCAATGACCACGATACGCGGGCCGTGCGCGCGTTCAACGACCAGGTGCGGCTTGACCCACGCGTGGTGCCGCTGCTGCTGCCCGTGCGCGATGGCTTGCTGCTGTTACGCAAAACCTAGACCTCAGCCTTTTTCACGACCTATGCGCTTTCTACTCCTTACTGGCCTAGCCTGGCTCTTGACTTTCAGCACGTTTGCACAAAGTACCGTGCGGGGCAAGGTGCTCGATAGCAAGGACCAAAGTCCGCTCATTGGGGCCAACGCGGTGCTCATTCACCTGCCCGACTCGGTGCGCACGGGCACGGCGGTGGGGCCCGATGGCAGCTTCCAGCTGGATAATGTGGCGCCGGGCCGCTACTTATTTCTGGCCTCCTACATCGGCTACCAGGACCAGCGCCAGCCGGTGACCGTGCCGGCGGGGGGCGCGCCCGTGGCGCTGGGCAGCGTGGCGCTGCAAACCGGCGGCGTGGCCCTCAAAACGGTGGTAGTAACCGGCCAGGAGGTGCAGGCCGTGCAGCGCGGCGACACCACCAGTCTCAATGCTAAAGCCTTCAAGGTGAACCAGGATGCCACGGCCGGCGACCTCATTGGCAAGATGCCGGGCATCTCGGTTGATGCCTCGGGCAAGACTCAGGCTCAGGGCGAGCAGGTGCAGCAGGTGCTCGTGGATGGCAAGCCGTTTTTCGGCACCGACCCCGACGCGGTGCTCAAAAACCTGCCCGCCGAGGCCATTGACCGGGTCGAGATTTTTGACCAGCAGAGCGAGCAGAGCCGCTTTTCGGGCTTCAACGACGGCAATACGCAGAAGACGCTGAACATCATTACCAAGCCGGCATTTCGGAATGGGCAGTTTGGGCGGGCCGTGGTGGGTGCGGGTCCCGAGCGCTACAAAGCCAGCCTGAACCTTAACGACTTTCACGGCGACCGGCGCACCACGGTGCTGGCCCAGAGCAACAACGTGAACGAGCAGAACTTTGGCACCGACGACCTGCTGGGCGTCATCGGCAGCTCGGCCCCCGGCGGGGGGGGTAGGGGTGGCCGGGCGGGCGGCGGGGGCGGCGGCTCGGGCTCGAACCCCGGCGACTTTCTGGTGAGCCAGAACGGCGGCATCAGCAAGACCACGGCGGCGGGCCTGAACTTCTCTAACAACTGGAACAAAAAGACGGAGCTAACGGGCAGCTACTTCTTTAACCACTCCAATAACACGCTCAACAGCACCACCTTGCGCCAGTACGTGCTGCCTGGGCAGAGCAATACGACCTATAACGAAACCTCGCTTTCGGGCAGCACCAATACCAACCACCGGGCGAATATTCGGCTCGACCAGAAAATCGACTCGATGACGTCGGTGCTATTCCGGCCCCGGCTGTCGTGGCAGCAAAACGACGCCAGCCAGACGCTCACCGGCCTCACGGCCCGCGAGGGCGTGACGCAGAGCCAGATTAATACGCTGTATGGCTCGAACAACCAGGGAGTCAATCCGGCCGGCGACCTGCTGCTGCGCCGCAAGGTGGGCCGCCGCGCCGGCCGCACGCTCTCGCTGAGCCTCAACGGCTCCTATAATGCGCGCACCGGCACTTCGCTGCTGAACACGACCAGCGTGGGCGGCACCAGCACTAGCACCAACCTCAACCAGCAGTCGTTGCTGACCCAGCACAGCAACACGCTGGCCGGCAACCTGGCCTACACCGAGCCCGTGGGCAAGCACGCCCAGCTGCAAGCCAACTACTCGCTGAGCTACGCGCCCAACAACTCCGATAAGCGCACCTACGACTTCAGCACCGGCGACCAGCGCTACTCGCGCCTCGACACGGCGCTGAGCAATGTCTTTAACAACTACTACCTGACGCAGGGCGGCGGGCTAAGCTACCGCTACAACACGCGCACCATTCAGGCATCCATTGGGGCAAGCGCGCAGGTGGCGCGGCTGGAAGGCAACCAGACGTTTCCAAGGCCCGGCCCGGTCAACTACACCTTCTGGAACGTGCTGCCCCAGGCCAACCTGATGTGGCGCATCGACCGTTCGCACAACGTGCGACTGTTTTACCGCACCAACACCAACGCGCCGAGCCTCAATCAGTTGCAGGCCGTGGTGAACAACTCCAACCCCTTGCAGCTGACCATCGGCAACCCGGCGCTGCGCCAGGAATACGCCCACAACCTGGTGGCCCGCTACACGGCCGCGCGCGCCGACAAAAACAGCAATTTCTTCGCCCTGCTCTCGGGCAGCTACACCCAAAACCCGATTTCAAACCGCACGCTGGTGGCCATTCGCGACACGACGGTGGTGCCCACCGGCACTGAACAGGCCCTGCGCTTGCCCGCTGGCGGGCAGCTCACGCAATCAACTAACTTACAGCAGCAATACACGCTGCGGGCGCTGGCCAACTACGGCCGGCCACTCACGTTCATTAAGTCGAACGTGAACGTGACGGCGGGGGCAACGTTCAACCAAACCCCCGGCATCGTAAACAACGCCCTGAACTACGCGCGCACCCCGGCCCTGACCGGCGGCGTGACCCTAAGCAGCAACATCAGCCCGAAGCTGGACTTCACGCTGTCGTCGGCCTCGACGCAGAGTTACGTGCGCAACACGCTCAGCACCCAGCTCAACAACACCTACTTCAACCAGCTTACCCGCCTGCGCCTAAGCTGGATAGTGGGGCCGGGCATCTCGTTTCAGACCGACGTGGCCCACCAGCTGTACCGCGGCCTGAGCGCCGCCTACAACCAGAACTACGTGCTCTGGAACGCCTCGATTGGCAAGAAGATTTTTCCCGGCCAGCGCGGCGAAATCAAGCTCTACGCGTTTGATATTCTGAAGCAGAACCGCGCCATTCAGCGTAACGTGAACGTGGCCTACTACGAAGATGTGCAGACCACAGTGCTCCAGCAGTATCTCATGCTCATGTTCACCTATAACATTCGCTCGGCCAACATGACGGTGCCCGAGGCCCCCACCGGCCCCGACGGGCGGCGCGGGCGCGGCGGCTTCGATGGCCCGCCCGGCGGGGGTAGGCCCGGCGGCGGCGGCGGCTTTGGCGGCCCACCGCCCGGCGACTCCTAGCCCCTCACAAGCCCGGCGCAAAGTGGCCTGCTGCTGGGCTGGCCAAGCCATAAGGCTAACCGCCTGGGGCCAGCTTGCGGGCAATAGTTCATTTTTCTGGGCTAACTTGCCACCGTGCGCTTCAGGAAAACATTGACTGGCTTCTCGTTATGAAAAAACTGTTCCCGGCTTTGCTCTTGGGGCTGGCTGGTCGGTCGGGGCTGGCCGCTACGCCGCCTACCGTGCCCGCGACGCTCGACCTGGTGGGCCTGCATCTCACGCTCGATGAAGATGCCCGCCAGCTAGTGCAAGCCAAGGTGAACAGTTTGTGCCGCCACCCAGCCTCGCTGGAGGCGCGCGTGGCCCTGGCCGAAGCCGCGTTTCCGCTCATCGACCAGGTGCTGGCGGAGGAAGGGGTGCCGCGTGATTTTCGCTACCTGGCCCTTCAGGAAAGTGCCTTGCAGGGCAACGCCGAGAGCGCGCACGGGGCCGTGGGCTACTGGCAGCTCAAGCGCGAAACGGCCCTGAGCCTAGGCCTGACCGTGAACGGCAGCATTGATGAGCGCCGCCACCTCACGGCCAGCACCCGCGCCGCCGCCCGCTACCTCAACCGCAATAATGCTACTCTGCACAACTGGGCCAACGCCCTGCTGAGCTACAATACCGGCCTGGGCGGCGTGCGCGCCTACACCCAGCCCGCCGACGCCGACGCGCACGACGTGCGCTTCACGCGCCGCACCAGCCAGTATCTGCTGGATTTTGTGGCCCAGAAGGTGGTTTTTGAGCCGGCTTGCGCCCAGCAGGCCGTAGCCTTCGTGCCGTGGCGCGAAGTACCCGCCGCAGCCGGCCAAACCCTGGCCCAGCAAGCCGCCGCCCTGGCCGCCGACCCCGCCGCCGTAGCCCAGCTCAACCCCTGGCTGCTGGCCCGCGCCGTGCCCGAAGATGGCCACACCTACACGCTGCTGGTGGCCGGGGCCGCGCCCTTGGCCGCCCGGCCAGCGTACACGCCCACGCTGCCCGCCGCCGCGCTCCCTACCCCTACTTACCTGCGCATCAATGGTATTAAGGCCCTGCTGGCCCGCCCCGGCGAAACACCCGCTGCCCTGGCGCAGCGTGGCGGGGCCAGCCTGGGTTTCTTTCAGAAGGTGAATGAATTGGCTGCTGACGAGGCGCTGCAAGCCGGCGCGCCCTACTTCTTTCAGCGCAAAAAAGAGACGGCCGACGAAGACTACCACGTGGTAGCCCCCGGCCAGACGCTGGCCGCCGTGGCCCAGCACTACGGCGTGCTACGCCACGCCTTGTGCCAGTACAACCACCTGGCCGACGACGAGGCCGTGCGGCCCGGCCTGGTGCTGTGGCTCAGCCACGTGCGCCCGCGCAGCGTGGCGGCCGAGTACCAGTCGGTGCCGGGCCCCCGGCCGGTAGTTGCGGCCCCGCGCCCGGCGGTTCGCCCTACCCCC
>CAZZWL010000194.1:0-7639 GCA_964657755.1 uncultured Rhodanobacter sp.
GGCTCGCAATAACAACTAGCGCGCAATGACAAACGTATTTTAGGTATCCGCCTAGTGCGACTTCAACGCGTACTTGATTAGCTCCTCTACACTTAGCTCCTGGCCGTGCTTGTGCTGAATCTGGTCCAGATTCTTCTCCGCGGCGGCCCTGGCAAAGCCCAGCATTACTAGAGCCTGCAACGCCTCCTGGCGCTGCGTATTGTGCTGGCGCGCCAGCGGCACGGTATCTACCCCGGCTTTGGCCAGCAGCTCGTCCTTGCGCAGCTTGTCGCGCAGGTCCAGAATGACGCGCGCGGCCGTCTTGGGCCCTACCCCCTTAATACTCTGGATAGCCCGCACGTCCTCGTTCACGATGGCCTGCCGGATTTCGCCTACCCCCATGCTGCTCACCATGTTGATGCCCGTGCCCGGCCCAATGCCCGACACCGATATCAGGTGCAGAAACAGCGCCTTCTCGCTGGGGTCCAGGAAGCCGTAGAGCGTCTGCCCGTCTTCCTTGACGTGCTGATAGGTATACACCTTCACCTTGTCGTTTTCGCCGGGTAGCTTGGAGTAGGTCGCCAGCGAAATCTTCACTTCGTAGCCTACCCCCCCCGTGTCGATAATGGCTTGGGTGGGGTCTTTGTAGGCAAGTTTACCGTCGAGGTAAGCAATCATAAGAACAGCGCAAGCACTAAAAATTTCCGGTGGGCGGGTTTGCTTGCTACTTCAAATCTACTGCAGCCCCGCCCAACTGAAAAGCCCTTTTGCTTTGCCGCACGGCCTTTTTCGGCTTTAGCAAGGCATAGCCGCGTAAAGCCGGCCTCTAACTTTTTTCATCAGGAAGCCATTTGTTCTCGCTGCCGCGCCCGCCCCTTGCCCCGGTAGGCAGCCCGCAACCAGCTAAACCCCGGATTTCGGCCCCGTGCCGCCCGAATAGACTGCTGCTACAACGGCCGATGCTACTAGCCGCGCCAAACAGCCGGCCTCGCCTAAGCTGCGGTATAAAAAGGAGTGGGCAGCTTGTCTTTTGAACAAGCTGCCCACTCCTTTCATTGGCGGTCGGTATACTTAGTATCCCAATCCATTGTGGATGGGAGAGAGGTGGCGCAGCTACAGCGCCTTGCCGTCGCGCTGGGCATCGACCACCGCGATGGCCGTCATGTTCACGATGTCGCGCACGCTGGCGCCGAGCTGCAGGATGTGCACTGGCTTGCGCATGCCCATCAGCACCGGCCCGATAACCTCGGCGCCGCCGATTTCCTGCATCACCTTGTAGGCAATGTTGCCCGACTCCACGTTGGGAAAAATCAGGGTGTTGGCGCCTTTCTCAGCCAAGGGTGAGAAGCCGTAGTTTTCTTGCAGCAGGTGGGGGCTCAGGGCTACGTTGGCCTGCATCTCGCCGTCGAGGAGCAGGTCGGGGTAGCGCTGCTTGGCCAGTTCGGTGGCACGGCGGGTTTTGTCAGGCAGCGTGCCCCCGCCCGGCGAGCCGAAGTTGGAGTAGCTGATAACGGCTACTCGGGGCTCAGCGTCGAAAAAGCGCACGGCTTTGGCCGTGAGGCCGATAATCTCGACCATTTCCTCGGCCGTGGGGTCGATGTTCACGGTGGTATCGGCGAAGAAAAACGGCCCTTTCTTGTGCTGAATAATGTACATCGACGACACCCGGCGCACGCCCTCGGCCGGCCCGATTACCTGGAGCGACGGAATCAGGCTCTTGCCGTAGTCCTTGGTGAGGCCCGTGATGCAGGCGTCGGCCGCCCCAGTTTCGACCATCATGGCCGCGTAGTAGTTGCGCTCGCGCAGCAGGCGCCGGCCCTCGTAGAGGGTGATGCCCCGGCGCTGCCGCTTCTGGTACAGCAGCTCGGCGTAGACATTGCGCTGCTCGTCGTCCTTCAGAATATCCAGGATTTCGCAGCCCTCCAGGTCGAGGTTATTGGCCTGGGCAATGGCCTGAATCTTGGCGTGTGGGCCCAGCAGGATGGGGTAGGCGATGCCTTCCTCGCGCACCAGCTGCGCCGCCTTGAGCACCTTGTAGTTGTCGGCCTCGGCAAACACCACCCGGCGCGGATTGGCGCGGGCCGCCGACGTAATGCGGTTCATCAGCTTCTGGTCGAGGCCCAGGCGCAGGCGCAGCTGGTCGTCGTAGGCCGCCCAGTCGGTGATGGGCAGGCGCGCTACCCCGCTCTCCATCGCCGCCCGCGCCACGGCCGGGCTGATGGCCGTTATCAGGCGCGGGTCCAGGGGCTTGGGAATGAGGTAGCTGCGGCCAAACGCCAGCGTGTTGTCGCCGTAGGCATTGTTCACCATATCGGGCACGGGCTCCTTGCTCAGCTCGGCCAGGGCGCGCACAGCGGCCAGCTTCATGGCCTCGTTGATTTCGGTGGCCCGCACGTCGAGCGCGCCCCGAAAAATGTAGGGGAAGCCCAGCACGTTGTTTACCTGGTTGGGGTGGTCCGAGCGGCCGGTGGCCATGATGAGGTCGGGCCGGGTGCCCATCGCCAGCTCGTACTCAATCTCAGGGTTGGGATTGGCCAGCGCAAACACGATGGGGTCGTTGGCCATGCTCAGCAGCAGCCCGGCGGGCAGCACGTTGGCCGCCGACAAACCCAGAAACACGTCGGCCCCTTGCAGGGCCTCGGCCAGGGTAGTAATCGGGCGGGTGGTGGCAAACTGCATCTGCATATCGGCCAGGTTGGTGCGCCCCGGATTAATAATCCCGTCTTTGTCAAAGACTACCAGGTTCTCCTTGTTCAGGCCCAGCGCCAGGTACAGCCGGATGCACGACACGGCCGCCGCGCCCGCGCCGCTCACCACGAGCTGAATATCCTCGATGCGCTTGCCCACCAGCTCCAGCGCGTTCAGCAGCGCCGCCGCCGTAATGATGGCCGTGCCGTGCTGGTCGTCGTGCATCAGCGGGATGTTCATCTTTTCCCGCAGCTCCGTTTCGATGCGGAAGCACTCGGGCGCCTTGATATCCTCCAGGTTGATGCCACCAAACGTGGGCTCCAACGCCTTCACGATGCGGATAAACTCGTCGGGGTCGGTGGCGTCAATCTCAATGTCGAAGCAGTCGATACCCGCGAACTTCTTGAACAGCACGCCCTTACCCTCCATCACCGGCTTGCTGGCTGCCGGCCCGATGTTGCCCAGGCCCAGCACCGCCGTGCCGTTGCTAATCACGGCCACCAGGTTGCCCTTTGCGGTGTACCGGTACACGTCGTCGGGGTTGGCCGCGATGGCCATGCACGGCTCGGCCACGCCCGGCGAGTAAGCCAGCGCCAGGTCGAGCTGGGTGCTCACGGGCTTGGTGGGCACTACTTCAATCTTACCGTGGGGCAGCTGCTCGTGGTAGGCGAGGGCGTCTTGTTTGTTGATTTTGAGCATGGGAATTGGCAAAGGGTCTCTGGCGCGAGGCCGCAAGTTCCGGCTAAAATTCGTCTTCATCGAGTAAGCCGCGAAAAAGAACGTCATTCCGAGCTTGCCGAGGAATCTCGCTCGGGTCGTTGAACGACGCCCGCAAGATTCCTCGGCAAGCTCGGAATGACGTTCTTTTTCGCAGTTCCTTTCGTGATAAAGTATGAATAAAGCTCGTCAGGTACGTTAGCAAGCCTTGGGCCTACCCAACCTGCACCACCAGCTTCTGGCCCAGCTTCACATCATCCGACTTGAGGTGATTGAGCCGACGCAGCTCCTGCACGCTCACCTTAAAGCGCCGCGAAATATTGTAGAGCGTGTCGCCGGGCTGCACGGTGTGCGTGCTGAGATTAGGCTCGGGCCGCGCTTCACGCTCAGCGCGGGGGGTAGGGCGAGTGGCTACCGCATCGGGCACTGGCCCGCCAAAGCGTAGCTTCTGGCCCGCCGCCACGGTTTCGGTCGGGAGCTGGTTCCAGGCCTGCACTTGTGCCACCGTTACGCCGTGGGTGCGGGCCAGCTTGGTCAGGTTGTCGCCAGCACGCACTGTGTACACCTCCACCGCTGGGGTGGGGGATAGGCTAACTGCCTTAACCAAAGTAACTTCTGCTGCTACTTCGTGCGAAGAGCTGCTGGCTGCTGACTTGGTCCGGCGCCGCCGGACTGGGGTAATGGCTGCGCTATCGGTTGCGGCTGCCGGCTCGGCAAATGCAACTTCCGTTTCGGTGCGCCCTGCCAGGGCTGCCGCTTGTT
Source organism: uncultured Rhodanobacter sp. (assembly GCA_964657755.1). Taxonomy (GTDB): domain Bacteria; phylum Bacteroidota; class Bacteroidia; order Cytophagales; family Hymenobacteraceae; genus Hymenobacter. The sequence continues at coordinate 4,147 of CAZZWL010000194.1, forward strand.
GCTGTGCCTTCTCCGTTGAGGCGGCCTTAGCCAGCGCCGCCGCCCGGAAAATGGCCTGCCGCTGCTGCGCCGCCACGCGGGCGGCTTGCTGCTTCTGCACGCGCAGTAGCTCCTGTGCTTGCGCGGTTTCGCGCTGGGCGGCGGCCTGGGCCTCGCGGGCGTAGCGCAGGTTGGCTGTCGTCAGGGCTTGGGTAGCGCTATCGGCCGCCGCGTGGCGCTGGGTCAGTACCGGCGGCGCCGTGGTGGCTACTACCGGCGCGGTGGTGGAGGGTAGGGGGGGTAGGGGCACTAAAACCACCAGCTCGCGGCCAGTTTTGAGGGCCGCCGCGTGCTTGGGTAGCTCATTCCAGCGGCGTACCTGGGCCGGACTCACGTCAAATTTTTCGGCTACGCTAGCCACCGTCTGGCCCCGGCGTACGGTGTAATATACCCGGCGGTAACGCGGCTTCGTTTCCTTGGTAGCTGGTTGCGAGTCGTTAGCGGCCAGTTCCTCCCGCGTGGACCACGGCGCTACCCCCGCCAGCTGGGCCAGGCGCAGCGGCAGAGGCTGCGGTAAGTCGGTCAGTGGCTGGCAGTAGGCCAGCAGCGTGGCGTGGTCCACGTCGCCCAGGTGCTCGCGGGCGGCGGCAGCGGGGTAGCGCAGCACGTAGGGCCGGTAGCCGGCGGGCAGGCTGCCGTGGCGCACCTCGGGGTTGTAGCGGTTCATGGCCAGCGAATCGGCATAGCCCAAAGCGCGGCTCAGGCGGCGTAGGTCCAGCGCCTGGCCGTGCAGGCCCAGCGTATCAAGCGGCTCGTAGGCCTGGTAGCGCAGGCTGGGGTCGTTGAGGCCGTGCTCGGGCGCATACTTCATGGCATACATGATGGCCGTGAAGGTGGGTACGTAGTTGCGCGTTTCGGCGGGCAGGTGGGGGTAGAGGTCCCAAAAGCTCTTCTTGCCCGTGCGGCGCATCACGCGGCGCATGTTGCCCGCGCCCCAGTTGTAAGCGGCCAGCACCAGCTCCCAGTCGTGAAACTCGCCGTAGAGGTAGCGCAGGTGTTTGCAGGCGGCCTCGGTGGCCTTGTCGGGGTGCATCCGCTCGTCTACCCACTCGTCGCGCTTCAGGCGCAGGTCGCTGGCCGTGGGCGGCATAAACTGCCACAGGCCCACGGCGCCCACCGGCGACTTAGCGGTGGGTATCAGCGCCGATTCCACCACCGACAAATATTTCAGTTCAACCGGCAAGTTGTACTGCGTCAAATACTTTTCAAAAATCGGAAAGTAAAATTGCTCGCGCTCCAGCACCCGCTGCGTATAGCCCCGCTGCCGCTCCGTAAACAGCCGCACGTAGGCCAGCACCGCCGCGTTGAACTGGTGCGGCGCGGTGGTTTCGATGCAGCCCATGCGGTCGCCCACCAACTCGTAGAGGGTAGCCGGCGTTTGCAGCCACACCAGGCGGGCCGAATCCACGGCTGGCTCCGTCAGCGGCTCCACGGCCAGCGAGTCGATGGTCGCGGCGGGTAGCTCCACTACCTGGCGCACCGTGTCGGCAATGGCTGGCGCGGGGGGGGTAGGGGCCGCCGCTTCGTGCTTGTGCCGGCCCCGCTGCGCCATCGCCGGAGCCGCACCCAGCACCAGGCCCAGCAGCAATAGCCGCTGGGCCAAACGTGGCTTGCGTAGGCCGGCAGGAGCCGCAGGCGGTTGGTGCAAAGCTTTCATAGGGCTAAGGTAAATGACAATTACTGAACTGCCTAACCAAAACGAGGCGCGAACGAATGCGACCAAACGGCCGCGTTCGTTCGCGCCTCGCGCTTTGCTAAAGGGCCTGGCTAACCTAGTTGTCGGCCTCCGCCATCGTCAGGGTATTGGCAAAAGCCAGTAAATCAGCCTCGCGAAATGCCCCGCTTAGTATCTGCAGGCCGATTGGCATGCCCTCATTATCCACCCCCGCCGGTATCGAAATTGCCGGTACTCCGGCCAGCGAAGCCTGCACCGTAAAAATATCGGCCAGGTACATCGACACCGGGTCCTGCTTCTCGCCAATCTTAAACGCGGTAGTGGGGGTAGTAGGTAGCACCAGGAAATCGTACTGCCGCAGCAGCTCGTCCGTCTTCTCCTTAATCAGCCGGCGCACGCGCTGCGCTTTGGTGTAGTAGGCATCGTAATAGCTGGCACTCAACACAAAGGTGCCCAGCATAATACGGCGCTGCACTTCGGGCCCGAAGCCCTGCGCCCGCGTCTTTTTATAGAGCGATTCCAGGTCCGTCACGTCGGGGGCGCGGAAGCCATACTTCACCCCATCGAAGCGCGACAAGTTAGAACTGGCTTCGGCCGTGGTCAGGATGTAGTACGTCGGAATCATCTCTTCCAACAGCGGAAAATCTACTGCTTCCACCACGTGGCCGTGGCTGCGCAGGGTAGTGAGCGTCTGCTCCAGCGCCTCGTGCACCTCGGGCTGCAGGCCCGGCCGGTCAATGGCATTGGCCACGTAGCCAATGCGATACTGCGCAGCCGGCGCCAGCAAAGCGGTGTATAATGGCACGGGCTCCTGGCTGGCGGTGCTATCGTAGTCATCGGCGCCGGCCATTACTTCAAGCAGGCGCGCGGCATCCTCAATCGAATGCGTTACCGGCCCAATCTGGTCAAACGACGAGGCAAACGCCACCAGCCCGTAGCGCGAGATGCGTGAGTACGTGGGTTTCAGCCCAATAACTCCGCAAAAAGCGGCTGGCTGCCGCACCGAACCGCCCGTGTCGGAGCCAATGGAGGCCAGGCACATATCGGCTTGCACCGCTACCGCTGACCCGCCGCTAGAGCCGCCGGGCACCCGGCTCGGGTCCAGCGCGTTGCGTACCGGACCAAAAGCCGAATTCTCATTCGAACCGCCCATCGCGAACTCATCGCAGTTTTGCCGGCCAATAAAAATGGCGTCCTCAGCCAGCAGGCGCTGCACCGCGGTGCCGGTAAAAAGCGACTTGAAGCCGTCTAGGATGCGGCTGCTGCTTTGCAGCGAGTGGCCCTGGTAGGCCAGCACGTCCTTGAGGCCAATGACCATGCCAGCCAGCTTGCCAGCCGTGCCCTGGGCCAGCTTTTCATCAACCACAAGGGCCTGCTGGCGGGCTTCTTCGGTCCACACTTCTAAAAAAACATTCAGCTCAGCATTGCGCTGCGCGATGTTATCGAGGTAATACTCAACGAGCTGGCGGCAGGACGTAGTGCCCGCCGCCAGCTCGCGCTGAATTTCCGAAAGGGAAGAAAACAGAGGTTTCAAATCTTAAACGTCGGTTGATGGCTGGTCGAGGCGGGGCCGCGTACCCGGCACGCCATCCGTGGTAGTTGGGATAGGCGTGCTTTGGTGGTGGGTTGGCTGGGCCGCCGTCGGCAAAGCTACGGCACCTGGTGCGGTATAGTCAGCTACCGGGGCCACGTAGTCGCCCGACAGTGGGGCGGGGGGCACTTGCGAAGGCTGGTAAGGGGCCTGCTGCTGGTCGTAGCCTTGGTTGGGCTGGTTGTATG
>CAZZWL010000195.1:0-7577 GCA_964657755.1 uncultured Rhodanobacter sp.
TCAAACTCCTCGCGGTGCGCCACAAACTCCCTGGCCACCAGCAGGCTCTCAATCATGCGCCATTCGACCAGCGCGTAGCTGGCCAGCAGCAGCGCCAGGCCGCCTACCCCCCGCCGGGTGGCCGGCCACGCCGCCCGCCCGCGCCAGGCCAGGTCCAGCAGCAGCCCTACCCCCCACACCACCGCGATAAACGGCCCCACCAGCACCAGCGCCGACCACCCCGGAAACGCCGCGCACACCGCCCACGCCAGCCGGCGCGACAGCCCCCGACGCAAATCCAGGGCGGCGCGCAGCAGCAGCGGCTGGCCCAGCACGCTCAGCCCGAAAATGCTGTAGGCCGGCAGCAGCGCCCACAGCAGCGCCACGGCCGCCGCCAGCCCCCGCTGCGCGGGCTGCGACAGGCCGTAGCGGCGCAGCAGCCAGTACATGCCCAGCAGCGCCACCACCCGCACCAGCACCTCGTGCAGCAGGTAGGCCGCCAGCGGCGAGTCGCGCAAGCCATTGAAAACCAACAGCGTCACGCTCAGGCCCGAGCGCATGGCATCGCGCGGCAGGCCGTTCATAATGGGCGGCACTACCACGCCGGGCCCGCCGGCCAGCGTGAGGTGCAGCTTGGCCAGCAGGTAGCAGTACACCACCTCGGCCTCCAGGTTGTCGTGCAAAATGATGAACGTGCGCGGCCCCAGCGCCACCAGCGGCACCATAAACAGCGCCAGCCCCAGCAGGGCCCAGCGAAGAGACTTCAAAAGCGTAGGTAGAAGGGTAAGAAGCACAAAGTAAGCGGCTGCCTGCGGCTGGCCCGCCCGCCCTGGCCCTACTGCCGGTGGGCGCGCAACCAGGCGCGGGCCTCTTTGTACTCCTGCTCGCCGGTATCGGCCTGCTCCACTATCAGACGGTAGTAGCGGTTGGCCGCGGGCACATCCTGGTCGTGCACGGCCAAGTGGGCCAGCCCGCTTTGGGCAAAGATGTAGTAGCCCCGCTTGGTCGTGCCCGCCTGCTCAGAGTACACCACGCAGCGCGCATAATATTCCTTGGCCTGCGCCAGGTCGCGGTACTTATAGTGCATGAGATAGCCCAGGATGTAGGCGGCCGACCGGCAGCCGTAGGCCTCGTAGCCCACCTGGCCACTGGCGTATTTGGCCAGCACCGCCCGGCAGGCCACCTCGCTCTCCTCCATCAGGCCCACCTCGAAGGCCAGGCGGGCGTAGCGAACCTGGAAATAAGCATTATCGGGGAATTGGGTGGTCAGCTGCCGGGCCAGCTCGAAGGCCGCGGCCTTTTGTTTTTCGCGCGTGCCGCTCAGAATGTCTAGCAGGTAGGTCTTGGCCTCGATGCCGGTGTAAAAAGCCGTTTGGCTGACTTGCCGCAGCTGGGCGAGGCCTTGCGCGCGGTTGCCCTTCGGAAAGAAAAACAGCACCGGCCGCAGCCACGGATACTCCTCGCTTATCCACTCGGCATAGTAGTTAAACAGGCCTTGGCCAAACAAGAATTCGCTGCTCAGCCCATTGGCTTCCTGGCTCTTTTGCAGGTAGTTGAGCGAGCGGCGGCTGGCCACCGTGGCCTTGCGCCAGTCGTGGCGCTCGGCGTGCAGGCGGGCCGCCAGGCCGTAGGCCCCGGCCAGGAAAAAGCAGGCTTCGTAGTTGTGCGCGTCGGCTTTGTAGAGGGCTTCGGCCTTGGTTTGGGCCGTGTCCATGTAGGCCAGAAACGGCTTGTCGTAGCGGGTATCGGTGGCGCTGTTGGGCATTATTTTCCACCAGGCGCTCATGCCCAGCAGGAAATACGCCATTGGGTGCTGGGGGTAGCGCCGGCGCAGCGAGCGAAACTGCTTGTTGGCCTTGTCAAACTTGAAGTTGTACATGTTTTGCACCGCGCCCCCCAGCTCCAGCTGAATGTCTTTATCGAGCAGCAGCCAGCCCGAAATATCCACGGCCTGCGGGGCCACCTGCACGCTATCGAGCGCCACGCCGGGCATGGTGGGCGCCACCTGCGCGGGGGCTACCCGGCTGCTGGCCAGCAGCAGGAGCAGCAGGCCGGCGCCCATTCGCCAGCGCCGTAGCGTAAGCAGTTTTCTCATTCTCAAAGAAACTGATAAAACTTCACTTTTTCTAGTTGGCGGGCCGCCCTACCCCTAGCTGCGCGGGTGAAACTCGGTGATGACCTGCCGCAGGTAGTCGCGGTCGAGGTGGGTATAAATCTCGGTGGTGGTGATGGACACGTGGCCCAGCATTTCCTGCACCGCGCGCAGGTCGGCGCCGCCCTCCAGCAGGTGGGTAGCGAAGGAGTGCCGCAGCGTGTGCGGGCTGATGGTCTGGCGCAGGCCCGCCAGCTCGGCCAACTTTTTAATCATCGTAAACACCGTGATGCGCGAAATCTGCTTGCCGCGCATACTCAAAAAAACCACATCCTCGTCGCCGGCCTGCACCGTGAGGTGCTGGCGCACGCCGCCCAGGTAAAAATGCAGGTGCTTCACGGCCTCGCGCCCGATGGGCACCAGCCGCTCCTTGTTGCCCTTGCCCAGCACCCGCATAAAACCCTGCTCAAAATACAGGTTCGAGAGCTTCAAATCGCACAGCTCGCTCACCCGCAGGCCCGACGAGTAGAGCACCTCCAGCACGGCGCGGCTCCGCAGCCCCTCGCTGGTACTCAGGTCGATGGCGCCCAGCAGGCGCTCCACGTCGGGGTAGGACAGCGTGTCGGGCAGGTGGCGGCCGGCCTTGGGCGACTCCACCGTGTCGGTGGGGTCAATTTTGAGCAGGTCTTCCATGATGAGAAACTCATAGAAAGCCTTGATGCCCGACAAGGTGCGCGCCTGCGACGTGCTCGACAGCCCCAGCCCGGTGAGGGTGGCCAAAAAATCGCGCAGCAGCCGGGTGGTCACTTGCAGCGGGCTAGCCTTGAGGTTTTCCAGCTCCAGCCATTGGTGCAGCTTGCGCACGTCGCGCCGGTAGGCCTCCACCGAGTTGGGCGAGAGCGACTTTTCCAGGCGCAGGTAGCCGTCGAATTGTTTAATAGCTTGCGGCCAGGTCACAGCAAAAAATAAGGTTAACGCCAGCAAAGAACGTCATGCTGAGCTTGCCGAAGCATCTCGCTCGCCTCGTTGAATTACTACCCCCGGCGAGATGCTTCGGCAAGCTCAGCATGACGTTCTTTGTTGGAATCCTACGCTTCAACGACCTTGAACATCCTTCTCCTCAACGGCCCCAACCTCAACCTGCTGGGCCGCCGCGAGCCGCACATCTACGGCACGCGCTCGTTTGATGATTTTCTGCCCGAGCTCCGGGCCAGCTTTCCCGACCTCAGCCTGAGCACCTTCCAGAGCAACCACGAGGGTGCCCTGCTCGACTGCCTGCACGCGGCCGCCGGCTGGGGCGAGGGGGGTAGCGAGGCCGCCAGCCAGGCCGTGGTGCTGAATGCGGGCGGCTTCACGCACACCAGCGTGGCCCTGGGCGACGCCGTGGCCGCCGTGGCCGGCGCGGGGCTGCCCGTTATCGAGGTGCACCTGAGCAACTTGGCGGCCCGCGAAGACTTTCGCCACGTCAGCTACATCGGCAAGCACTGCGTGGGCAGCATCGCGGGTTTTGGGCTCGAGAGCTACCGGCTGGCCCTGCACTATTTGCTCGGCCAGCGGCCCCGGCCGGTGGGCTTCAGGCGCTGAGCCGGGGGTAGGGAAAGGCGGGGTGTACAAGTGGGGGATAATAGTGCATTCTACCCATACAGTGGGGCAAAATAGGGCCGCTTGCTAGTATTTTTGGCAGAATACTACGTCCCTGCGCTATCCCTATGCCCCACCTTATACTTCGCGTTTCGTGCAGGCTGCTTTTGCTGTGTTGCCTGGCAGCACCCCGGCTACTACGCGCCCAGGGCTGCCTGCTGGTGCCGGTGCCGCTGGCCCAGCGCACGGCGCAAGCCGCTTTGGTAGTGGAAGCCCGCGTGACCAGCCAGCAGCCCGAGCGCGCGCCCAACGGCCATATCGTGACGCGCCACCAGCTGGAAGTGTATAAAGTATTTCGGGGGCAGCTGCCCACCGGGTCGCTTAGCGTGCTCACGCCGGGCGGCTTTCTGGGCGAGCAGGGCGAGGTGGTGAGCGGCAGCCCCGCGCTGCGAGCCGGCCAGCAGGGCATTTTTTTTCTGGAAGCGGACCCCAACCTGCCGGGCGAGCGCCGCGCTTACGCCGGGCCGCAGGGCTTTATCCAATACGACCTGGCTACGCTCACGGCCAGCGAGCCGTTTGGGCGCTACGCCAGCATCGGTGGCACGCTCTACGGCGCCCTGGCCGCCCAAACCGGCGCCAGCTACCGCGAAATTGCGCCCAACGCCAGCCTCGCCGCCGCCACCCAGCGCCTGCGGCAGCGCCCCGCGGCCGGGCCGCTCGGCACCACCGCGCCCACCATCAGCGGCTTTTCGCCCAGCGCCGTCACGGCGGGCACCAGCACCGGTATCGACGCTAGCCCGGCGGGCGTGCTCACCATCAGCGGCACCGGTTTTGGGGCCTCGCAGGGTGCGGGCTACGTGCAGTTTCGCAATGCCGATAATCCGGGGGCTGACACCGCCCCTAATTATACTAAGCCGCTGGCCAGCGACTACTTGAGCTGGAGCGATACGCAAATCAAAGTGCGGGTGCCTTCTTACAGCACCACTGGCAACGCGGCGGGCACGGGTAATTTTCAGGTTTTTGAAAACGGCGGTGCTTCGGCCACCAGCCCCAGCGCGCTCACGGTTACCTACAACGTGCTGACGGTTGGCTACAACAATACCGCCGGCGTGCAAACCTACCGCGTGCACTTAGTGAACACTGACGGCAACGGCGGGTATACGCTGCACTACAGCCCCAGCTTCGCGGCGACGCCGGGCGCGGCGGCGGCCGATGCCCAGGCAGCTTTTGAAATGGCGCTGCAAACCTGGCGCTGCACTACTAGCATGAACCGCACGATGGGGGCGACTACGAGCATCGACGTGGCCAAATCGGACGGCCTTAACGTCGTGCGCTTTGCTACGGCCAACGAACTAACGACGGGCGTGCTGGGCGTTACCAATTCCTACTACGGCGGCTGCGGCGCCAGCAGCACCAGCGTCACCAACTGGCTGCTGACCGAGACGGACTACACTTATGCCCCCGTGCCCTACCCCGGCTACACCTGGAATTTTACTACCAACGCGCCCACCAGCACCCAACTCGATTTTCAGAGTGTAGTGCTGCACGAGCTTGGCCACGGCGAGCAGCTGGGGCACATTATCTCGACTGCGGGCGTCATGAACTGGTCCATCAGCAATGGCCAGAACAAGCGCACGCTCGATGCGAATACGGACAGGGCGGCGGCCCAGAATATCATCAGCTACAGCACCAGCGCCACGGCCGACGGGCGTTGCAGCCAGCCGGCCTTCGGCACCAGCAGCTGCCCGCTGCCGGTGGTGCTCACGGCTTTCACGGCGCGCTACCAGCCCGGCCAGGGCACCCGCCTGGGGTGGGCCACCGCCTCGGAGGCGGGTAGCCTGGCCTTCGTGGTCGAAAGCCAGGACGACCCCGCGGCCGGCCCCTGGCAGGAAATAGCGCGCGTGGCCGCCGCCGGCAGCAGCCCTACCCCCCGCCAATACGCCAGCCTCGACGCGCGCCCGCTGGCCGGCACCCGCTACTACCGCCTGCGCCAGGTGGACCGCGACGGCCGCGTGGCCTACTCGCCGGTAGTGGCCGTGACGGCCACCGCCGCGCTGGCCGCCTACCCCAACCCCGCCGCTGGCCTCGTGCACCTGAGCGGCCCGCTGGCGGCGGGCACCGCCGCCCAGGTGCGCCTGCTCGACGCCACCGGCCGCTGCGTGGCCAGTGCCACCGGCGCGGTGGGCCAGGCAGCCCTTGAGCTGGTGCTGGCCGGGGTGCCCGCCGGCCTCTACGTGGTGGGATGGGACGGCGGCGCGGGGCGCGGCTACCTGCGCCTGGTGGTGCAGTAAGGCAGCAAATGGGCGACAACGGGCCCGCCCTACCCCTACCTTTGCCGCATGGCAACCCTTCCAACCTATACGTTTAACCCCGGCCCCGCCGCCGTGTACCCCGAGCTGCGCCAGTACCTGGCCGACGCTTTTGAGGAGGGCTGGCTGTCGGCGCCGCACCGCTCCGAGCGCTTCACGGCGCTGGTGCGCCAGTGCCTGGAGCAGGCCCGCCTCAAGCTCAACATCCCGCAAGACTATACCATCCTGTTCACCTCGTCGGCCACCGAATGCTGGGAAATCCTGACCCAAAGCCTGACGCCGCGCCGCTCGTTTCACCTCTACAACGGCTCGTTTGGGCAGAAGTGGTTCGACTATGCCCGCGCCCTGCGGCCCGGCTGCACCGGGTTAAAGTTTGACATCAACGACGTGCCCGACCCGGCTACCCTCCCCTTTAGCCCCGAGGAAACGGACCTGGTGTGCCTGACGCAGAACGAGACGAGCACCGCCACGCAGCTGCGCGATAACTTCATCCTCAACACGTTCAATCGCCTGGGGCCTGCGCTGCTAGCTGTGGATGCTACGTCGTCGCTGGGGGGGGTAGCGCTCAAGTTTATCAAGGCCGACGTGTGGTACGGCTCGGTGCAGAAGTGCCTAGGCCTGCCGGCCGGCCTGGGCCTGCTGGTACTCTCGCCGCGCGCCGTGGCCCGCGCCCGCGAGGTGGGCGACAACGCGCACTACAACAGCCTCAACAGCATGGTGAAGCAGATGCTCAACTACCAAACCACGCACACCCCCAACGTGCTGGGCATCTACCTATTAAGCCGGGTGCTGCAAGCCCGCGAACCCATTAAAGTCATTGCCCCGCACCTCAGTGAGCGCGCCCAGAAGCTCTACGACTACTTCGAGCAGGTGCAGCCGCTGGGCCTGCGCCCGCTCATCGAAAACCCCGAGGCGCGCTCCACCACAGTCATCGGTCTGCAAGGGCCGGCGGCGGTCGTGGAGGAAGTGAAGCGCCGCGCCCGCGACGAGGCCGGCTTGCAGCTGGGCTCGGGCTACGGCGACTACAAGGCCACCAGCCTGCGCATCGCCAACTTCCCGGCCGTGCCCGACGCGGCGTTTGAGGCGTTGGTGCGTTTTTTTGAGAGCATCCGGGCATGATAACGCTGTTTACCGATGGGTCGAGCCGCGGCAACCCCGGCCCCGGCGGCTACGGCACCATCCTACGCTACGGCCCCCACGAAAAGGAACTGACCCAGGGCTTCCGCCGCACCACCAACAACCGCATGGAGCTGCTGGCCGTGATTGTGGGCCTGGAGGCCGTGACGCGTCCCGAAATCCCGATTCTGGTCGTGTCCGACTCGAAGTACGTGGTCGATGCCGTGGAGAAGCGCTGGGTCTTCAACTGGATAAAAAAGCCCGACTTCGGTAAAAAGGCCAACGAGGACCTGTGGCGCCGCTTCCTGCGCATCTACGAGCAGCGCAAAGTCAGCTTCAAGTGGATTAAAGGCCACGCCGGCCACGCCGAAAATGAGCGCTGCGACGTGCTGGCCGTGCAAAGCGCGCTCGGCAAGGGTTTGCTGGTGGACGAGGGATATGAGGCGCTGGGGTAGCATCCACAAATAGCCAGTTGCTATCTGGTAGCAGGGTAAGCGTTC
>CAZZWL010000196.1:0-7532 GCA_964657755.1 uncultured Rhodanobacter sp.
CCCCGGTAGCGGCTGGCGTGTTTTTGGGGGGTAGGGCGGGGCGCAGTTGGTGGCCCTATGTCAGCGCATTGCCGATTTCTACCAATGGCTCACCGGCTGCCAGTAGCTCTAGGGCGGCGGGCAGCACCGGGAGTAGCACTTGTTGCAGGCGCTCGTTGGAGGTGTTGCCGGAAGTGAGCCAGAGCACCTGGGGCGGCGGGCCGAAGCGGTCGAGCAGGCGCGGAAAGTCGGCGTCTTTGGTCAGGATGACCACGCCAGCCAGCTTGGCGGCGCGGAATATTTCTTCATCCTCGGCATCGCGCAGGCCCAGGTCGCGCACGGGGACGGCCTGCACATCGAACTTCCAATTGAGCCAAGCGGCTAGCAAGGGCGATAATTGGGCATCGAGCCAGATGGTCATGCGGCCAGCCGGGGGTAGTCAATTTGGCGGGCGGCGTACTGTAGGGCGGCTTGCAGGTCGGCCGCTTCCAGGTCAGGCATTTCGGCCAACACTTGCTCGGCCGACAGCCCCGCGGCAAATAGCTGCAGCACGTCGGCCACGCGGATGCGCATTCCCCGGATGCAGGGCCGGCCGCCGCACTGGCGCGGGTTGGTAGTAATGCGAGACAAGACAGCTTCCATAGAGCTAAAGTAAGGACAGCTTCCTCGGCCGCTGCCGCCCCCGGTAGCGGCGGGCGGGTTTGGGGGGGTAGGGAGCACCGTGCACCGGTAGTAAATTTGACGTATGCAGATGCTCACCAGCCGGCCGCCGGTGCCGATACACCCCTTTGAGCGGGACGAAGCTACCGGCAGCAACTTGTTTTCCCTGGCGCGCTCGGCGGGCGGGCTGCCCTACGAGGCCGACGTGCTGCTGCCGCACCGCAAGGCGTATTACATGCTGGTGTTTACGAAGCGGGCCACCGGCCGGCACTGGGTCGATGCCGTGCCCTACCTGCGCCGGGACCACACCCTGTACTTCTCGACTCCCAGCCAGCTGCTGGTTAAGGAGGAGCCTACCCCCTTCTGGGGCACCCGCCTCACGTTTACGAGCGAGTTTCTGGCCTTGCAGCAAAACGCGGCGCTGCGCAGCCTGCCGCTCATCCAAAACCCCCAAAACGGGCACGAGCTGCCCCTAACCGCCGCCGACGAAGCCGTGGTGGACGACCTGCTGGCCAAAATCGAGGCCGAGTACCAGCGCCCCGGCGAGTGGCAGCACCAGATGCTGAGCGCCTACCTCACGGTGCTGCTCACGTACCTGAGCCGGCTGTATACCGAGCGGTTCCCGGGCGGCGAGCCCTCGGCTGACCAGCGGCTGCTGCGCACCTACTGGGCGAGCATCGAAACGCACTTTCGTGAGCTGCACGAGGTGGGTGCGTATGCGGAGCGGCTGCACATTTCGGCGGGGCACCTGAGCGAGGTGGTGAAGGCCCAAAGCGGTAAGTCGGCCATCAAGCACCTGCACGAGCGGCTGGTGCTGGAGGCCAAGCGCCTGCTCTTCTACACCCCGCAGTCGCTCAAGGAGCTGGCCTTCGACCTGGGCTTTTCGGACGCTTCGTACTTCAGCCGCTTCTTCAAGCGCGAAACCGGCCTCACGCCGGCCGAGTACCGGGCCGGCATCCGCAAAATGTACCAGTAGTACCGCGAAATGGGGGCCAGCCGCGCCGGAAGCGCCCGGTAATTTTGTGCTGTTAATTATTTAACCAACAGCCACCATGAAAACAGTCCTCATTACCGGCGCCAACAAAAGCATTGGCTTCGAAGCGGCCCGCCAGCTGCTCCAGCACGGCTACTACGTGTACCTGGGCAGCCGCGACGCGCAAAAAGGCCAGCAGGCCGTCGACCAGCTCAAGGCCGAAGGCCTCACCCAGGTCGAGCCGCTCGTCATCGACGTAACCGACAGCGCCTCCATTGCCGCCGCCCGCGCGGCGCTGGGCCGGAAAACGCCGGTGCTCGACGTGCTCATCAACAACGCCGGCATCAGCGGGGGTATGTCGCAGCCGGCCCTCACTACCAGCCTCGGCACCATCCGGGAGGTGTTCGGCACCAACGTGTTCGGCGTAATCGAGGTGACGCAGGCCTTTATCGACCTGCTGCGGCAGTCGCCCGCGCCGCGCATCGTCAACGTCACGTCGGGCCTGGGCTCGCTCACGCTGCACAACGACCCCACCTGGAAATACTACGCCGTGAAAGGGGCTGCCTACCAGCCCTCCAAGGCGGCCCTAAACGCCTACACCATCATGCTGGCCTACGAGCTGCGCGACACGCCTTTCAAGGTGAACGCCGTGGACCCCGGCTACACCGCCACCGACTTCAACCACCACAGCGGCCCCGGCAGCGTGCCCGATGCCGCCGCCCGCCTGGTAAAAGCCGCCCTGCTGGGCCCCGATGGCCCCACCAGCCAGTTTTTCAGCGACGATAATGCGCCGGAAACGGGCATTAGCCCCTGGTAACCAGCGGGCCCGGCCGCTGCCGCCCCGGTGGCAGCCAAAGAACCGAGCAGGGCAGGAAGGTAATCCGGCCCCTACCCCCCCGCCGGCCGCTGGGCCTGCAGGAGGGGGTAGGGGCCCGCACCCGCCGGGGCTACCCCTTCAGCAGGCCGTACTTGAGGATGCAGTAGATGGCACGGAAGCCGTCGCGCCAGCCGATTTTTTTGCCCTCGGCGTAGGTGCGGCCGTAGTAGCTGATGCCCACTTCGTAGACCCGGATGTTGGGCACCCGCGCCACCTTAGCCGTGACTTCGGGCTCGAAGCCGAAGCGGTTTTCGACCAGCTTCAGGCCCTGAATGATGTCGCGCCGGAAGAGCTTGTAGCACGTTTCCATGTCGGTCAGGTTCAGGTCGGTGCACATGTTGGACAGGAACGTGAGGACGTTGTTGCCGATGCTGTGCCAGAAAAACAGGATGCGGTGCGGGTTGCCGCCCATAAAGCGCGAGCCGAACACTACGTCGGCAAAGCCGCGCAGCACGGGCTTGATGAGCAGGTTGTACTCGTCGGGGTCGTATTCGAGGTCGGCATCCTGGATGATGACGTAGTCGCCGGTGGCCTCGCGGATGCCCGTGCGCAGGGCCGCGCCCTTGCCCTGGTTTATGGGGTGCTCCAGCAGCCGCAGGCCCAGGGTGGGGTAGCGGGCGGCGTAGGCCCGAATGGTGTCGGCGGAAGCATCGGTCGAGCAGTCGTTGACCAGGATAATTTCCTTCTGGATGTTGTTCACTAATTCCAGTTCGCGCAGCAAATCCAGAATCTGGTGAATGGTACGGGCTTCGTTATAAACGGGGATGACGATGGAGAGCGTGTCGAATTTTACCAAAAGTAGGCGGCGGTTAAGTTGCGATAAAACTACACACCAATTGCCTAGCAACGTGCATCTTGAGTAGTGGGCACCCAAAAAAGCCGCCCTGTCTGTGGGTGGTCAGGCGTTGCGCGGGCGGCGCGGGCGGCCCGCGGCGGGGCGCTGGCCGGCGGCTCATGGCCAAGCCCGGGCGGCCGCCAAGCCGCTGGGCAGCAGGCGCTACCCGGCCGGGCTGCCTACTTTCGCGGGCCTTCGGGCTACTGCCCGAAGGCGGCCTCACCAAAAAAACAACGCACTCCCATGAAAATACTCTTGCCCAGGCTGGCCGGCTGGCTACTGCTGCTGAGCACGCTGGGCGGCTCGGCTTCGTGTAGCCAGCAGGCCGCCAGCCAGGAAGCGCCGGGCACCGGCAAAATTCCGTTGCAGGGGGCCAACTGGTACCAGCTCAACAACGTGGGGGACAAAGTGACGCCCGGCACGGGCCTGCAGCAGCTCAACGATGGCGTGCTGGACCAGGAAGTGTTTATGGGCTGGGGCAAGCTGCTGCCCAACTACGACGCCTACTATGAGCTGAAGGGCCTGCGGGACGTGTACATCAGCAAAATCAGGCTCTACGACGGGCAAAATTCTTTTCCCGACAAGCCGCTCAAGCTCTACGCGAAGGCCTCGGCGGCGGCGGCCCCGGTGCTGCTGACCACCTTCACCGGCGAAGCGTATGGCAAGTGGGTAGACGTGACACTCCCTACCCCCGTCAAAGCCCAGTATCTGGTGCTGAATGCCTGGTGGGGCTTCCCGACCGAGCTGGAGCTGTACGGCACTTACCAAAAGAGCCCGCCCGTGGCGCTGGCGCCCAAGAGGCCGGTAAAGCTGGGCAACGAGTTCGGTATCAACTCCTTCGTGTGGGAGTTTTTGCAAAACGACGTGGACCCCAACATCCGCGACCAGGTGTATGAGCCCAGCATGGCCCTGATGCAGGCCTTCACGCAGTACCGCGACTACGTGGACTGGGAAAAGATAGAGTCGGAGCCGGGTAAGTTCGCTTTCAACCCCACCGTATCGGGGGGCTGGAACTACGACGTGCTCTACAAGCGCCTCAAGCAGGAGGGCAAGCAGGTGCTACCCTGCCTGAAAACGCTGCCCAACTGGTTTTTGGAACGCAGCTACCCCGCCGACCAGCGCAACTCGGAAAACGTGCCGGCCGCCGCCGGTGCCGACCTGCTCAACCCCGCCTCCTACAGCTTGCAGGCCAAGCTGGCCTTTCAGTTTGCGGCGCGCTACGGGCGCAACAAGGCCGTGAGCCCGGCGCTGTTGCAGGGGGTAATGACCGGGCCCATCTACCCCACGGCGCCGGAGGCGGGCACCCGCACCCGCGAGGTGGGGCTGGGCTACGTGAAATACATTGAGTGTGAGAATGAGCGCGATAAGTGGTGGAAAGGCCGCAAGGCCTACCAAACCGCCCGCGAATACGCCGCCAACCTATCGGCCTTTTACGATGGCCACAAAAACACGATGGGCCCCGGCGTGGGCGTCAAAAATGCCGACCCCACCATGCTGGTGGTGATGGGCGGCACCGCCGCCCCCCAAACGGACTACGTGCGCGGCATTATCGACTGGTGCAAGCAGTACCGGGGCTACAAGGCCGACGGCACGGTGGACCTGTGCTTCGACGTGCTGAACTACCACTGCTACGCTAACGCCACGGGCGAGTCGCAGAGCACGGCGTCGGCGCGGGGCGCGGCGCCCGAGGTGTCGGCCATTGGCGCGTATGCCGATGCCTTCGCGGCGCTGGGGCGGGAGTATAACAAGGAGGTGTGGGTGACGGAGGCGGGCTACGACGTCAACCAGGGCAGCTCGCTGCACGCGCCGGCCATTGGCCCCAAAAACCCGGAGCAGGTGCAGGCCGACTGGATTTTGCGCACGGCGCTCTTCTACGCCCGGCACGGCATCGACCGGCTGTTTTTGTACCAGACCTATGATTTGCGGCTCGAAAGCGGCGAGCAGTTTGCCTCCTCGGGCCTGCTCAACGGCGCCACGCACCAGCGCAAGCCGGCGGCCAACTACCTCTACCAGGTGCAGCACCTGCTGGGCAACTACGTGTATAAGCAAACCCTGAGCACCAGCCCGCTGGTGGATAGGTACGAGTACAACGGGCAGTCGATGTACATGCTGGTGATGCCGACCGAGGAGGGCAAAACCGCCGGTTATTCGCTGCGCGTGGCGGCGGGCGCCGGCCAGGCCTACAGCGTGTACACCCCCCAGGTTAGCGGCGATGCCATGAGCCGGCAAACCGTGGCGAGCACGGCCGGCGCCCTGCCACTCACGGTGACGGAGACGCCCATTTTCGTGGTGCCCGCCGCCCCGGCCCGCGCCCGGTGAGCCGCCCTACCCCCTGCTTCGCGGCCCAAGGCACTGCCTGACCGCCGCAAAGAAGCCGGCCGGGTAGGCGCTGAGTGCTATAAAATCAGGTTATCTTGCTACTAGTGAGGTAATGAGCGAGCGAGCGGCGTATATTTCCTGCGAAAACAATCCCTCGCGCCACCCTCCCTACATGCTGGTCTTACTTCTCGCGGCCACCTACGCGGTGCTGCTGCCGCTCAGGTGGGGTATTTGGCTGCTGCGCCTTATTTGCCGCAGCCTCCGGCTGACGGCGGCGGCGAATAAGGCGGCGGAGATAGCCCCACTCACTACCTAGCTGGGGCTGCTGCTGCTGGAGGTGTGGTCGCTGCTGGGGCCGCTGCACACGGCGGCGCACCTCGCGGCGGCGGCTCTGGGGGGGTAGGGCTGGCGCAGCCAGCGGGCCGGCAGCTGCTGCGGCGGCAGTGGCAGCGGTTCCGGCAGTGGCACGGCCTGGTGCAGGTGCTGGGCGGGCTGCTACTGCTGTGCGCACTGACTGTGGGCACCATGCCCTCGCCCAATATCGACACCGGCGTGTACCACGCGCAGTCGCTGCACTGGCTGGAGGAAGTGGGCGTGGTGCCGGGCCGGGCCAATATTGATATTCACCTTGGCTTCAATTCGGCGTGGTTCGTGCCCGAGGCCCTCTTCAGCTGGGGGCGCTACGTGGGCAGCCCGCTGCAAGTGCTGAACGCGGTTTTTTTTACCCTCTTTGGCTGGTATGGCCTGGGTAGCCTGGACCGGCTGCTGCGCCGGCAGGCGACGCCAGCCGATGTGGTGCGCCTGGTGCTGGTGCCCATGACGTTTCGGCTGCTGAATGACCTGGCCTCCCTCTCGCCCGACCCGGCCGTGTCGCTGCTCGTCTTCTACCTCCTCGTGCAAGGCCTGGCGCTGCCCTGGCCGCAGCCCGGCCGGCCGCTGCTGGCGGCCCAGGTGGTGGTGGTGCTGCTGAGCGTTTTCGCGGTCACCCTCAAGCTTTCGACCCTACCCATCCTGCTGCTGGCGGTGTGGTGGGTAGGGCGCGCGCGGCTGTTTGCCAACGGCCGGTTTTTGGGCGTGATGGCGGGGTTGGCGCTGGCCGTGGTGGCGCCCTGGCTAGTGCGCAACGTGCTCATTAGCGGCTACCTGGTGTTTCCGGTGGCCGTCGATTTATTTAACCCCAGCTGGAAGTTTCCGCTGGCTGAGCTGCGCCTGCACAGCGACTACATCCGGGAGTTTGCCCGCAACAAAGACTTCTATGGGCAGATAAGCGTGCACGACAAGCCCCTGGCCTTTTGGGGGCCGCTGTGGTGGCAGTAGCAGCACCTGGATAGCCGGGCGCTGCTGCTGGCCCTGCCAGCGCTGCTGCTCACCAGCCTGCCGCTGGGCTGGTGGCAGTACCGCCGCGGGCGCCTGCCCCTGGCCCCGCAGGCCCTGGCGGTGCTGGGGGTGGCGCTGGGGGGCGTGGGGTTCTGGTTTGGGCTGGCGCCGGCGTTTCGGTTCGGCTACGGCTTTTTATTTAGCACGCTGGCCCTGCTGCTGCTGCCGTGGCTGTGGGCGGTGGCGCGCCACTACGCCCGGCTGCTGGGCCTGGGCTTTGCGCTGGGGCTGCTGGGGCTGCTGGTGGCCACGCCGTTGCAGGTCGATTATCACCATTACCTCGTGCCGCCCGGCCTCAGCCCGGCCGAGTACGGCAGCTTGCTGGGGCGGTTGCCGGCCCCGGCCGACCGGGCGTTTTTGCGCAGCCACTACCCGCGCGTGGTGCACGACAGCCTGTGGGCGAGGGGCGAGGCCCCGGCGCGTGCGCGTGCGCGACTGGTGCTGGCCCAGGCGGGCGGGGTGCCCGGCCGCAGCGGCCTTGATGGCACGGGGCGCAGCGGGCTGGTGGGCCT
>CAZZWL010000197.1:0-1138 GCA_964657755.1 uncultured Rhodanobacter sp.
GTAATCAAACGGGGCGAGCGAGATGCTTCGACAAGCGGACGCCAGATGAGCATGACGTTCTTTCTGCAACGATTCTATTTTCCGCAAAGGTACGGCCGGGCCCTACCCACCTTTCGGCGGCGTAACTTTAGGCGCCCGCCGGCACCTTATTACCGCCGGGTTATTCGTTTGGTTTTCATGAAAGCCGTTCTCTTCGCCAGCTTGCTGACCCTCGCCGTGCTGCCCATGTGCAAGCCCGACGCCACCAAAAACACCGCCGCTACTGCCGAAAGCCCCGCCTCGCCGGCGGCCGTGCGGGCCCAGTTCGACATTCTGCGTGATTCGGCCGACGTGAACTGGCAGCGCATGATGACCAGCGACGACCAAAAGCTGGCCGACCTGCGCGAGCTGCTGCAAGACCTCAGCAAATATCCCGGCGCCAACCAGGCCCAGCTGGCCAGCCTGCGCCAGGCCCGCGCCCGCATACAGACGCAGCGCTACGACCGCCAAACGATGGCATCGTCGGCCCTCATCGACCGCTACGACGCCGTGCAGGATTCGGTGCTGAAAATCGTGCTGCCCCTGGCCGCGCCCGATGGCAACGCGCCCTCCGCCCGCGTGCGCGATTACGTGGAGGCCATTCAGCTGGCCGACGCCAACGTGGTGGGCTACCGTGCCCACTACGACAAGGCCGCCAAGGCGTATAACGCCTACCTGAAACTGCACCGCGAGGAGCTGGATAAAACGGGTGGCAAACCCGCCGAAACGCAGCCCCTACCCCTTTTCGAATTGAGCCAATAGGCTGAATAGGTTGGAGTTTCGCGAAAAGGTGGTATCTTTTCGGCCGGTTGCCGACCGGCTCTTCGGGGCTGGCCACACCACCGGCCCTACCCCCTCTTTTTCTCTTCAACCCAGCCCGCGTTATGCCCAAATTTTTTACGTACCTGCGCCTGCCACTGCTGGCGCTCGCCACCAGTTTTGCCCTCACCTCGTGCTTCGACCACGATAAAAAGTGCGACCCTAAGCCCAGCCCGGCCAAGTGCGGCACTACCAAGCCCCCGACGACTACCCCCTCGGGCGGCCCCAGCTAGTCGCTGGCAATAAAAGGAAATACTGTCATTGCGAGCAACGCGAAGCAATCGCACCATAACGCTACCCC
>CAZZWL010000197.1:1148-7459 GCA_964657755.1 uncultured Rhodanobacter sp.
GGCGAAGTTCGGATGCGATTGCTTCGCGTTGCTCGCAATGACAGTATTTTTCCTACCCCCTTACTTTTCCTCGGTGAGGCCGGGGTTGAGCTCGCGCACGTCGGGGTGCTGGTAGTTGACGAGGATGACGGAGAAAGGATGTGGCTCGCCCTCGCGCTTTTCGAGGCGCACGGCGCCCGCGTCGCGCAGCTGGCTCAGGAGCTGGCGGCGCTCCCAGTCGGGCAGCTCGGGCAGCACGTCGGTGAGGCGGCGCAGGAAGGGACTGGCCCATATTTCGGACGCCCCTTGCTGACCCCCAAATTTTTGCATCTGCGCCAACAGAAATTCCAGGCAGCGCCGCTCGTCGTCGCGCGTGATGCGGCGGATGGGCGCGAACGTGGCCGGCGGCTCTTGCAGCAGCTGGTCCAGGAGGCTGGGGCGGGCGGCGGGGGTAGGGCGCGGCGCGGGGGCCACCGGGCCGGACGACGTGCCCTCGGCCGGCGCCGCGCCGCTGGCGGCCGCATCCTGGGCGGCCTGCCGGGCGGCCGCCGACTGCACGCCCACCAGCCCTTGCTCGCGCAGGCGGCGCAGGTCCTGGCCCAGGCGCAGGCGGGCCGTGCGGTGGTCTTCGAGGGCCTGGAGGCGCTCGGCGGGCAAGAGCTGGCGGGCGTCGATGAAGTGCTCCTGGCCCAGCATCTGGAGCAGGTCGCCCGACACGCTTTCGCGGAAGCCCACCACTTTCACTTGCCGGGCCTGGCGGCGCAGGTGTTGCAGCACGGGAATGTAGTCGCGGTCGCCGGCCACGAGCACGAACGTGCCGATGGCGGGCCGGGTGTAGAGCACCTCCAGCGCGTCGATGCAGAGCTGCATATCGGCCGCGTTTTTGTGGTCGGTGCCCAGCACGTTGCGCGTGCTCACGCCCATGAGGTAGAGGGGGCCCTGCGGGCCGGTAGGTATCTTGTCGAAGTCGGCGTAGGCGTTGAGCACCAGCGAGTCGAGGCCCTGCTCGCGCTTGAGCGAGTCGCGCAGGGCGCGCACCAGGTCGAGGGCGTAGTCGTGGGGGTCCTGGGGGTCGAGGTAGTGGTTTTTGAGAAAATAGTAGACGTTCTCAAAATCAATAAACACCGCCGCGTAGGGCGAGGCCGGGGGCGCCGCGGCAAGGGGGGTAGGGGTCAGCATACGCGTAATTGGCAGGAAGGCGGCCGGCTGGCTAGCCCAGCGGGCGGCGTAAAAGGAAGCAAGCAGCGCAAAGGTCGGGCTTAATCCAGGCGAAGCCGCGACGCTCCCGGCCAAACCTCGCGCCAACGCCGCCTGGGTGGCCCCTCCACAAGCCGCCACGCCCATCAGTCGCAACGGTTTTATTGGCTTTAAGACCGGGGTGCTGACCTTTGCCGCTTCCTACCCCTGCTCTATGCGAACGTTGTTTTATTGGCGAGCCGGCTGGCTGCTGACCCTGCTGATGCTCCTCACGGCCCCCGCCCACGCCCAGCGGGAGGGCGACCGGCCGCCTACCCAGGACCCGTTTGGCCGCCGGCCGGTGCGGGCGCGCGAAGTGCCGGGCGGGCGGTATCAGTCGCACAAGGTTTACCACGATTATAAAGATGGCAAATGGGTGCGGCTGATGCTAGAAGTCAAGGCCACCGATGGCAGCACGCGGCGCATTCAAACCTGGGCGCCGGGCGTGGTGAAAGTCAGCTACTTCGCACCGGGAAGGGAGGCGGTAGCCGACTCGTCGGTGAGCGTGGTGCAGCCGCCGCAGCCGGTCGAGTATGAGAGCGTTTGCAATGCCGGCTGTGATGGACCCCGTACGGCGGCAGAGATAAAAAAGTATGGCCCAGATATTTGTTCCGGGGTATTTGTCTATCCCGACAAATTAGAGTTCAACGTCAACTGCCAGAGCATTTTTGTCAACAAAAAAACGCTGGCGATTCAATTTTTCACTAATTCGCGCAGCGCCGTCGCGCCCCCAATTTCTCCAGGACCACTTTTCAGCGAAGCCGGCCCAGCTTTCCGCCGCCTACCCCCCACCACCGAGCCTGACCCCGACACGCCGCCCAACCGCGCCGACGAGCTGGCCGGCACGGGCGTGCGCTTTCGCCTCGCGCCGGGCGAGCGGCTCTACGGCACGGGCGCCCGCGCCCTGCCCCTCGACCGGCGCGGCTACCGGCTGGAGCTGTATAACCAGGCTCACTACGGCTACCAAAACGGCGAGCCAAACCTGAACGTGACGCTGCCCGTGGTGCTCAGCAGCCGCGGCTACCTGCTGCTCTTCGACCACTACGCGCCGGCCTACCTCGACCTGGGCAAACAGCGGCCGGACGCGCTCGAATACGGCGCGCAGGGCCTGAGCAGCCTGAGCTACTTCATGGTGACGGGCCGGAGCCAGGCCGAAATCCTGGACCGCTACACGGCGCTCACGGGCCGGCAGCCCCTACCCCCCCGCTGGGCGCTGGGCCTCATCCAGAGCCGCTTTGGCTACCGCAGCCAGGCCGAGATGCTGGCCGTGGCCAACCGTATGCGCCACGCCGACTTCCCGCTCGATGCGCTGGTGCTGGACTTGTTTTGGTTTGGGGGCACCACCCGGCAGGGCGATTTTCAGTGGGACGCGGCCCACTTTCCCGACCCGGCCGGCATGATGCGCGACCTCAAAATGCAGGCTGTCAACACCATCCTGATTTCGGAACCCTACGTGATGCGCACCTCGCTGAATGACAGCCTCGTGCGCGCGCAAGGGCTGGTAGGCACCACGGCGGGGGGTAGGCCGTTCACGGTGGGCTCGTTTTGGGCGGGGCCGGCGAGTATTCTGGATGTGTTTAAGCCGGCGGCGCGCACCTGGCTGTGGGCGCAGTACCGCCGCCTGCACGACCAGGGCGCCGCCGGCTGGTGGAGCGACCTCGGCGAACCCGAAAACCACCCGCTGGCCATGCGCCACGCGCTGGGCGCCACGCCGCAGGTGCACAATGCCTACGGCATGACCTGGGCCGGCATTTTCCAGGATAATTACGCCCAGGAATACCCCAACGAGCGCGTGTTCAACCTGGCGCGCTCGGGCTGGGCGGGCATGCAGCGCAACTCGGTGTTTCCGTGGAGCGGCGACATCAACCGCTCGTGGAGCGGCCTGCAGGCGCAGGTGCCCATTATGCTGGGCATGGGCCAGGCGGGCGTGGGCTACATGCACTCCGATGCCGGCGGCTTCGGGGCCAATGCCACGCAGGACCCCGAGCTGTACACGCGCTGGCTCCAGCTGGCGGCGCTGTGCCCCATCATGCGCCCGCACTCCGACCAGGTGGTGGCGCCCGAGCCCTACACCTACCCCGAGCCGTACCAAAGCATTGTGCGGCAGTACGCGCACCTGCGCTACCAGCTCCTACCCTACCTCTACACCCTGGCCGCGCAGAACACGCTGACCGGCGCCCCACTGACGCGGGCAATGGACTATTATGACCTGGACTCGGGCCCCGAAACCCCGCCGGCAGACAGTATAGCGATAGCGCCTACTGGCGACTGGGGCGCTGCGCCAGGTTCGCCCATTCCTGGCACTATCATCACGGGGGTTTTTGATGAACAAGCCCGCTACGGCTGGGGCGGCCCCCGCAAGGCCCCGGCACCCCAGGCCACCGCGCCACCCGGCGACCAGTACCTGCTCGGCCCTAGCCTGCTGGTGGCGCCCATCAACCAGCCGGGGCAGCGGCGGCGCAACGTGGCGCTGCCCCCTACCCCCGGCGGCTGGGTTGACTTCGAAACCGGCCAGACGCTGCCCGGCGGCCAAACGGTGGGCCTGCCCGCGCCGCTGGGGCACGTGCCGCTGCTGGCCCGCGCCGGCGCCTTTGTGCCCCTGACGGCCTACCGCGCCAGCACGGCTGCCTTCCGGCCCGACACGCTGCTGGTGCGCTACTTCCCCGATGGACAGGCAGCTAATTCCGAGTTCGTCGTGTATGAAGATGATGGCCATTCGGCCCAGGCGCTGGCACAGCAACACTATGCTACGGTGCAATTGGTGGGCCGCTACCGGCCTGGCCAGACTACTATTGTGGTGAACCTGGCGGGCACTTACCCCGGCGCGCCGGCCCGGCGACTGGTGCAACTGCGCGTGGCGCGGGTGGCGGCCGCGCCCACGGCCGTGCTGCTTGGCGGCCAGCCGCTGGCAGCTTCGGCCTGGCAGCTCGATGCCGCCCGGCACGAGTTAAACCTAGAATTTCCGCTCGCAAAGCAGGCCGCGCTTACCCTCACCGGCCTGCGCCTGCTCACTACCCCCGCCACCCAGCTCGACCCCGAAACGCTGACGCTCACCGCGCCCGAGAGCCGCACGTTTTCGCAATCGGTGGGGCTGCGCTACGAGCGCTACGTGCCGGCGGCCCCTACCCCCCTGCGCATCCGCAACGCGCGGGGGCAGGTGGTGCGCGAGCTGCCTACAGTAGCTGAAGCAGGTTCGCACGCCCTGACTTGGGATGGCTTGGATGCGAATGGGCTTCGGGCCGCGCCCGGCCTCTACGAGGTAGAATTGGGCGGGCAGCACCAACGTTTGGTTAAATTGCCCTAGCGGTTTTTCACCGAGGAAGACGCGGATGGTTTCGCGGCGAGAACAAAAAAGGGCCTTCCACCACTGGCAGAAGGCCCTTTCTTATAGAAAATGCTCGCTTACGAATTGGCAGCAGGCTTGAGCGGAAGCGCGGCCAGGGCCACGTTCTGGTTGAGGTATTTCGAGGTGTAGCCGGCGTTTGACTTGCTCAAAAACAGGCAGCTACCACCTTTTACCTGGTCGATAATCTGCGAATACTGGTCGAGCGGCAGGGCAGGGCAGCCGAGGCTGCGGCCCAGACGACCATTTTGCTTGATGAAGCTTTCGCTCACGTAGTCAGCACCGTGCATCACGATGGAGCGGGCAAACGCATTGGTGTTGAAGCCTTCATCCAGGCCTTGCAGGCGCAGCGAGTGGCCGTGCTTACCCTCGTACTCCTGACCCGTGACGTAGAAGCCCAGGCTGCTCATGTTGCTCTGGTCGGTGTTCGAGAACTGGTCGGCGCCGTTTTCGCCGGAGTTATGGCCGTGGGCCACCAGCGTGTGAAACAGAATCTTATCGCTGTTCAGGTCGAGCACCCAGAGGCGTTTTTCGGTCGAGGGCAGGTCGAAGTCTACTACCGTCAGGTGCTGCTGCGTGGCGGCGAGGTGGCCGGTTTCGCGCAGGTTGAGGTAGCCAGTCATGGCTTTTTGAAACACTTCGAAGCGCAGGCCTTGCTGCTCGGCCCCGAGGCGGCTATACGTTTCGCGCAGGGTAGCGTCGAAGCGGGCCAGGGGGGTAGCGGCCACGGGAGCCTTGGCGGGAGCAGTACTGCTGACCAGCACGTGCGCTGACGACTTCATCAGCGGGCCCGCCAGCGGGGTAGCCAGAAACAGGGACGCTACAAAGGGCAGTACCCGCCGAACCAACCGCTGCGAGCGGCGGCGGCTGTCGCGCTGGCGCTGTACTACACTGGAATGATGATGCTTCATAACACTTACTACTTAGTGAATGGGGTAGGCGCTCGCCGGGGCGGGCTACCTAATTCAGTGATTGTTATACGCAGTACCCTACGCCAAGGTAGGGTAAAATGGTTTGCGAGCCAAAAAAATTCCGCGCCTAGCGCCAGCCCCGCCGCATGAACCGCCGCCCAGCGGCTGGCCCGTCGAGCCAGCGCGAGGCCAGGCCGGGCCCACTCACCAGCAGCAGGCTACCCGTGCGCAGCGTGCTGATGATGGGCTTGTACTGGGTGGGCGGCAGGGCCGGGCAGCCGCGGCTGTAGCCCAGGTGGCCGTGCTGGCGCACGTAGTCGGGGCTGGCATAGTCGGCGGCGTGCAGCACGATGTAGCGGTCAAACACATTGGTATTCTCGCCCTTGTCGTAGCCCTGCAAGCGGCGCGAGTAGCCATGAATGCCGTCGTAGGTGCCCGAGGTGCGGTAAAAGCCCAGCGAGGTGCAGGCCGAGCTTTCGACGTTGGAGAAGCGCCGCGCCCGCAGGTGGCCCGAGCCCTGGCCGTGGGCCACCAGGCTGCGGTGCAGCACTTTGGCTTCGTTCAAATCAATAACCCAGAGGCGCTCGGTGGTGTTGGGCAGGTCCATGTCGGCCACGGCCAGCACGCCGGCCCGCTCTATGCGGCCGGTGGGGTGCAGCGTGAGGTAGCCCACGCAGGCCTGCTCCAGCACCGCGGGGCGCAGCTCGGCGGCGGCCGGACCCAGGGCCTGGCGCAGCCGCGCAATGGCCCGGTGCAGCGTGTCGGGCACGCCAGCCACGGGCGGCACGGGGGTAGGGCGCAGCGAATCGGGCAGCGCGGCGGCCGTGGGCGGTGCGGCGGCG
>CAZZWL010000198.1:0-7272 GCA_964657755.1 uncultured Rhodanobacter sp.
GTGGCCGCCGTAACCACCGCCGTGGCCACCATAGCCACCACCATGCCAGCCGTGCTCACCCCCGCCGTGCCAGCCGCCCCGGTAGGCAGGGGCCACAATAATCGGGCGGGGAGCATAGTAGCGCGGTCCGTAGTAGCCACCGCCGTAGGGGTAGCCATAGCCGTAGCCAGGCCCGCCAATGCTGGCGCCGGCATAAACACCCGGTGCGCAGCTGCTGAGCCCTAGACCAAGGCCTAAAATCAAGAACAAGGAAAAAAACAGATTGCGACGCATGACAGAGCGGGGCCGAAGCTCCCGGATTAAGTTGTTGAAAACAACGCTTGGTTAGATAACAAACTCGGCGGCTGGTTTAATTCAGGTACTATTTCTTACTTGTACGCAACCAGCTAAAGTACCGTTCGACATCGCTAATAATACCAAAACCTTGCCAAAAACACGTTGCCCTACGCAGGGTTAAAAATACTTGTTAAACCATTGATTAGTAGTGAAGTAAAAATGAATTATGCGGAATTTTACGAGGGCCAGGTGTGTTTATTAAGCACCTAACAACCTGCGCTGCCTGCCCCATGAAAAACCCCGCTGATTACCTGTCCGGCCACGTGTTTGAAGCCCGCCGGCCCCGCCGCGAGCTGCAGCCCGTAGTAGCCTACGCCGATGCTGAGCAAGCCATTGCGCAGGCCCTGGCCGACGCCGAAAAGTATAAATACCTGCTCATGCGCGCCCTGCGCCGCCATGCTGATGAGGTAGCCAGGCCCACCACGCACGCGCCGCAGCCCGAACAAGGCCGCCTACTGCCACTTTACCCCGAAGGCTGGCCGCTGGCCGCCTAAGAAAGCGGTCTGGACATTTTTGAAAAACGCCGCGCTGGTTCTCCGGCGCGGCGTTTTTGCTGGCGGGCTTTGAGGCTAAAACAGGGGGTAGGGCTGACCCCCGGCTGGCTCCACTTGGGAATAATCCGAATTCAGCCGGAACTTGCCAGCCACTTATGCCTACCCTCCTGCTTTCGCTCGAAACCTCGTCGCCCATCTGCGCCGTGGCTCTGCACCACCTCGCCGACGGCCGCCTGCTGGGCCAGGCCGAATTGCGCCTCGAAAAGTCGCACTCTACCCATCTCACCGTGCTCATTGAGCAGCTGGTGGCCAATGCTGGCCACGCGCTGGCCGACCTCGGCGCCGTGGCACTCAGCGACGGGCCCGGCTCCTACACTGGCTTGCGCATTGGCGCGGCTGCTGCCAAGGGGCTGTGCTTTGCCCTCGATGTGCCGCTGCTGGCCGTGGGCACGCTGCCCGCGCTGGCCCACCAGGTTGCCGCGCAGGTGCCGCGCGCCGCTACCTATTTATACTGCCCCATGCTTGATGCCCGGCGGCAGGAAGTATACGCTGCCCTCTACCGCGCCGATGGCCAGGCGCTGCTACCCCCCACCAACCTCGTGCTCGACGAAACCAGTCTGGCCGAACATTTGGCCCACCACTCCGTGTTGTTCTTTGGTTCGGGGGCGGCTAAGTTTCAGCCGCTGGTGGCCGCCAACCCGCATGCCGTTTTTCTGACCGGCGTGCAGCCCTCGGCCGTGAGCATCGGCGAGCTGGCCTACGCCGCCTATCAGCGCCAAGAGTTTCAGGATGTGGCTTATTACGAGCCATTTTACCTCAAAGAAGTATACACGACTACCCCCAAGTCAATTATCAATTAACAGTCATCAATTATCAGCGCCTCCAGCCAAACTGATGATTAGCAGATGATAATTGATACTTGA
Organism: uncultured Rhodanobacter sp.; assembly: GCA_964657755.1. GTDB lineage: Bacteria > Bacteroidota > Bacteroidia > Cytophagales > Hymenobacteraceae > Hymenobacter. The sequence continues at coordinate 1,754 of CAZZWL010000198.1, forward strand.
TAACTGATAATTGAAATTATGGAACCGCTATTCGTCAATCGCGTCGCTGCCTCGGGCCTCGTCACGCTCAACTTGGAAGAGTTTATCCACCCCGGCGACCGGGTGGTGTACGACATTAAGGACAATCTTTTTCACGGGCTGATGCTGCGCGAAAAGGACTTTCGCGAGTTTGTGAAGACCCACGACTGGGCGCAGTACGACGGCCAGAACGTGGCCATTAGCTGCTCGGCCGATGCCATTGTGCCCACCTGGGCCTACATGCTGCTGGCCAGCAAGCTGCAAGGCCACGCCCACCGCTACGTATTTGGCAACCTCGAAGCCCTGGAGCAGTCATTGTTTGAGGAGGCCATCGCGGGCATCAATCCGGCTGATTATCAAGATGCCAAGCTCGTAATCAAAGGCTGCGGCGACAAGCCGGTGCCCACGTTTGCCTACGTTGCCATCATGCAGCGGCTACTGCCAGTAGCCGCCAGCATGATGTATGGCGAGCCGTGCAGCACCGTGCCGCTCTACAAAAAGCCCAAGGCCGCCACCGCCGTCGAGGGGTAGGGGAATGGCCGGGCGGGGCGCATCTTTGCGGGCGCAAGTTTTCGCCCATGCCCGACCCGTCCAGCTCTTATAAGATTAATTTTCGCACCGGGGCCGCCATTGTCATCGCCAATATGGTGGGCACGGGGGTTTTTACCAGCCTCGGCTTTCAGGTGCTGGGCATCCAGAGCGGCTTCGCGCTGTTGATGCTGTGGGGGGTAGGCGGCCTCATTGCGCTGTGCGGCGCCGTGAGCTACGGCGAGCTGGCCGCCGCCATGCCCCGCTCGGGCGGCGAATACCATTACCTGAGCCAGATATACCACCCGGCGCTGGGCTTTCTATCGGGCTGGGTATCAGCCACCGTGGGGTTTGCCGCGCCCACCGCCCTGGCCGCCCTGGCCCTGGCCCGCTACGCCCAAAGCGTGTGGCCAGTCCTGGCCGTGCCCCTGGCCGCGGGCAGCACCTACACCTGGGGCACCATGCTGGCCGTGGCCGTAGTCCTGAGTCTGGCCGTGGTGCACGGCCGCAGCACCCGCGCCGGCAGCCGCTTGCAAGTAGCCATCACGGCCTTTAAAGTACTGATATTGGTCGGGTTTATTGGGGTAGGGATGGTGCTGGGTAAGCCCCAGCCCATTGCCTTCGCGCCCGACGCGGCGGGCTGGCGCACGCTGCTGAGCCCGGCCTTCGCGGTGTCGCTGGTCTACGTCAGCTACGCCTACTCGGGCTGGAACGCCGCCGTGTACCTCACCGGCGAAATCGAGCGCCCGCAGCGCAACCTCTCGCGCATCCTGCTCACTGGCACGGCCGTCGTACTCCTCTTATATGTAGGGCTGAACTACGTGTTCCTGCGCGCTACCCCCCTGGGCGTGCTCAAAGGCCAGCTCGAAGTGGGCTACCTGGCGGCCAGCTGGCTGTTTGGCCCCGCGCTGGGCCGGCTGATGGGCGGCATAATTGCGGCGCTCTTGGTATCCACCATCAGCGCCATGATTTTTGCCGGCCCGCGCATCGTGCAAACGATGGGTGAGGACCTGCCCGCCTTGCGCTGGCTGGCGGGCCGCAGCCCGGCCGGCATTCCGGTGCGGGCACTGCTGCTGCAAGTAGCTATCACGCTGGTGTTTATTCTGAAGCCCGATTTCAACGCGGTACTCGTCTATGCGGGCTTTGTGCTGAACCTGTTCACGTTTCTTACCGTGCTGGGCGTATTCGTGCTGCGCTGGCGCCGGCCCGAGCTGCCGCGGCCCTACCGCGCCTGGGGCTACCCGTTCACCCCGCTGCTGTTCCTGGCGCTCAGCGCCTGGACGCTGGTTTTTATCATTCGTGACAAGCCCGCCGAGTCGGCCTACGGCTTGGCCACGGTAGCCAGTGGCCTGCTGGTCTACTTCGTAGCTCAAAGAGTTGGGGCTAAATCTCAAGTAGCCTAATTACTTAGCTGCCGACCCCTTCTAATCATAACCGGCGCTCGCTCTGCGGCGCCTACCCCCGCTAACCCGACTGCCTCCCGCTATGCGTCTTTCGCTGCTACCCCTGCTCCCGGCCTTTGCCCTGCTGGCAGCCTGCTCTAATTCTTCTACCGAGCAGCAGGCCACCACCACTACCGAAACGATGGCCGACCCGGCCAATAAGGTAGCCCCGCCCCCCCGCCCCGCGGCGCGTCCGGATTCGACTCTTACCAAGGTAACGCCCAAGGCCCCGACCACCGCCCTCGCCCCGGATACGGCCAACGTGCAGAATGTGGCCGCCTACCTCGCCGGCCTACCCCCCCAGGCCGGCACGCCGCTGGCCGAAATGGCGGCTCAACCCGCCTGGCAGGCCTTTGCCAAAGACCAGCATAAAAGCTGGGCCAAGTACCGCACCACTCACACCGACCGCATGAGCCATTGGGCCACCACCGAACTAGATTCGGTGCGCCAACACAGCCCCACGCTCTTCTATCCCTTCAGCGGTCCCGATTTTCTCAATGCTTTCACGCTTTTCCCCGGTAGCCGCACCTACGTTATGGTGGGGCTCGAGCCCGTGGGCAGCGTGCCCAGCCAGGCCACGCTCGAAAACCCTACCCTCTTTCCGGCGGTCAAAGCCTCGCTGTGGTCGGTGCTGAATTTCAGCTTCTTCCGTACCAACGACATGGCCGTGGACCTCAAATCGGTGAACCTCGACGGGGCCGTGCCGCTCATTATGTTGTTTGCGGTCCGCACGGGCAACCACCTTCAGGCCGTGCGCCCGGTGCAGCTCGACGCTCAAGGCCAGCTGCACGAAGTGACGGACACTACCCGTGCCCCCGGCTCCAAAGCCATTCAGGGCGCCGAGCTAAAGCTGCAAGCCGCCGACGGCTCCGAAAAAACCGTCTACTATTTCTCGGCCGACCTCAGCGACTGGAAGCTGGGCACCAAAGACGCGCCCCTGCGCTACGTGCGCAGCCTGGGGCCGCTCACCACCTACGTGAAGTCGGCTACCTACCTCATGCACAAGTCGTATTTCTCCAAAATCCGCAACCTCATTCTCGCCCAAAGCCAGTATGTGTTGCAGGATGACTCGGGCATTGCCATGAAGTACTTCCCGAAAAGCGACTGGCAATTCACCTACTACGGCACCTACAAGCGCCCCATCAACCTGTTTGCCAAGCAGTACCAGCCCGAGCTAACGCTGGCTTACCACGATAGCCTGCGCCGCGCCCGCCCGCTGCCCTTCGGCACTGGCTACAACTGGCGCCAAACCGATAGCAACCTGCTCCTCGCCCGTCGCCGCTCGCGGCCCGCTCAGTAAGGAGGGGTAGGGGGGCATTATCCCGTTAGGTTGCCAGCCAGCGCGGTGAGCTGGCTAGCCAACTCGCGTTAGCAAGGCCGTGGTGTCCGCATCACGGCCTTTCCTATTATATACTGTATAAGAAAACGACGGCTATGAAAGTCCTACCCCTCCTGTGTGTCCTGTTGCTCGCCGCTGCGACTTCCAACGGCCAAAGTCTGGTGCCCGACTCGCCGCTCCTCGATAGCCTGCTCCATACCAACCCGGCCCTGGCGCGCGTCCTGGCGCATACCGATACTTACCAGCTGCAGATTATCTACACCCAAATAAACCGCGACGCCCACAATGTGCCGCATTTTACCCCGCATACCTATCACCTTAATCCCCGCCAGTATTTCAACCCCGCCAGCCTGGTTAAATTGCCCGTGGCGCTGCTGGCTCTCGAAAAGCTACATACCCTACCCCCCTCCGTAAACCGCAACACTATTATGTCGACCGGCGTCGGTGGGCGCTGCCAAACGCCGGTGCCCTTCGCCGCCCCCGCCGATTCCGACCGCCAAGCCACCGTCGGCAACTACATCAAGCGGATGCTCTTGGTCAGCGATAATCTTGCCTACAATCGCCTTTACGAGTTTCTGGGCCAGAAAACGATTAACGACCGCCTCCAGCAGCTCGGCTACCCCGGTAGCCGCATCGTGCGTCGCTTCGCCCCCTGCGACACTGCCGCCAACCGCTCCACCAACCCCATCGCCTTTCACACCTCAACTGGCGATACCATCTATCAGCAGCCCGCGCAGGTCAACCCCCGTACCCCCGCGCCACCCCTCGGCCCCGTCTTCGCCGGCCGAGCCTATAAAGTAGGTAGCCGCATCATCCACCGCCCCTACGAGTTCACCACCGCCAACAACCTGCCGCTGCCCGACATCACCACCCTGCTCCAAACCGCCCTCTTCCCCGAGGCCGTGCCCGCCGCCCAGCGCCCCCATCTCACCCCCACCGATTACGCTTTCCTGCGTCAATACCTCCACCTCACGCCCCACGGCAGCCATTTTGGCCTCTACGCCACCCCCAAGTACTTCGACGCCTATAAAAAGTACCTCTACTATGGCCGCCGCCCCGAAGCCCAACCCCAGCCCGGCCTCCGCATCTTCAACATCGTGGGCATGTCGCACGGCTACCTCGCCGACGTCGCCTACTTCGCCGACTCCCTCCACCAGTCCGAATTCCTGCTCAGCGCCGTCCTCTACGTCAACCAAGATGGCATTATCAACGACGGCGCCTATGAGTACGACACCATCGGCGAGCCCTTCCTCGCCCAACTAGGCCAGTTTTTCTGCCAGTATGAAGCCCAACGCCCCCGCCAATTCGCCCCCAACCTCACCCTTTTCTTCCAGCCCGACCCCCAACCCTAAAATATCTTCCCCCGTACAAGGCCGGCTAACTGCCTGACCTGCACCACCCACCCACCGCTGCCTACCCCCCGCACCCCGGCCCACCTCAGAAAATCCGCCAGCACCCGCTCCAAACCACCACTTCCCAGCGTACTTTTGCACTCCCAAATCGAACGGACGAGGGCAACGACCCAAAGGCTTTGAAAATAAAGACTCAAATTCTTTTGCCCATTCAAAAATCCCAGTTGTACCTTTGCACCCCGTTTAAACCACGGCCCATCGGACACGCCGAGAGAGAAGCTAAAAACTAAATTTTTTTCGCTTCAAATTTGGAAAATCAAAAAAAGCCACTACCTTTGCACTCCCAAATAAAATAAGGGGTAGTGATACACCAAAATTAACCGCTTAGCTTTTAACTACTTACCTCTAAAAAACCCGCTCAATAGGAGCTGGCAAAACTTGAAAAACCTACTGAAAATCTTCAAAAATTTTTATCTTAAGTTTTGAAAGTTAAAAATTATTCTTACCTTTGCAGCACGCTTCAACCGCAAGCAAATGCTGAAAAAGTCGAAACGAAAAAATAAAAATCTTTCGCTTTTAAACTTGGAAAGAAAGAAAAGTTTCTTACCTTTGCACTCCCAATTAAAACAGGGTATTGTAACCGACAAGAAAACGAGCCGCTAAACAAGCTCACCAAGTTGCCTCAATTGGAAGCAACAAACGTTCTTTGAATGACTGGAAAAGACAAATGGTAAGTATGCTTACGCAAGTAGGCAAAAATGTAAAGTTAAATTGAACTCATCAATACGAGTCGAATTAGCATCTCGACATCAGCCTAGGTTCGCCTAGGTGCAGGAAATT
>CAZZWL010000199.1:0-7212 GCA_964657755.1 uncultured Rhodanobacter sp.
CCCCGCGCCGTTCGGTTAATTCAAACGGCGCGGGGACGCGCCCTGCAAAGTTCGCGCTCCTGCCCGTTTATGAACGACCCCGAAATTCGCGCCCGGCTCTATCCCTTGCTGCTGGGCGGCGTGCACATCGACGAGCTGCCCACCGGCAGCACCCGCGCCGACGTGGTGCACGTGACCGAGCACTTCATGCACGGCTACGAGGTGAAGGGCGACGGCGACACCCTGCAACGGGTCGAAAACCAGCTGCGCTGCTACGCCGAAGTCTACGATTTTGTCACCTTCGTGGTCACCGAAAAGCACCTGGCCAAGCTGCTGCCGCGGCTGCCCGCCTGGGTCGGCGTGCTGGTGGCCGCCGCCGACAGCCCTACCCTGCGCGTGCACCGCGAAGCCGGCTACAACGCCACCGTGCAGCACGCCCCGCTGGCCGGCCTGCTGTGGGTGGAGGAAATAAAGCAATACCTGCTGGCCCTGGGCCTGGCCGGGGCCAGCACCCTGCGCCAGCGCGAAGTGGCGCAGTTTCTGCGCACCACCCACACGGTGCCGCTCTCGGGCCTGGCGCAGTACGTGCGGGCCCGCCTCATGGCCCGGCTGCCCGAGCGCCTGCTGCTGCGCGAAGCGCGCCGGGCCGAGCGCGAGCGGCTGGCTGGCCTGCGGACGCGCCGCCTGAAAAAGCCGAAGCACCGCTAGCGGCGCTTCGGCTTTTTTCCCCGCCCGCAGCCTTAACTTTCCGGTCTATTTCGTGCTGCCTATTTTTTGTATATGTCTGAAGCCATGTCTTCGCCCGCGGCTACCCTGCCCCAGCTGCCCAAAGCCCCCACCGGCATCGACGGCCTCGATGAGATAACCGAAGGTGGCCTGCCACTGGGCCGCCCCACGCTGGTGTGCGGCAGCGCGGGCTGCGGCAAAACGCTGATGGCCATTGAGTTTCTGGTGCGCGGCATTGAGCAGTACGGCGAGCCGGGCGTGCTCATGACCTTTGAGGAAACGGCCGAGGAGCTGGCCGCCAACGTGGCCTCGCTGGGCTTCGACCTCCAGCAGTTGCAGGCCGATAAGCAGCTGCGCCTCGACCACGTGCACATCGACCGCGCCGAGCTGGAGGAGGCCGGCGAGTACGACCTCGATGGCCTGTTCATTCGCCTGGGCTACGCCATCGACAGCATCGGGGCCAAGCGCGTGGTGCTCGACACGATTGAGACCCTGTTTTCGGGTTTCAGCAATGAAGCCGTGCTGCGCTCCGAAATCCGCCGGCTCTTCCGCTGGCTCAAGGACAAGGGCGTGACGACCATCATCACGGCCGAGCGCGGCGACGGCACGCTGACCCGGCAAGGATTGGAGGAATACGTGTCGGACTGCGTGATTTTGCTTGACAACCGCGTAATTGACCAGATAACTACCCGCCGGCTGCGCATCGTGAAGTACCGCGGCAGCACTCACGGCACCAACGAATACCCGTACCTCATCGGCGCCGACGGCATTTCGGTGCTGCCCGTCACCTCGCTCAAGCTGGAGCACGTGGTGTCGGACGAGATTATTTCGTCGGGCGTGCCGGGCCTCGATGAGATGTTTGCGCGCAAGGGCTGGTACCGGGGCACCAGCGTGCTGCTCACCGGCACCGCCGGCACGGCCAAAACCACGCTGGCTGCCTCCTTTGCGCTCGAAACCTGCCGGCGCGGCGAGCGCTGCCTGTACTTTGCCTTCGAAGAATCGCCGGCCCAGCTCACGCGCAACATGCGCTCGGTGGGCCTCGATTTGCAGCCGTATATCGACCAGGGGCTGCTGCGCATTGAGGCCTCGCGGCCCACGCTCAACGGCCTGGAGCGCCACCTCGTGACGCTGCACCAGCTCGTGAACCAGTTCCGGCCGCGGGCCGTCGTTATCGACCCCATCAGCAACCTGATATCGGTGGGCAGCATGAGTGAGGTGCGCAGCATGCTCACGCGCATGGTTGACTTTCTGAAAGTCAGCAATGTTACGGCCTTGTTTACAGCCCTCGTTAGCGGGCGGAGCGGGCAGCTTGAGCTCACGGAGGAAGGCGTGTCGTCCTTGGTCGATACCTGGATTTCGGTGCGCGACCTGGAGGGGGTAGGCGAGCGCAACCGGGGCCTGAGCATCCTCAAAGCCCGCGGCATGGCCCACTCCAACCAGGTGCGCGAGTTTGTGCTCACCGACCACGGCCTGCAGCTGCTCGATGTGGTGGTGGGCCCGGCGGGCATCATCACGGGCTCGGGCCGCCTGACGCAGCGCATCCAGGAAGAAGCCCAGCGCCTGATGCAGCAGCACGAAGCCGACCGCCGCGACCGCGAGCTGGCCCGCAAGCGCCGGGTGCTCGAGGCCACCATCACCAACCTGCGCACCGAGTTTGAGTCGGTGGAGGAGGAGCTGCGCCACCTGGACCAGTCCGGGCCGCCGCCCGCCGATTTTACCCCGACTATTTAGTCCCCGCCCCCAACACCCGGCCCTGGCTGCCGTATGAGCATAGAATATGAGGAATGCGAGGGAAAGACTACCGGAGCCTACGGAGCCCGCGGCCGGCGAAACCTGGGCGCTGCGCCTGTACGTGGCGGGGCAAACGGCTAAGTCGATAGCCGCGCTGGCCAACCTGCGCCGCTACTGCGAGCAGCACGTGCCCGGCCGCTACCAGCTCGAAATCATTGACTTGCTGCAACACCCGCAGCTGGCCGAGGGCGACCAGATACTGGCCATTCCGACCGTGGTTAGAAAAATGCCGGAACCCATCCGCCGGGTCATCGGGGACCTCTCGAACGAGGAGCGCGTTATCGTGGGCCTCGACCTGCGCCCCCAGCTTAGCTAGGTGTATGAGCCCTACCCCCGCCGCCCCGCCCGAAGCGCCCGCATATGAGTTTCATCTCTACGTGACCGGCGCTACTCCCAACTCGACGCGGGCCGTGCGCAATATTAAAGCCATTTGCGAAGAGCTTTTGGTGGGTCGCTACGAGCTCCGTATTATTGATATGTACCAGCAGCCCGAGCTGGCGCAGGAGGCCGAGATTGTGGCCGCGCCCACCCTGGTGCGCTGGCAGCCGCTGCCCCGCCGCCGCCTCGTGGGCGACCTTTCTAACCGGGCCACCGTACTCACTGTCTTAGGACTAGACCACTTGCCGCCCCTACCCCCGCTATGAGCCCCACTGCCGCTGACCTGGCCAGGGAAAACGAAGAATTACGCCAGCAGCTTCGCGAGGCGGAGGAGCTGATTGTGGCCGTGCGCACCGGCGCCGTCGATGCGCTGGCCATTCAGGGCGACGATGGGCCGCGCATCTTCACCCTCGAAAGCGCCGACCACGGCTACCGCACCTTGGTGGAGCAAATGAGCGAAGGCGCGGTGCTGCTGGGTGCCGATGGTGCCGTGCTCTACTGCAACGCGGCGCTGGCTGCCGCCCTGGGCTGCCCGGCCAGCGATATTCTGGGGCACAGCTTCGCCGAGTTTATTCCGGCTACCTACCAGGCCTACTGGGCCGGGCTATGGGACCAGGGCTGGGCTACCCAGGCGCGGGGCGAAGTTGCGCTGCAAAACTGCCGCGATGGCTCGCTGCGGCCCTTCTCGGTGTCGATGAATGTGCTGATACTCAGTGGCACGCCCATTCTGGCCGTGCTGCTGGCCGACATGTCGGCCAGCCAGGAAATATCGACTATTCGCTCAGTCGTTATCAAGCAGAACGCTTTGCTCGACCGCAAAAACGAGGAGCTGGTGCGCCAGCAGGCCGCCCGCTGGGTCGTGGAGCAAGCGGCCGCCGAGGTGAGCCGGGTGCTCGAAGGCATTCCGCAGATAGCCTGGACGGCCGGGACAGCCGGCGAAACTACTTATCTCAACCACCGCTGGTTTGATTACGTGGGTGAAAACGCTACCGCGCCCGAGCAGATAGCCAGCCGCATTCACCCCGACGACTTAGCCGCCAGCTTTCAGCACTGGCAGCGCGCCCTGGCCACGCAGCAGCCCCTGGAGCTGGAATGTCGCATCCGTAATCAGGCTGGCGACTACCGCTGGATGCTGGGCCGCGCCCTACCCTCGCGCAACGAGCAGGGCGATGTGGTGCAGTGGATTGGGACGTACACCGACATTCACGAGCACAAGCTGGCTCAGGAGCGCGTGGCCCAGGCCCAACGCCTGCTGCGCGCCAACAACGAGGAGCTGACCCGCGTGAACGTGGACCTCGACAGCTTTATTTACACCGCTTCGCACGATTTGCGGGGCCCGATTACCAACATCGAAGGCCTGCTGCAAGCCCTCGCCGACGAGCTGCCCATCGAGGCCCGGCAGCGCCCGCCGGTCGAGGCTATTATGGGGATGCTCACCAAGTCGGTCGAGCGCTTTCAGCGCACCATCGAGCAACTCAGCGACGTGGCCAAGCTGCAGCGCGAGCACGGCCTGGCGGCGGTGCCGGTGCCGCTGGCGCCCGTGGTGCAGGGCGTGAGCCTCGACCTGGCCCCGCTGGTGCAGGCCGCCGGCGTGCAGCTCGACGTGGACCTGAGCGAGGGGGTAGCGGTGCGCTTTCTGGAAAAAAACCTGCGCAGCATCGTCTACAACCTGCTCAGCAACGCCGTGAAGTACCGCGCGCCCGCCCGCCCGGCGCGGGTGCGCCTGCGCGCCTACCCCGACGGCCCGCACGTGCGCCTGACGGTGCAGGACAATGGCCTGGGCATCGACCCCGTTGGTCAGCGTCGCCTGTTTGGCCTCTTCGAGCGCCTGCACGACCACGTGGAGGGTAGCGGCATCGGCCTGTTTATGGTGAAGAAAATGGTGGAAAACGCCGGCGGCCGCATCCTGGTCGAGAGCGCGGTGGGCGTGGGCTCCACGTTCACGGTGCTGCTGCCGCAGTAGCGGGCGGTGGTAATTTAGTAGGCGTGACGCCCTCCCTACCCCCCGCCGCGCCGCGCAAAATCATTCACCTCGACATGGACGCGTTCTATGCCTCGGTGGAGCAGCGCGACGACCCCGCCCTGCGCGGCCGGCCGCTGGCCGTGGGTGGCACCCGCGCCCGCGGCGTGGTGATGGCCGCCAGCTACGAGGCCCGCCAGTACGGCGTGCGCTCGGCCATGCCCGCCGCCACGGCGGCGCGCCTCTGCCCCGAATTGCAGTTCGTGCCGCCGCGCTTCGAGGTCTACAAGGAAGTATCGGGGCAGATTCGGGAAATTATGGCCGAGTACACGCCGCTCATCGAGCCCGTGGCCCTCGACGAAGCCTACCTCGACGTGACCCACAACTTGGCCGGCCTACCCCTCGCCAGCGAAGTGGCCCGCCAAATCAGAGCTAAGATTCTGGCCCGCACCCAGCTCACGGCCTCGGCGGGCATTTCGTATAATAAGTTTCTGGCCAAGCTAGCCTCCGACCGGCGCAAGCCCAACGGCCAGTACGTGATTCCGCCCGAGCGCGGGCCGGCGTTCGTGGCCGGGCTGGGGGTAGGGGAGTTTCACGGCATCGGGCCGGCCACGCGGGCGCGGCTGCACGCGCTGGGCATCTTCACGGGGGCCGACCTGCGCGCCCAGCCCGAGGCGCTGCTGCGCCGGCACTTTGGCAAGGCGGGCGGCTTTTACTACGCCATTGCCCGCGCCGAGGACCACCGCCCCGTGCGCCCCGACCGCCCCCGCAAGTCGGTGGGCGCCGAAATGACGTTTGCCCAGGATTTGCACGCGCTGCCCGACCTGCTGGCCGCCCTGCTGCCCGTGGCCGCCAAGGTGTGGGCCTACTGCCAGCGCACCGGCCAGTCGGGCCGCTGCCTCACCCTCAAAGTTAAATTCGCTGATTTTCAGCAAATAACCCGGAGCCGCACCCTGCCCGCCGCCGTGCCCGACGAAGCCACCCTGCTGCGCCTGGGCCAGGAGCTGCTGGCCGCCCAGTTGCCCCTGCCGCTGGGCGTGCGCCTGCTGGGCCTCTCGCTCTCCACCCTCGACGGGGCCGAAGCGGCGGCTGGGCCGACCGGGCAACTGGCGCTTTTTTAGGACGACCGGGATAAAAGGACGTCATGCTGACGATAGGAAGCATCTCGCTCGCTTCGTCCTCACGATTGGGTAACTGCTGCACGCGAGATGCTTCGACAGGCTCAGCATGACGTTCTTTTGCACTGTTCATTACTCATTACTCACTGCTCACTGAAAAAATGTCCGCCATCCAAGAAATTGAACAGCTCGAACGCCGGCGCTTCGACGCGCAGGTTGCCAAAGACCTGCCGACCCTCGAAAGCATCTTCGCCGACGACCTCATCTACACCCATTCCAACGGCCACCAGGATGGCAAGGCCAGCTACATTGCCTCCATCGCCAGTGGCCAGAGCCGCTACGATAAGGTTGATATTGAAGATATTACCGTGCGGCCCTACAACGACGACCACACGGCCATCGTCAACGCCCTCATCCAGATTGACCTCGGCCCCGGCGCCGATGGCCAGCCCAGCTTCACGCGCATCAAGTACGTGGTGGTCTACATCAAGGACGCCGCCAAAGGCTGGCAGCTCGTGCTCTGGCACGCCCAGAAGCAGGCCGCGTAATTTCTAAAGTGAAAAAAAGGAACGTCATGCTGAGCTTGTCGAAGCATGACGTTCCTTTTTTTCACTTTATTTTATCAGCTCACCGCCAAAGGGCCGGCAGGCCGGCGCTCTTTCCCAATAAAGGGTCGGTGGTGGGCCGGGGAAGCGCGGCGATGTTTTTATCGGTTTGGGGGCGCTCGCCGGGCAGGCCGCGGTTCACGTCCCAGTGGCGGCCGTCGGGGTAGGCGCCGACCACGCCCAGGTTGTCGCCGCCCAGGTTTTTGTGCCCTACCCCCGCCGGAATTACCAAGATATCACCGGCTTGCACGCGCACTTTTTGGCCGGCCTCGCCGCCCAGGTGCAGTAGCGCCGTGCCCGCATACACGCCCAGCACCTCGTGCGAGGTGCTGTGGTAGTGGTGAAACGGGTACACGCCGTTGCGCCACGAGTTGGTCCAATTGTTCTGGGCAAAGTGGTTTTCCAGCCAGGCCGCCCCCGCCGCGTCGCGCGCCGCAAACGCCTGCCGGTACAGCAGCAGGGGGTAGGCGCTGTTCGGAATCGTGCCGTCGTCTTTGAAGAACAGCTTCTCGGGTTGCAGCAGGCGCGTGGGGCGAAAGGTGGCAGCCAGTGGGCCCAGGCCCAGCAGCGGTAAAAAGGCGCGGCGTTTCATACTTGATATGTGGGAAAAATCTTTTGTCATTGCGAGCGCAACGAAGTGGAGCGCGGCAATCCT
>CAZZWL010000200.1:0-7188 GCA_964657755.1 uncultured Rhodanobacter sp.
CCTCAGGACACCAGTTTAACGACAGCTCAACGCCGGGCGGGGGCAAGCCCCGCACCCTACCAACTTCCTGTATGACTTCGACTTTAAAATACTGCGCCCTGGCCGGCACCCTGGCCCTGCTAACGGCCTGTGGCTCCAAGCCCGACGCCGCGGCCCAACAAGCTGGCCCGCCCGCCGCGCCTACCCCCCCCGCCAACCCCGACCAGGTGACGGTGAGCCCCGCCCAGGAAAAGGCCGCTGGCATCACTTTCGGCACTTTCGAGCGCCAGAACATGACCACCGAAGTGCAGGCCAACGGCTCGGTGGAGGTGCCGCCCCAAAACCGGGTTTCCATCACGGCCATCATGGGCGGCTACGTGCAAACGGTGCTGGTGCTGCCCGGCGAGCGGGTGCGGGCCGGTGCGCCGGTGGCCACCCTGCGCTCGCCCGAGTACCTGACCCTGCAACAGAACTACCTCCAGAGCAAGGCCAAAGTGCGCTTCCTGGCCGAAGACCTGGAGCGCCAGCGCATTTTGGACGTGGAGGACGTGGGCGCCAAGCGCAAGCTGCAGCAGGCCCGCGCTGACTACGCCACCGAGCAGGCGGCCCTGCGCGCCACCGCCGCCCAGCTGCGGCTGCTGGGCATCTCGGTGGCGCACCTCGACGCCACTGGCCAGCTGGTGCCGAGCGTGCCGCTCACGACCCCCATCGCGGGCTATGTGAAGGCCGTTAACATCAACCCCGGCCAGTACGTGAACCCCCAGGATATTCTGGTAGAAGTACTCAACCGCGACGATTTGCACCTCGAATTAAAGGTGTTTGAAAAGGACGTGGCCCAGGTGAAAGTGGGGCAGAAAATCCTCTTCAAGGTGCAGAACGCCGGCCGCGACGAGGAGCTGACGGCCCGCGTCTTCCTGGTGGGCAAGGCCTTCGACGACGATGCCCGCACGGTGCGGGTACACGCCCACCTCGAGCCCGAGCGCACCGACCTGCTGCCCGGCCAGTTCGTGGCCGCCCGCATCCAAACGGCCGGGGCGCGGGTGCGCACCCTGCCCGAGGCCGCCCTCATCCAGGCCGGCGAGCTGAGCTATATTTTTCGGCGCGTGGGCCAGGATTCGGGCCGCACGGTGTTTCGGCGGGTGAAGGTGCGCGCCAGCCCGCCCCAGCACGGCGACGTGGCCGTCACCATCCTCGACCCCCTGCCCGACACCACCCAGCTGGTGCGTCGGGGCGCCTATTTTCTGGATGCCGAGCTGCGCAAGGGCGAGGGCGGCGACTAGCGCCGCCGGCAGGGGGGTAGGGCGTGCTGCGGTGGCTGAGGTTGCTGGCACAAAATTTTAAGTTAATCTTAAGACCTTCTGCCTGCCCGGACTCAGCTAAATCTTCGGGCAGTTGCGTTTAGGCCCTACCCCCAAGGTAGGGCCGGGGCGCCGGCCCGGAACCTTATTCTGGTATTTCCGCAGGTTATGCGCGCCGGGCGTAGGGGTAGCCTGGTTGTTGCGTATCCTACTCAGTGGCCGGCCTGCTGCCGGTAGCTTAGCTTTTTTTCCATCCATGCGCTACGTATTGCTCGCGGGCCTTTCGCTGACCAGCGCCCCGTCTTTTGCCCAAACTGCCCCGGCTACCACCTGGACCAACTCCCTGCCCGTGGCCCTGGAGCAGGCAAAGGCCAGCCAGAAGCCGGTGCTGGCCGTGTTTTCGGGCTCCGACTGGTGCAAGCCCTGCATGCTGCTGAAGCAGGAAGTCTTTGACCAGCCCGAGTTTGCGCAGTACGCCAAGGATAAGTTCGTGCTGGCGCGCTTCGACTTCCCGCGCAACAAGAAAAACCGCCTCGACCCCGCCCAGACCAAGCTCAACGAAGACGCCGCCGCCAAGCTCAATAAGGAAGGCGCGTTTCCGGCCGTAGTATTGCTCTCGCCCGAGGGTAAAATCCTGGCGCGCACCGGCTACCGCCCCGGCGGCGCCACCGCCTACGACACCTACCTGGAGCAGCTGCTCGCTAAAAAATAAGGCCCATGTTCATGCTGCCGACGTTGCTGAGTAGGAGGGGGGTAGGGCGGCTGGCCGCCGGCCTGCTGGCGTGCGGCAGCCTGCTGGCCCACGGGCAGGCGCCCACGATAGGCGCGGCCCACCACAAGGCCCGCGCCTACACCCGCGAGGCCCACCTGATGGGCTCGCACTTCACCTTCACGGCCGTGTCAAGTGATGACTCGCTGGCCTGGCGGGCCCTGCGCGCCGGCCTGCGCGAAACGCAGCGCATCGACCACCTGTGCTCGTACTGGGATTCGACCTCGCAGGTGGTCAAAATCAACCGCCTGGCGGGCATCCGGCCGGTGGCAGTGGACCCGGAAGTGTACGACCTCATTGAGCGCACCCTCAAGATTTCGCAGCTGAGCGGCGGGGCGTTTGACATCACCTTTGCCAGCAGCGACAAGATTTACCACTTCGACAAAACCGAGCACGCCAGCCTGCCCGACTCGGCCACCGTGCGCAATTCCATCCGGCGCATTGGCTGGCAGAAGGTGAAGCTCGACCCGGCTACGCACTCCGTATTCCTGCCCGAGAAGGGCATGCGCATCAACCTGGCGGGCATCCTGCAGGGTTACGGCGTGCGGCGGGCCGAGGAAATTATGAAAAAAATGGGCATCGCGGGCGGCCTCATCAACGGCTCGGGCGACGTGTATTGCTGGGGCCAGCAACCCGACGGCACCGGCTGGCGCATTGCCATCGGCGACCCGGCCCGGCCGCGCACCGTGTCGTCGTGGCTCACGGTCAGCGATATGGCGGTGGTCACGGCCGGCAACTACGAGCAGTACTTCACGGTGGGCGGCAAGTACTACGGCCACATCATCAACCCGCACACCGGCTACCCGGCCACGGGCCTGCGCTCGGTCACCATCATTTGCCCCGACGTGGAGCTGGCCGACGCTCTCGACGACGCCGTGTTCGTGTTGGGCGCCGGGCCTGGCCTGGCCCTGATAAACCGCCTCAAGGGCGTGGATGCCACCGTGATAACCGACGACGGCCAGACGCTGGTATCGCGCGGGATGCAGCTCAACGCCTACCACAGCGCCGCCCGGCCGGGCCCTACCCCCCCCGCCGCGGCCCAAGCCCAAACTACTCCCCAACCCAAGCCATGAAGTCTTTCCCTTTTCGCCCGGCCCTGCTGGGCCTGCTGCTGGCGGGCAGCGCCCTGCTGCCAAGCTGCGTATCGGTGGCCGCCTACCAAAAAGCCTACCTCAACGACGAGGATATGAAGCTGGCGACCCGCAAAGTCGAAACCTCGGAAGTCAACTTCGAGAGCTACCGCGAGGGCGCGGGCGGCGCCAACGGCGGCAAAGTAGGCGGTGGCTGCGGCTGCAATTAAACCCCTGTCTGTCATTGCGAGCGTAACGAAGTGGAGCGCGGCAATCTTTCCCTCACGTAAGGATTACTAATCTGGTGAAGCGAACGACAAGGAAAGATTGCCGCGCTTCACTTCGCCCTTGCTTGATGCGCAACATGCTCGCAATGACGGACTATTTTAACTTTTTTTTCGTGACTAAACTTCTTCTCCTTTGCCTGGCCCTGGCGGCCCCGCTCGCCGCGCTGGCGCAGGCCACGCCTACCCCCAACCGCCTCGATGGCTCGGGCCTCGCGCCCAACGCGGCGCAGCTACCGGCCCCCGGCCGCTACGGCGAAACGGAGGTGGATATTCTGGGCAGCTACTACCAGCAAAACGGCAACCACTCGGCCGTGGAGGGCGGCATCGGCGACCAGCACCTGACCGACGTGGCCCCGACCATCCTGCTCAACGTGCCGCTCGACTCCACGACGCGGCTGGCGGCCAACGTGGGCGTGGACTACTACGCCTCGGCCTCGTCGGACAAGATTGACCAGGTGATGTCGTCACCGTCGGCTTCCGACGTGCGGGCGCACGCCGACTTTGGCCTCTCGCACGTGCTGGCTGATAAGCTCACTACCCTGGGGGTAGGGGCCGGCGTGTCGAAAGAGTACGACTACCTGTCGTTTAACCTGGTGGGCTCCTGGGCCCGTAGCTCGGCCGATGGCAACCGCCAGCTCAGCGTGAGCGGACAGGCTTTTCTGGATAAGATTACGCTCATCACGCCCGCCGAGCTGCGGCCCGGCGGCACCCGCGACCATAAGTACGGCTCCGATAACCGCCAGAGCTTCACGCTGTCGGTGGTGTATGCGCAGGTGCTGAGCAAGCGCCTGCAAGCGGCCGTGGGCTTCGAGCCGGTGGCGCAGCGCGGGCTGCTGAGCACGCCGTTTCAGCGCGTGTACTTTGCCGACCGGCCCGATGCGGCGGGCCAGCTGGGCACGCTGGGCACCGCTCTGGCCGAGGCGTTGCCGCGCCTGCGCTACAAGTACCCCGCCAGCCTGCGCCTCACTTACTACGCCACCGACCTGGTGCAGCTGCGCGGCTTCTACCGCTTCTACGCCGACAACTTTGGCATCCGGGCCAACACCTTTGAGCTGGAAGTGCCGGTGAAGGTGTCGCCCTTTTTCACGCTCTACCCCTTCTACCGCTACCACACCCAAACGGCCGCCGACTACTTCGCGCCCTACCTGGCCCACTCGCAAACCGAAGAGTATTACACCTCCGACTACGACCTGTCGGCCTTCTCGGCCAACAAGGTGGGCCTGGGTTTTCGGTACGCGCCGCTCTACGGGCTGGGCCGTTTCAAAACGCCCTTCGGCCACGGCATCACCAAGTTCAAGTCCCTGGATGTGCGCTACGGCTACTACCGCCAGAGCACCGGCCTCACGGCCAACGTGGTCAGCTTCGACCTGTCTTTTGTAATGCCGTAACCTTTCGCTTTTCCCCCCATGAACCCCATTGCTACCGCCCCGGCCGAAAACCACCTCACCAGCTCGGCCATGCTGCAAGACATCGTCATTGGCTTGTCCGATGGCCTCACGGTGCCCTTCGCGCTGGCGGCCGGCCTGAGCGGGGCGGTGCAGTCGTCGGGTCTGGTCATCACGGCGGGCCTGGCCGAAATCGTGGCGGGCTCCATTGCCATGGGCCTGGGTGGCTACCTGGCCGGCCGCACCGAAGTGGACCACTACGCCGCCGAGCTCAGCCGCGAGCACGAGGAAGTGCGCACCGTGCCCGACACCGAGCGCCGCGAAGTGCAGGAGCTGTTCGTGGAAATGGGCCTGACCGAAACCACCGCCACCCAGGCCACCAACGAGCTGGTGAAAGACCCCGAGCAGTGGGTCAAATTCATGATGAAGTACGAGCTGGGCCTCGAAGAGCCCGACCCCAAGCAGGCTTTCAAAAGCGCCTTCACCATCGCGGCCGCATACGCCGTGGGCGGCCTCATCCCGCTCAGCGCCTATTTTCTGACCGCCACGCCCCACGAGGGCCTGCTGTGGTCGGGCGTTATCACGCTGGTGTGCCTGCTCGTTTTTGGCTTTTTCAAAAGCCGCATGACGGGCCAGGCGCCCGTGGCGGGCGCCCTCAAGATGGCCGCTACCGGGGCCGCCGCCGCCGCCGCCGCATTCTACGTGGCGCGGCTGGTGCAGGGCCACGGCGTGTAGCAAGGGGGGTAGGGCCTGATTTTTCAAGGATAAAGCGCGGGTAATAACTATTTCTGCGGCCCGGCTTCATGCTAAACCCTGGGGGAGCGGCTTACCTTCGCCCGAAAGGCGTGGCCACTGGGGCGGGCTAACTGCTGGCTGGCCCGCCCGGCAGCTGGGCCCGGTGGCGTGCAAGGCATATGGCTGATTCTAAGCTCCCTACCCACTACGAGCAGGCCCTGGCCTGGCTCGACCACTACATCATCCGGCCGCTGTACACGGCGCGGGTGCGGCGGCTCATCCTCCAAAGCTTCCCGTTCTGGATAGCTTCGCTGCTGACCGGCGTGGTGGCCGTGGGCTACGAAAAGGTGTTTGTCTGGGCTGAGGGAGTGAGCTTTACCTGGCTGAGTCGGGTACCGCTGCTGGCGTTTGGGCTCACGCCGGTGGCATTTCTGGCGGCGTGGGCGCTGGTGTACTACCTGGCCCCGGCCGCGCGGGGCAGCGGCATTCCGCAGGTAATGGCCGGCATCGACCTCTCCAATCCCAGCCAGCACCGCCACACCGAATACCTGCTGAGCCTGCGCGTGGCCGCCGTAAAAATCGTGAGCAGCGTGGTGCTGCTGCTGGGCGGCGGCGTCATTGGCCGCGAGGGGCCCACTATTCAGGTATCGGCGGCCATCTTTCGGGCCATCAACCGGTTGCAGCCGGCGGGCTGGCCGCAGCTCTCGCGCCAGATTGCCCTCGTCACGGGTGGCGCGGCCGGCCTGGCCGCCGCGTTCAACACCCCACTCGGCGGCATCGTGTTCGTGGTGGAGGAGCTGACCCAGATTCACTTGTCGCGCTTTCGCATGGCCGTGTTCGCGGCCGTTATCATTGCCGGGCTCACGGCCCAGCAGTTTCTGGGACCTTATCTCTACCTGGGCTTCCCGAAGGTGACTTCGCCGGGTGGCTGGTTTCAGGTGCTGGCCATGGGCTGCGCGCTGGTGTGCGGCCTGGCCGGGGCGCTGTTTGCCAAGGCGCTGCTGGCCATTGGCCAGTACCGCAAGCGGTTCACGACGCTGCGGGCGCAGGCGGCCTGGGTGCTGGGCTGCGGCCTGGCGATGGGCACGCTAGCCTACTTCGTCGGCATAGAGGGGGTAGGGACCGGCAAGCCGATTATCAACCGCCTGCTGTTTCAGAACAGCGGTGTCACGCCCGGCTACCTGTTTCCGGTGCGCTTCGTGGGTATGGTGCTCAGCTACAGCGGCGGCGGCGCGGGCGGCGTGTTTGCCACGTCGCTAAGCGCGGGCGCGCTGCTCGGCGATGGCCTGGCCCGCCTGGCCGGCGTGCCGGTAGTCGACCGCAACCTGCTGATACTGGTGAGTATGGTGGGCTTTCTCACCGGCGTGGTGCGCTCGCCCTTCACGGCCGCCATCCTGGTGCTGGAAATGACGGACCGCCACTCGGCCATTTTCCAGCTGCTGCTGGGCGCGCTGCTAGCCCAGGCCATCGCGGCGCTCGTCGACCCGCACTCGCTCTACGAGCACCTCAAGCAAGGCTTCATCCGCGAGTCTCTGAGCCAAGAGCCCCGCACCCACGCGGCCGCCCAGCCCGATGAGGAGCGCGACTATGAGCAGGAAAACCAACCCTCACCGCCGGCCGACTGAGGAGTAGCGCGAAGTTTCCACTTCGTGCGTGAGCGCAGCG
>CAZZWL010000201.1:0-7183 GCA_964657755.1 uncultured Rhodanobacter sp.
TTTACTTAATCCTTTTTGATTAAGCCATAAGGTGTAAAAGCAATTCGGTCACGCACCACTTGTTCGTATAATGCCTTGCTTACTTCAGGGCGGGGTAGGAGCTTGTGAAAGCAATGGTAAGCGACGGCGATATTAAGCACAGATACGATGCGCACCCCTTGGAGTCGAAGGCGAAATTCCACATCAGAATCTTCGCCAAATGTGGGTGCTGTGTATCGTTCGTCAAAACCATTTATAGCAATTAAATCTGCTTTCATAACCGAAAAATTGGCTCCCAGCAGGCCTCGCTCCTTCCGATTGAAATAGCTCCTCAGCAAGGGGGTAGTAACGTAAAAACCATTCATAAAGTGGAAAGTACGCCGTAGTAGAAAGTCTACTAGCTGACCTGCCATAGCAGATGGAGTTTGTAGGAGCCCTTGCCGCACTTTAGTAGGGGTAAGCAGGCTGGTGAGACGTTTGGAAATATCAATGCGCCGTCCAGCCAAGCAGCGGCCAGGGCCTCCAAGCGCTAAATGCTCTTCTACAAAAGCTGGGTGGGGAATGCAATCACCGTCAAGAAAAATAAGATGGTCTCCCAGCGCAGAGCGAATAGAAGTATTCAGAATCTGGTTTTTGCGGAAGCCATCATCAGGATGCCAGTTATGGCGGATTTGCAAGGGTGATACCTGGCATAATTCCTGTAATTTATTCGTAAATTCTTGAGTAGAGCCGTCATCAGATATTATAACCTCGAATTCTTTCGTGGTTTGCACTTCTAAACCAGCCAATACTAATTGCAAAAAATCAAATCTGTTATATACTGAAATGATAATGGAAGTTTTGATGGATGCCATGAACAAAAGTAGCCGTCAAGGTTCAGAATAGCATATTAAGCAGGGGTAGGGAGTGCTTAGCTAATGGATGCATCTGCGCTTTGAATTTGCAGCTAACGTCTTTGAGCCTCGTGCTACCTTTGCAGCTAACCCGACTGGCCCGACTATCGCACCCTTCGTATTACTTTATACTAGTCTCATTACGCGGTAAACCGCCAGTTTTCCTACATGTGGAGCCTTTTTTCCGAAGTGCGGGTACGGCAAGCCAGTGTGTTTTGGAGCGCGCTCATTATTGTCGGGCTATTCGGAGCCACCTGGATTCGAGTGCTGCCGAGTATTGGGATGGCCGGGCTTTTCTTAACTAGTGTAGGATATGCTCTTCGACACCGGCGCATTGCGCAGAAGAAGCACTGGCCAGAGTTGCTCAGCTTCGTGCTAATTTATGTTATCCATGCGGTGACGGGGCTCATGCATGTTAGTGTACGCAACCTAGCATTGCAGCAAGATTTGCTGCTACAGCTTCCGTTTGTGTTACTACCCATATCCTTCCTTTTACTTCCTGATTGGCGGGCCAGTCACAAGCGTACCGTATGGCTAGTGCTCATAGGCTGTTGCGTCATAGCAGCAGCGGGAGCAACCATTAATTATGCGTTTCACGCTACTGAAATAACCAAGTTGTATCTTCAGTCGAAGGTAATGCCGACAGAACCTGACCATATCCGGTTCAGCTTGTTGGTGAGTATGGCTGTGTTAGCAGGCGTAGTACTAGTGTATAGCAATGCTCTCACGCCTCGCGTGCGTCAGGCTACTATTGGTGCCATCACGTTGCTGTTTCTGTTCCAGCATTTGTTGGCAGTGCGTAGTGGCATAGTCACTATGTATGCTGCTGGATTGCTGTGGCTTGGGTGGATGGGGTGGCAGTTGGGGCGATGGCGAGCCGCATTTATCGGTGGTGCGCTCATTGCCACCGTAGGGGTGGGGTGCTTACTTATCTTTCCTACCCTGCAAAACAAGCTTATCAATACCCGCACGGATGCTGAACAGTTGGACTCGGTGCAGGCAGCCAACAACTTTTCTGTAACAGCGCGGGTGTACTCCTATCAAGTCGCGTGGACAATAGTTCGCGAGCATCCCATAGTGGGGGTAAGTAAGGTTAAGCTACAAGAGGCAATGGCTCGAGAGTATAGTTACCGATTTCCGGAAATAGACGCTGACCATTATGTGTTGCCGCACAATCAGTTTATTTATAATCTGGCCGCTTACGGAGTAATTGGGTTGTTACTTTTCTCTCTTGGGTTTTATTACCCACTGCTAGCAGCGATTAAAGAAAGAAATATCTTGCTAATGATAATATATTTTATTGTCTCTATATCATTTATTGTTGAGTATACTTTGGAGAGTAATATTGGAGTCATTGTAGGGCTCTTTTTCCTACTATTAGCCTCAGCTCCTTTAGGTGCTGGAGAAGGCGATAAAGAGGAGAAACTGGTATTGCCACAGGCTCAGCTAGCGTAGAATCACTGATGCAGGCTAATAGCTAACAGCCTGATAGGAAATTATTTTCTAACTTATTTTGGTTTTTCTCAGGTAAAACTCCTACCTTTGCACTCCCTTAGCGAAAAGGCCACTCGGGCCTTTTCTTTTTGTGTCATTTAATATCCACTAGAATGCCTGGCATCATCGGTAAGAAAATCGGTATGACAAGCCTCTTCACTCCGGACGGGAAAAACATTCCCTGCACGCTCATCGAAGCGGGTCCGTGCGTAGTGACGCAGGTTAAAACTGTCGAAAACGACGGCTATAACGCTGTTCAGCTCGCTTATGGCGAGAAGAAGGCTAAACGTACCACTAAGGCCCTGGCTGGCCACTTCGCCAAAGCCAGCACCACCCCCAAGAAACGCCTCGTTGAGTTCCGCACCGACGACATCGCCACTTTCACGCTAGGCAGCACGGTTGAAACCACGCTGTTCGAAGAAGGTGAGTTCGTTGACGTAGTTGGTACCTCGAAAGGCAAAGGTTTCCAGGGTGTTGTAAAACGCTACAACTTCCAAGGCGTGGGTGGTCAAACCCACGGTCAGCACAACCGTCTGCGTCACCCTGGTTCTATCGGTGCGTGCTCGTGGCCTTCGCGCGTATTCAAAGGAATGCGCATGGGTGGCCGCATGGGTACCGACCGCGTCAAGATTCAGAACCTGAAGGTGATGCGTATTGTCGCTGACAAGAATCTGATTCTGGTAAGCGGCTCAGTGCCCGGTGCCAAGAATGGCTACGTGTTCCTGGAGAAATAACCTGCTAAGCTTACTAGAGATGGAACTGTCCGTATTCAATAGCAAAGGCGAAGACACCGGCCGTAAGGTTACGCTGTCCGACGCCGTGTTCGGCCACGAGCCGAACGAGCACGTCATGTACCTCGACGTGAAGCAGTACCTGGCTAACCAGCGCCAGGGTACGCACAAATCGAAGGAGCGCGCCGAAATCTCCCGCACCACCAAGAAACTGAAGAAGCAGAAAGGCACCGGTGGTGCCCGTGCTGGTTCGATGAAGTCGGGTGTGTTCGTAGGTGGTGGCCGCATGTTTGGTCCGCGCCCGCGTGACTACAGCTTCAAGCTAAACAAGAAAACCAAGCGCGTTGCGCGTCTGTCGGCCCTTTCGGTGCTGGCTCGCGATGGCAAAGTAGCTTTGGTTGAAAACCTGGCGTTCAGCGCTCCCCGCACGAAGGACTTCGTGGCCGTACTAGATGGCCTGAAGCTCAACAATGGTCGCAAGACCTTGTATGTGGCCGGCGAAGCTGCCGACAAAAACCTGCTCCTTAGCGCCCGTAACGTGCAAAAGGTGAAGATTTCGACCGCTGTGGGCCTCAACACCCATGACCTGCTGAACACCGACACCCTGCTCTTGAGCGAGGATGGCCTGCGCTCGCTGGAGCAACTGTATACCGAGACCGCTAATAACTCCGCCGAATAATGAGCACGCTAAAACGCCCCATTATCACCGAGAAGGCTACCAGCCTCACCGAAACCGGCCGCTACGTATTCGAAGTGGAACGCACGGCCAACAAGGTGCAGATTAAAAAAGACATCGAGCAGCTTTATGGCGTCACCGTGACCGGCATCAACACAATGCGCACGATTGGCAAAATCAAGTCGAAGGCTACCAAAGGTGGCCAGGTTTCGGGTCGTCGCGCCCACGGCAAAAAAGCCGTCGTGACCCTGAAGGACGGTGATATCATCGATTTCTACGGCAATATCTAATTGCCTTCGCCGCAAAAGCCCAACTAGCTAGTAATGGCACTTAAAAAACTCAGACCAACCACGCCAGGCCAACGCTTCCGCGTGGCCCCGGCCTTCGACGAACTAACCACGTCGACGCCGGAGAAGTCGTTGCTGACCTCGCTCAAAAAGAGCGGCGGCCGTAACTCTTCGGGTAAAATGTCGAACCGCTACATCGGCGGTGGACATAAGACCCAGTATCGTATCGTAGACTTCAAGCGTGACAAAGCCGGTGTTCCGGCCACGGTGAAGACCATTGAGTACGACCCTAACCGTACCGCTCGTATTGCCTTGCTGCACTACGCCGACGGCGAGAAGCGCTACATCATTGCCCCCGCTGGCCTGAATGTAGATACCGTTATCGTATCGGGCCCCGGTGTAGCTCCCGAAGTTGGCAATGCGTTGCCGCTCCGCGAAATGCCCCTCGGTACTATCGTGCACAACATCGAGTTGCAGCCTGGTCAAGGTGCCGCTATCGCTCGCTCGGCTGGCACCTATGCCCAGCTCGTAGCCCGCGAAGAGCGTTACGCTACCCTCAAGCTGCCTTCCGGCGAGATGCGTATGGTACTCGTTACCTGCACCGCTACGGTTGGTACGGTATCGAACGGTGACCACATGAACGTTGTGATGGGCAAAGCCGGTCGCAATCGTTGGGCTGGTCGTCGTCCCCGTGTTCGTGGTGTAGCCATGAACCCTGTTGACCACCCAATGGGTGGTGGTGAAGGTAAATCGTCGGGTGGTCACCCACGTAGCCGCAACGGTATCTTCGCTAAGGGTCAGAAGACCCGCAACAAGAACAAGTATTCTGAGAACCTGATTGTCAGCCGCAAAGGCAAGAAGTAATATATGGCACGTTCACTCAAAAAAGGGCCGTACATTGACTTCCGGCTCGAGAAAAAGGTAGAAGCGCTGGAAAGCGCTGGCAAGAAGTCGGTGGTAAAGACTTGGTCGCGCCGCTCGATGATTTCGCCTGACTTCGTGGGGCACACCTTCGCAGTCCACAACGGGAACAAGTTCATCCCGGTCTATGTAACTGAAAACATGGTCGGCCACAAGCTCGGCGAGTTTGCGCCCACGCGCAACTTCCGTGGTCACGTCGCCAAAAAAGATAAAGGCAAGCGTTAAGATGGAAGCAGTAGCCAAACTCCGTAACGTGCCTACCTCGCCGCGCAAGATGCGCCTGGTAGCCAATCTGGTTCGCGGTAAGCGCGTAACCCAGGCCCTCGGTCTGCTCCGCTTCGAGGCTAACTCGGGCGCTGAGCGCGTTGAGAAGCTGCTCCTGTCGGCCCTGGCCAACTGGCAGCAGAAGAACCCCGAGGAGCGCATCGAAGACGCCAACCTTTGTGTAACCGAGATTTCGGTGGACGAAGGACGTCAGCTGAAGCGCCTGCGCCCCGCCCCCCAGGGCCGTGGTCACCGCATTCGCAAGCGCTCGAACCACATCACGCTGACGGTTGGTCCGCAGCGTGAGTCGCAGATGTCGAAGAAAGAGCTAAATGCTTTGACTCGCCTCGCAGCTGCTACCCCCACTGAAACCCCCGCCAACGCTTAATCTATCATGGGACAGAAAGTAAATCCCGTCGGTTTCCGACTCGGCGTTATTAAAGGCTGGGACTCAAACTGGTACGGCGGCAAGGATTTTGCCGACAAACTCGTTGAAGACGAGAAAATTCGCAAGTACATCAACGCCCGTATCCAAAAGGGTGGTATCTCGCGCATCGTTATTGAGCGTACCCTGAAGCGGATTACCATCACCATCAACACGGCTCGTCCGGGTGTGGTAATCGGTAAAGGCGGCCAGGAAGTAGATAAGATTAAGGACGAACTCAAGGAAATCACCAAGAAGGACGTTCAAATCAACATCTTCGAGATTAAGCGCCCCGAACTGGACGCTCGTCTAGTAGGCGAGAGCATCGCTCAGCAGCTGGCTGCTCGTATCTCGTTCCGTCGCGCTATGAAGATGTCTATCCAGGCTGCTATGCGGGCTGGTGCTGAAGGCATCAAAATTCAGTGTGGTGGCCGCCTAGGTGGTGCTGAAATTGCTCGCTCGGAGCAGTACAAAGAAGGTCGTACCCCGCTGCACACGCTGCGTGCCGACATCGACTATGCTTTGTCAGAAGCCCAAACGGTATATGGCAAAATCGGAATCAAGGTGTGGGTAATGCGCGGTGAGGTATTCGGTAAGCCCGACCTCTCGCCAAATCAAGTGCCTGCTGGTCAGCAGGGTGGTGATGACCGTGGTGGCCGTGGTGGCGACCGTGGCCCGCGCCGTGATGGTGACCGCAACGACCGTGGTCCGCGTCGCGATGGCGACCGTGGCCCGCGTCGTGACGGTGCAGCTGGTGGTGGCCCCCGTGGCGGCCAGGGTGGCGGTGCTCCCCGTGGTGGTCAAGGTGGTGGCCCCGCTGGTGGTGGCAACCGTGGCGGCCAAGGTGGCGGCCCCCGTCGCTAGGTTATAGTAAACTAGTCTGAGCCGTATCCTGAATCATTTCGTTCAGGGTACGGTTCACTGCTAATATTTTTCAAGTTTTCTTTTTTTACTCAAATGTTACAACCGAAAAGGACCAAGTATCGCAAGATGCAAAAGGGTCGCGTAACAGGCCTAGCCTACCGCGGCAGCTCCATAGACTTCGGTTCGTTCGCGCTTAAGTCACTGGAAATTTCTTGGATTACGGCTCGCCAGATTGAGGCTGCTCGTATTGCCATGACCCGTGCCATGAAACGCGAAGGGCAAGTATGGATTCGCATTTTCCCAGATAAGCCAATTACCAAGAAGCCTGCTGAAGTGCGGATGGGTAAGGGCAAAGGTTCACCCGAGTATTGGGTAGCCTGCGTGAAGCCTGGCCAAATCATGTTTGAATCGGATGGCGTGAGCCTCGAAACCGCAAAAGAGTCGCTGCGTCTAGCTGCTCAAAAGCTGCCGGTTCGTACCTCTTTTGTAGTTCGTCGCGACTACGTAGATAACGTTGCTTAATCCGATGAAAAACGAAGAAATTCGCGCCCTGTCGGTTGACGACCTGCGCACCCAGCTGAAAAATGAGCAAACCAATGGCCAGCAGATGCGCTTTGCGCACGCTATCAGCCCGCTCGAAAACCCCGGCC
>CAZZWL010000202.1:0-7181 GCA_964657755.1 uncultured Rhodanobacter sp.
CCCCCGAAAAATCGCCGAAGATGATGGGGGGGATGAAGCCGCCGCCGATGCCGCCGCGCCCGCCGCCCCCGCCGCGCGAGCGCAGCAGAAAAACGAGCACCAGCACGCCGATAATAACCCAGAAGCCAATGCCCGAGCCCGACGAATCGCGGTCGCCGCCCTGAGCGTCGGCGGGGTCGGCTTTATACTCACCTTTGGCCAGGGCAATGAGCTGGTCGGTGCCGCGGTCGAGGCCCGCGTAGTACTGGTTTTGCTTGAAGGCCGGCACCAGCGTATTGCTGATAATGCGCTTGGCCAGGGCGTCGGGCACGGCGCCTTCGAGGCCGTAGCCGGTCTGAATGCGCGCTTGGTGCTCCTGCGCGGCCACCAGCACCAGAATGCCGTTGTCCTTGCCCTTGCGGCCGATGCCCCAGCTTTCGTACAGCTTCTGGGCGTAGTCAGCAATGTCGTTGCCGCCGAGCGAAGGCACGGTTACGACCGCGATTTGCGACGACGTACTGTCATTGTAGGTCACCAGCTTTTGCTCCAGCGCCGCTACTTCCTGGGGCTGCATGAGGCCCGCCAGGTCGTTGACGAGGCGCGGCGGGTCAGGGCGCGGCGGCACCGTTTGGGCATGGGCAGCCAGGCTTAGCAGCAGGAGCAGCAGCCAAGCCCAAGCCAGCCCGCGTGGGGCCCTGCGCCGGGTAGATAAGGTATTCATCGGCTAGCGGGAGGGGGTAGGGGCGTCGTCGCCGTAAGAAATATCATCGTCCAGCTCGTTGATGTCGGTGGCCGCGTCGTAGGGGAAAAACTGCCGGAGCTGCTCGCCCACCAGTCGGATGCCGCGCTCCAGGCCAGCCACGTACTGCTCCTGCCGAAAGTGGCCCACCACGGTTTCCTTCACGTCTTCCCAAAAATCGTCGGGCACGGCCGAGTTGATGCCCGCATCGCCCACCACCGCAAACTGCCGCGTTTGCCACGCCAAGTAAAACAGCACGCCGTTGCGCAGCTTGGTGCGGTGCATCTTCAGTTCCGCGAACACCTGGGCGGCCCGGTCGAGCGGCTCCGGGGTAGGGCACTTGTCTTCCAGGTGCAGTCGGATTTCACCCGACGTTTGTAGCTCGGCCGCCTTGATGGCGGCCACCAGCGCGGCTTCCTGGGCGGGCGTGAGGGGGTGGGTCATGGGTGAGTTATGAGTTAAAAGTTAGGAGTTATGAGTTAAAAAAGAAGAGTTAAGAAGCTGAGAGGAAGTAGAATGATAAAGAGTTTCTTCATCGTCTTACTTTCCCACAGCCCCTTAACTCATAACTTTTAACTCTATTTGCTGCCGGCCGGCGTGTTGCCCCCGCCCATGTCGCCAAAGTCAACTTTGGGCGCTTCCTTAGCCGAGGCATCGGCCTCGAAATAGCCTTTGGGCGGGAAGCCAAACATGCCCGCAAACAGGTTGTTCGGGAACGAGCGCGTGAAGGTGTTGTAGTCATTTACGTCCCCGTTGAACTTGTTGCGCTCCACGTTGATGCGGTTCTCGGTTCCTTCAATCTGAGCCTGCAATTCCTGAAAGTTGGCATTGGCTTTCAGCTCAGGGTAATTCTCGCTCACGGCCAGCAGGCGGCCCAGCCCGGACGAAAGCTGGCTCTGCGCGGCCTGAAATTTCTGAAGGTTTTCGGGCGTTAGCTGGTCGGCATTCAGCTGCACGCTGGTGGCTTTGGCGCGGGCTTCGATAACCCCTTCAAGGGTAGACTTTTCAAAATTAGCGGCGCCCTTCACCGTGTTCACGAGGTTCGGAATGAGGTCGGAGCGGCGCTGGTAGGCACTTTGAACGTTGGCCCACTGGCTTTTAACGGCCTGGTCGCGCTGCACCATACCGTTGTAGCCGCACGACGATTGCGAGAGCAGGGTCACCAGTGCGGCAAAATAGAGGAGAAGGCGTTTCATCAGAATGAGGGTTTTCTAAGTGCTGGGCTCTAGCTTTGAGGCCTAGCGGTGAGAAAGAAAAGAACTTAGTGGCCGCAACCACTACCGGGCGGTGGCGGTTGTGGTGCTCGACCGGCGCAAAGTACGTAGCCGCTCGGCAACGGTTGTACGGTTCTGCTTTTCCGCCTTTGCCTCCTTCGACCATGAAAGCTATTATTCCCGTTGCCGGCATCGGCTCGCGCCTGCGCCCGCACACCCATACCCAGCCCAAAAGCCTGGTGCCGGTGGCTGGCAACACCATCCTGGGCCACATCATTGACCGGTTGCTTGGCGCTGGCCTCACCGAGTTTGTTTTTATTATCGGCTACCTGGGCGAAAAGATTGAGCAGTACGTGCGCCGCTACTACCCCGAGCTCGATGCCACCTTCGTGGTGCAGGAGCCGCGCGAGGGCCTGGGCCACGCGCTGTGGGTAGCCCGCGACACGTTTCGCCACGACCCCGACGGCGTGCTCATCATGCTGGGCGATACTATCGTGGACGTGGACCTGCCCGCCATGCTGCGCCACCCCGGCTCGGTGCTGGCCGTGAAAGAAGTAAAAACCCCCAGCCTCTTTGGCCTCGTCGAAACCGCCGACAACGGCCGGGTGAGCCGCGTGGTGGAGAAGCCCCGCATTCCGAAGTCGAACTACGCCCTGGTGGGCCTCTACAAAATCGCCAACGCCGAAAAGTTGGCCGAGTCGCTGGAGTGGCTCATCAGCACCGGCCGCCGCACCCACGAGGAGTACCAGCTCACTGATGCGCTCATGCACCTCATCGAGGAGGGCGAGCCCATGCTCACCACCACCGTAGATAATTGGTTTGACTGCGGCCGCAAGGAAACCCTGCTCGAAGCCAACGCCCGCCTGCTCGACCGCCCCGAGTTTCGGGAAGTGCGCGCCTATCCCGAGTTTCCAAATACGGTTATTATTCCGCCGGTCAGCATTGGCACGGGCTGCCGCATCGAGCACGCCATCATCGGCCCCAACGTGGCCATTGGCGACCGCACCATCATCCGCCACACCATCGTCAGCGACAGCATCATTGGCTCCTACTCCGAGCTCAGCTCGGCCGTGATGAGTGACTGCATCGTGGGCTCCGACGCCTCCTTCAAAGGCCTCAACCACAGCCTCAACCTGGGCGATAATACCGAAATCGACTACGGCCTAGCGCGCGGCTAATAGCCTGCTTGAGTCCAAAAGAGGGGGTAGGGAATAACGGGTTATTACCTAAGTAGTAACCCGTTATTCCCTACCCCCTCTTTTCAGGTTAATCCACTACCACGTTATCAATCAGCCGCACGCCGCCCAGGTGGGCCGCCACGCACAGCACTACGGCCCGGCCGGCCTCGTAGTGGCTCAGCGGCTGCAAGGTCTTTGCGTCGGCCACTTCAAAGTACTCAGGCGTAAAATCCGGCGACTGCTGTAGCTCGGCGAGCGCAGCTTGCTGCACTTCAGCCGGCCCTACCCCCCCCTGCACGCGCAACGCGGCCTGCTGTAGCACGCGGTAGATGAGGGGCGCTACGGCCCGTGCCTCGGGTGAAAGGCGGCGGTTGCGCGACGACATGGCCAGGCCATCGGCCTCGCGCACCGTGGGGTACACCACTAGCTCCAGGTCAAACGACAGGTCGGCCACCAGCTGCCGCACCACGGCCACCTGCTGAAAATCCTTCTGCCCGAAGTACGCCACGTGCGGCCGGGCCAGGTGAAACAGCTTGCTCACCACCGTGGCTACCCCGTTAAAATGGCCGGGCCGGTGGGCGCCCTCCATCACCTGCTCCAGCGGGCCAAAGTCGAAGCGCAGCACCGTGGGCTGCGGGTACACCTCGGCCACGGGGGGTAGGAAAAGCGCCGTGCAGCCGGCCGGGGCCAGCAAGGCGGCATCTTGCTCGGGCACGCGGGGGTAGAGGCGCAGGTCGTCGGGGTTGTTGAACTGGGTAGGATTGACGAATACGCTGGCGATAACCCCGTCGCACCGCGCGGCCGCGGCCTGCACCAGCTGCAAGTGGCCGTCGTGCAGGGCACCCATCGTCGGCACCAGGGCCAGGCGGCGGCCGGCGTGGCGCTGAGCTTCAGTGTAAGTACGCAACTCAGCGGCGGTGGTAAAAATGTGCATTAAGCTAAGCGAGAGAACGATAGGGTTAAGCGAATTTTATTGAAAATCCGAGAAAAAATGCGTAATTTTGTGGAGCCAATCTATGGCCCGTTCTAAATCCTTTAATTCATCTGATATGTCGAAGTTGCGCATCCTATACGCGGCCACCGAAATTGACCCTTTCCTCCAGACTACGAAGGTAGCGGAGCTGCTGCGCCGCCTGCCGGCCGGCATGCAGGAGATGGGGGCCGAAATCCGGATTTTCGTGCCTCGTTTCGGCATTATCAATGAGCGCAAGAACCGGCTGCACGAAGTAGTGCGTCTCTCGGGCATCAACATTGCCGTGGGCGACGACGAAAAGCCGCTGGTCATTAAGGTGGCTTCCATTCCGACCGCGAAGCTACAGGTTTATTTCATCGACAACGAGGATTACTTCCACCGCAAGTCGGCCCTGGTCGACAAGAACGATAAGTTTTACCTCGACAATGACGAGCGCGCCATCTTCTTCTGCAAGGGAGTGCTCGAAACGGTGAAGAAACTCGGCTGGTCGCCCGATATCGTGCATTGCAACGACTGGATGACCTCGCTCATTCCGCTGTACCTGAAAACGACTTACAAGAAAGACCCGGTTTTCAAAGATGCCAAGTCGGTATTCACGGTCTACAACAACGAGTTCCTGGATAAATTTGAGGGCAACTTGGTCGAGAAGGCCAAGATGCTCGACATCGACGACGATATGCTGACTTCGCTCAAGTCGGCCGACTTCTCGGGCTTTGTGAAGCTGGGCATGCAGTACGCCGACACGGTCGTGCGCTCGGACGAAGACTTTTCGGACAACCTCAACGGCCTGTTCAAGGAATACGCCTCGCACAAGCGCCTGAGCCAGGTCGCAACCGACGAAAACCTGCTCTCGTCCTACCAGGCCCTGTACGACGAACTGGCCAGCTAAGCCACTTCGCACTGCTCCACTCCGCTTTATTGGCCAGCCCCGGCGGGCTGGCCAATTGCATAAAAGCCGGGTCCGGACCCTATTCTCAGTTGTAGCAATAAAGGCGTAACTTCGCGTTCTGGTAGCCGGCCCCTGGCCACGCTGTAAGCGGGCTGGCGGCCGGTTTTTATATAGCTAGCTGCCCTAGTGGCTGGAAAATTGCTTAGCGAGCCTGCTGTTAAGCTAAGCCGACCTTATTTCTTTTCAATTCATTACTTATCCTAATTGCCATGTGCGGCATCGTAGCGTATCTGGGCCATCGTGAGGCCTGCCCCATTATCCTCAAAGGATTACACCGTCTCGAATACCGGGGCTATGACTCGGCCGGCGTGGCGCTCCTTAATGGTACGCTGAGCGTGTACAAAAAGAAGGGCAAAGTGGCGGAGCTCGAAAACTTCCTGGCTACCAAGGATACCCACGCCACGGTGGGCATGGGCCACACCCGCTGGGCCACCCACGGCGAGCCCAACGACGTGAACGCCCACCCGCACTACTCTACCTCGGAGCGCATTGCCATCATTCATAACGGCATTATTGAGAATTACGCGGCCCTGAAAACGCACCTTGAGCAGCAAGGCCACGTATTTCACTCCGACACGGATACCGAAGTATTTGTCAATCTGATTGAGGAGATTCAAACGCAGAATACCTGCACGCTGGAGGAGGCCGTGCGCCTGGCGCTGCACGAAGTGGTAGGGGCCTACGCCATTGTGGTGCTCAGCAAGGATGAGCCCGACCAGCTTATTGCGGCCCGCAAGGGCTCGCCGCTGGTCATTGGCATTGGGGAGGGCGAGTTTTTCGTCGCCTCAGACGCTACCCCCATCATCGAGTATACCAACGAAGTGGTGTACGTCAACGACTACGAGCTAGCCGTTATCAAGGATGGGCAGCTGGCCATTCGCTCGCGCGAAGACGTGGTGCAGACGCCCTATATCCAGCGCCTGGAACTGGAGCTGGATAGTATCGAAAAGGGTGGCTACGAGCACTTTATGCTCAAGGAGATTTTTGAGCAGCCGCGCTCCATCCTTGATTCGATGCGCGGCCGCCTCGAAATGGGGGGTAGCCACCTGAACATGGCCGGTTTCCGGGCCTACGAGCAGAAGTTTGTGAATGCTCAGCGCATCATCATCGTGGCGTGCGGCACGAGCTGGCACGCCGGCCTGGTGGCCGAATACCTGATTGAGGACCTGGCCCGCATTCCGGTCGAAGTGGAATACGCGTCGGAGTTTCGCTACCGCAACCCGGTTATCTCGGAGCGCGACATCGTGATTGCCATCTCGCAGAGTGGCGAAACGGCCGACACCCTGGCCGCCCTGGAGTTGGCCAAGAGCAAAGGCGCGACCATCTTTGGCATCTGCAACGTGGTGGGCAGCAGCATTGCCCGCGCCACCGACGCCGGCGCCTACACCCACGCCGGCCCCGAAATCGGCGTGGCCTCCACCAAAGCCTTCACGGCCCAGGTAACGGTGCTGACGCTGCTGGCCATGTGCATTGGCCAGCGCCGGGGTACGCTCTCCGATACCAAGCTGCGCGAGCTGACGACGGAGCTGCACAATATTCCGACCAAGGTCGAGAAGGCACTGAAGCTCGACGCCGAGATTCAGGAGATTGCCGAAACGTTTAAGGACGTGCCCAATTTCCTGTACCTGGGCCGGGGCTACAACTTCCCGGTAGCCCTGGAGGGTGCGCTTAAGCTCAAGGAAATCAGCTATATCCATGCCGAGGGCTACCCCGCTGCGGAGATGAAGCACGGCCCCATCGCCCTCATCGACGAGAACATGCCGGTGGTCGTAATCGCGACCAAGGACAGCTCGTACGAGAAGGTCGTGAGTAACATTCAGGAAGTGAAGGCCCGCAAAGGCCGCATCATTGCCGTGGTGACGGAGGGCGACACGACCATCCCCGCGATGGCGGAGTTCGTAATCGAAGTGCCCGCTACCTCGGAAATTCTCATGCCGCTGGTGTCCGTTATTCCCTTGCAGCTGCTGAGCTACCACATTGCCGTGCTGCGCGGCTGCAACGTGGACCAGCCCCGCAACCTGGCCAAATCGGTGACGGTGGAGTAAGGGTAACTGTTCGTCTTTTTTACGAAAGAACGTCATGCTCATCTGGCGTCCGCCTGCCGAAGCATCTCTACCGCCTCGTTGAATGGAGCGGTAAAGATGCTTCG
>CAZZWL010000203.1:0-6857 GCA_964657755.1 uncultured Rhodanobacter sp.
AGCCGGGCAGCCGCCTACCTTTCGGGCATGAAAACGCGCCATGCTGCATTTCGTTTTGCCCGGCCCCGGCCGGTGCTCAAGGAAAAAACCGGCGAGAACTTAGCAGTCCGCGCTAGTCGATTACTTGCAACCGCTGATGACCCTACCGGCAAGCGTAGAACTAAGCAACGTAAATACATAATTTAGCACGTATAGTTGATTTATATCAATGTTAAAAGCCCTTGATTCACTTTTATTAGACGCCCTAACACAGCCTTTGCATACTTCGGGTAATGTGTTAGAGGAGGCAAACGAAAACTTGTTTTATTTGGGGCTAGCCGAGTCTGGGTTATCCTTGCTCACAGCACCAGCCGTTAAGGAGTGGCTTAAAAAGGTGCTGGCTGGTAAGCGCCAGCAACTACAGCAACAGCGGGGTAGCCAATACCCAATGCAGTTTTACTGCTGGCACGATGCGCAGGCTATGCAGTTGCGGTTTAGCTTGGTGTCGGCAGCAGCAAAGCTACCTTTTAGCTGTCCGCTCCGGCTAGTCGGTTTGTCGGTTGTAGTGCAGGAATTTCTTACACAGAAATATTTGATTTTCGACGAAAATCTTTTTGAACCCAATTCAGCCTCTGGGCAGTTGGCAGCAACGCAAGTAGCGACTGAAGAATTTGTACTGCCCGTTTGGCGTACTGTAATTTCATGAAAAAGACCACGGCATATTTTTTATACTTCACTCGGCTAGGGTCAGTATTACTACTGCTAGCTTATGGGGCCGTACGCCAGCCTACTTACGCCCAAACCGCCCCTACCCCCCTCTGCATTGGCGAAACGTTCATTATCGCGTCGGAGGTGCTGGGCGAAACCCGGCGTATCAACGTGTACGCGCCGCCGGGCTACGCCGGCACTACCGGCCAGCCGCTGCCCGTGCTCTACATGCCCGACGGCGGAATAAAGGAGGATTTTCTGCACGTAGCGGGCCTGGTGGAAGTGCTGGTGGGCGATGAGTCGATGCGGCCTTTCCTGCTGGTAGGCATCGAAAACACCGAGCGGCGGCGCGACCTCACCGGCCCCACCACCAACGCGGAAGACCGTAAAATTGCCCCGCGCGTGGGCGGCTCGGCTGCTTTTCGCCGCTTTATTCGTACCGAGCTGATGCCCGCCATCCGGCAGCGCTACCGCACTACCCCCGAAACGGCCATCGTAGGCGAGTCGCTGGCCGGGCTCTTCGTAGTCGAAACGCTTTTGCTGGAGCCCGATTTATTCACCACTTACCTCGCCTTCGACCCGAGCCTGTGGTGGAACACGAACTACCTAACCAACCAGGCCGACCACTTGCTACGGGCCTACGCGGGGCCCACCAAGACGCTCTACTTAGCCGCCAGCAGCCAACCCGACATTGCGGAAGCTACGCGCCGCCTGGCGGCCACGCTGCGCGCGGGGGCCAACCCGGCCATCGGGTGGCACTACGCGTCCTTACCGGCCGAAACGCACCAAACTATTTACCACCCGGCCGCGCTGCAAGCGTTTCGCCTGGTTTTTAAGCCCCTGCCCGCGCCCGCCAGCAAGTGAGCCCCTGCCTACTCCAGGCGCCGCTCCAGCACCCGCGCTACGCTCGCGAGCCGCCGCATGATGGGTTGCACAACTTCTTCGTTGCTAAAGTCGATGCCCTGGTGGCGGGAAGCGAGGTAGCGGGCCAGGGCCGAATTGTCGTCCAGGGCTTTGGTTAGCTCATTCTGCGCATCGGCCCACTCCGCTGCCTGGCTCGTAGCCAGGTAGTGGTAGCGTAGCTCAATGGTCTGGCTCACCAAGGCCGCCAGGCGGGTAAGCAGGTGCGCCTCGGCGGCTGTGAAGCCACGCACCTCGCGGGCAATGATGGCCAGCATCCCCAGGCGGGCCCCATCGGAGGCTATGAGCGCCGCGCCGGCGTAAAAATTAAGGCCAATAGCCTGAGCCACATCGGGCTTGATAAGGCGGCAGCTTTCAGGCTTATAATCGGATACCACTACCTGCTCGCTCACCAGGATGGCCGCCGAGCACATGCTTTCGTTGCGCACCAACCCCGGAATACCCGAAGCGCCGGCCACCGCCTTAAACCACACGTAGTCGGCATCGACGAGGGAGATGAGCGAAATGGGCACGCCAAACAGCAGGGCCGACCACGCTACGTAGTCGTCAAAAATCTGCTCCGGGGTAGTGTTCACAATCTGATACTGATGCAGCGTACGCAGCCGGGCAGCGTCGTGCGGGGGTATCAGCGCATCAGGGAAGTGGGTAGTCGTAATAGTCATCAATACTCAATAATTCGCCTCGCTGCCGGGCAGGTCAATAAGAATAAACTGGGCATCCTTGGTAGCTTCAATCGCCAACACATTTTCGGCATCGATGCGGGCTTGGTCGTTGGGGCCAAGCTCGATGCCGTTCACGGTAAGGCTACCCTGCTTCACGTAAATAAAGGTAAGTCTGATTGGGAAAGTTTTGAACGTCACGGTCTTCCCACATTCCAGGTTACTCCAGTAAACGGTGCTGTTTGAATTCATATAAACTACATCTTCAAGCACCCGCTGGCCGGTTACGAGTGGCACCAGCTCGTTGCTTTTGCCCTTCAAAAAGCCCAAATCTTTTTGCTCGTAGCTCGGAGCCAGGCCCTTCTGACTGGGCACAAACCAGAGCTGGTAGAGGTGCAGCGGCTTCGCCTGGCGGTTCATCTCGCTGTGGGCCACGCCGGTACCGGCCGTCATGCGCTGCACTTCGCCGGCCGTAATGGCCGTGCGGTTGCCCAGGGTATCCTCGTGGCTCACTTCGCCTTCGAGCACCAGCGTCACGATTTCCATCTCGGAGTGCGGGTGCTGCGGAAAGCCGTTTTGCGGCGCCACCGTGTCGTCGTTAAAGACCCGCAGCGGCCCAAAATGCTGGTTGTGCCGGTCGAAGTAATCGGCGAACGAGAACAGGAAATATGAGCTAAGCCAGGCAACGGGGGCGGCGTGGTGGCGGTCGGCAGCGGGAATGTGGGCAATCATGGGGCGCGTGAAAGAGAAAGCAGCGGCTACTGTAGCCGCCAAGATACTCGTTTTAAAACTGCGAATCAGCCGTTGGGGTTGCTGCGCCCCCAAAGTAAAGGGCAGGAGCGCGGATAAGTAATTGACTCACGACCTACTCTTAATTGTTCAATCCTGCACCGCAACGTACGAGCGCGGCCGCCACAAACGATTGCGGCAGCCGATGGCGACAAAAAGGTTATTTAGAGCTATTAAAGGCATAAAATCCACGAGAAATATCTTTTTCGCGGCACTTATTAACGGGGCAAAGAACTTCATTTATTTTTAATCATACTAAAAAAAGTCTAAATTTTATTATGATAAAATCTGAAAGATTTCTTAACATTGCGGCGTCCTTTTCCCACCCCGTTTTCATGCTACTCCCCTACTCCGGGCTGGCGCGCCTTGCCGGCGCGGCCGCCTTGCTATTCCTGGCCAGCTGCGCCAAGGAAACGGTTGCGCCGGGCGCCAGCCCCGCCCCTATCCCCACCACTGCCACCAACGCCACCGCCGTCAACGGCGTGCTTATGCAGGGCTTTTACTGGGACGTGCCCGGCAGCACC
This sequence comes from uncultured Rhodanobacter sp., assembly GCA_964657755.1. Taxonomy (GTDB): domain Bacteria; phylum Bacteroidota; class Bacteroidia; order Cytophagales; family Hymenobacteraceae; genus Hymenobacter. The sequence goes on from CAZZWL010000203.1 coordinate 3,581, forward strand.
TCGGCCGGCACCTGGTGGCAAAACCTGGGCAGCAAAGCCAGCGAGCTGAGCGCGGCCGGCATCACGGCAATGTGGCTGCCGCCCGCCTACAAGGGCAGCGCCGGCGGCTACGACGTGGGCTACGGCGTGTATGACCGCTACGACCTGGGCGAGTTCAACCAGAAGGGTACCGTGGCCACGCACTACGGCACGCTGGCCCAACTGCAAAGCTGCATCGCGGCCCTGCACGGCAAGGGCATTCAGGTGTACGAAGACGTGGTGATGAACCACCTCATGGGGGCCGACTACCAGGAGAGCTTCAGCTATAACGGTCAGAATTTCAACGTATACACCGGCTTCAACTACCCCGGCCGGGGCACCACGTACAGCACGTACCAGTGGCACTACTACAACTTCAACGGGGCGCAGCAGGGGGCCAACAACAGCTGGCTGCAATGGAATCCCTGGGATTTTCAGCCCTACAACAACGGCGACGCCTACGATAATCTCATGGGCTGCGAGGTGCGCTATGCCGACGCGAACCAGGCCACCGAAACCATTAAGTGGGGCAACTGGCTCACGACTAAGCTCGGGCTGGACGGCTACCGCATCGACGCGGCCAAGCACATTCAGACGGCCTTCTTCAACAACTGGCTCGACAACGTGAAGGGCGCGCGCTTTGCCGTGAGCGAGGTGTGGTTTAATAGCGTGAGCCAGCTCAATGACTACGCCTCGGCTACGGGCGGGCGCACCAGCCTGTTTGACGTGCCGCTGCACTACACCTTCAAGGCCATGAGCGATGGCAACGGCGCCTGGGATATGCGCGGGCTGGAGTTCGCGGGCTTTACCGAAGCCAACCCTACCCTGTCGGTTTCCTTCGTCGACAACCACGATACCGACACGCCGGGCGGCCTGAATTCGCCGGTGGTTAACCTCAAGATGCTGGCCTACGCCTACATCCTGACCCGCGAGAAGGGCTATCCCTGCGTGTTCTACCGCGACTACTACGAGTATGGCCTGGGCGCGCAGATTAAAACCCTGAGCCTCCTGCGCAAGGCCAATGCCTACGGCGCGGCCTACGAGTACACCAGCGCCGATGATGCCGACTACTACGCCTACTCGCGGGCCGGCGACGCCAGCCACAAGGGCCTGATGCTCGTTCTCAACGATGGCAGCAATGCCGCCAGCAAGGGCCTCACGTCGCCCTTCAAAAGCGCCACGTTGACGGACAAGACCGGCAACTACGCCGGCACCATCACCACCGATGCCAACGGCTACGGCAACTTCCCCGTCAACGGCCGCAGCTGGTCGGTGTGGGTGCCTAGCTAGGCCGCCTACCCCCTGCGCTTTGGCCGGGCCGGCCGCCGGCCCGGTTTTCTTTTCCCACCCTACTCCATTTTCCTATGTCCAATTTTTCCCGAAGCGCGGGCTGCGCTTCGCTGGTAGCCACCGTGCTGCTGGCCGGCTGCGCCAAAGAAATTGCTACCCCCTCCGCGCCCGCGCCCGCCAGCCTGAGCACCGGCAGCAGCGCCACCACCGCCAACGGCGTGCTGATGCAGGGCTTTTACTGGGACGTGCCCCAAACCACCAGCGGCCAAACCTGGTGGCAGGTGCTGGGCGGCAAAGCCAGCGAGCTGAAAAGCGCGGGCATCACGGCCCTGTGGCTACCCCCCGCCTACAAAGGCAGCGGCGCCAACGACGTGGGCTACGGCGTGTACGACCGCTACGACCTGGGCGAGTTCAACCAGAAGGGTACCGTGGCCACGCACTACGGCACCCTGGCCCAGCTGCAAAGCTGCATCGCGGCCCTGCACGGGCAAGGCATGCAGGTGTACGAAGACATGGTAATGAACCACTTGACTTCGGCCGATGCGCAGGAGCAGTTCACGGTGGGCGGCACGAACTACAACGTGTACACGAGCTTCACCTACCCCGGCCGGGCCAATAAGTACAGCACGTATCAGTGGCACTATTATAATTTCAACGGCACCCAGCAGGCCCCCAACAACGGCTGGTACCAGTGGAATGCCTGGGACTTCCAGCCCTACGCCAACGGCGATGCCTACGACAACCTGCTGGGCTCGGAAATCCGCTACGCCGACCAGAACCAAGTGAACGAAACCATCGGCTGGGGCAACTGGATGACGACCACGCTGAACCTCGACGGCTACCGGCTCGATGCTACCAAACACATGCTCACCTCGTTTGTGAACTCGTGGCTGGATAACGTGAAGGGCAGCAGCGGCCGCTTCGCGGTGAGCGAGGCGTGGTTTCGTAACCTGAGCGACCTCAACAACTACGCCTCGGCCACGGGCGGGCGCACGAGCTTGTTCGACGTGCCGCTGCACTACACGTTTGCCGACATGAGCAACGGCAACGGCTCGTGGGACATGCGCGGGCTGCAATTCGCGGGCTTCACGGAGGCCAACGGGGCGCTGTCGGTTTCCTTCGTCGATAACCACGACACCGACCAGTCGGGCGGCGCGCTCTACTCGCCGGTGGCCAACCTCAAAATGCTGGCCTACAGCTACATCTTAACCCGCGAGAAGGGCTACCCCTGCGTATTCTACAAAGACTACTACAACTACGGCCTGGGCGCGCAGATTAAGACGCTCATCGGTATTCGGCAGGCGCACGGCTTTGGCTCGGGCTACGAGTACACCAGCGCCGACGATGCCGACGTGTATGCCTACTCGCGGGCCGGCGACGCCAGCCACACTGGCCTGCTGGAACTGCTCAATGACGGCAGCAACGCCGCCAGCAAGGCCCTCACTACCCCCTTCAAAAACGCCACCCTCACCGACCTCACCGGCAACACCACCGGCACCGTGAAGACGGACGCCAACGGCCTCGGCACCTTCCCCGTAAATGCGCGCTCGTATGCCGTGTGGGTACCCAGCGGCAGCGGCACGGGCACCACCGGCAACACGTCGGTAGCGTTCACCATCAACTACAGCAACACCGTGAGCGGCCAGAACCTGTACATCGTGGGCAGCACCGCCCAGCTCGGCTCCTGGAACACGGCCAACGCCATTCAGCTCAGCGGCGCGGCCTACCCCAACTGGACCGTCACCGTGCCCCTGACCACCGGTACGAACGTGCTGTACAAGTACTTCCGCAAAGATGGCGCGGGGAATATTCTCTGGGAAAGCGACCCCAACAACTCGCTCACGCCCAGCGGCAGCAGCCAGAGCGTAACCGATACCTGGCACTAAGATTCCTGGTTAGTAGCGCGAACTTTCCAGTTCGTGCGCGAGCAAAGCGAGCAGGTGGAACCGCATGGTGCCAACGATGATGC
>CAZZWL010000204.1:0-6851 GCA_964657755.1 uncultured Rhodanobacter sp.
CTGGCTCAGCCAGGAGGTTTTTTTGAATGAGGTGGTTAATTCCTAGGCCAGGTTATTCGAAGCGGCTTTGGCAGTCAGGAACTCACGGTTTAGAATGGCGATGTTTTCGAGCGAGATGCCCACCGGGCACTCGGCCGCGCACGAGCCGATGTTGGTGCAGGCGCCGAAGCCTTCGATATCCATCTGGGCCACCATGTTTTCAACGCGGGTGGCGCGTTCTACCTGGCCCTGGGGCAGCAGCGCTAGCTGCGATACCTTAGCCGATACGAAAAGCATGGCCGACGCATTCTTACAGGCTGCCACGCACGCACCGCAACCGATGCAGGTAGCCGCCTCAAAAGCACGGTCAGAAATCTCCTTCGGAATTGGAATCTCGTTGCCGTCGGGCGCGCCGCCCGTGTTCACGCTCACGTAGCCGCCCGCCTGAATGATGCGGTCAAAGGCCGAGCGGTCCACGCTCAGGTCTTTGTTGACTGGGAAAGCATTAGCGCGCCAAGGCTCGACGGTGATGGTGTCGCCATCCGAGAACTTGCGCATGTGCAGCTGGCAGGTAGTCGTACCCTTCTCGGGGCCGTGCGAGCGGCCATTGATGAACAGGTCACACGAGCCGCAAATACCCTCGCGGCAGTCGTGGTCAAAGGCCACCGGGTCCTGGCCTTTATGCAGCAGGTCCTCGTTGAGCACGTCGAGCATTTCGAGAAACGACATATCGGGTGAAATGTCTTTCACCTGATAAGCAACAATCTGTCCTTCGGTCTGACGGTTTGGCTGGCGCCAAACTTTCAGCGTTAGGTTCATGGGTTTAGCGTTGGGGTTGGAGCCGGCCATTTTTTTAGGTATGAGTTATGAGTTAAAAGTTATGAGCTAAAAGCTTGTAAGTGACTGCAATAGTCAACTCATAACTTTTAACTCATAACTCATAGCTCAATATTACTTGTAGCTGCGCTGGGTGAGCTTCACGTTCTCAAACACCAGCTCTTCCTTGTTGAGGCGTTCGGGCTGGTTGTCGCCCATGTATTCCCAGGCCGCCACGTAGGCGTACTCGTCGTCGCGGCGCAGGGCTTCGCCTTCTTCGGTCGCGTATTCCTCACGGAAGTGACCGCCGCAGCTTTCGTTGCGGTCAAGCGCGTCGTCTACCATCAGTTCGCCCAGCTCCAGGAAGTCGGCTACGCGGCCGGCTTTTTCCAGCGCCTGGTTCATTTCTTCACCCGAGCCTACCACCTTCACATCCTGCCAGAACTCCTTGCGCAGCTTGGAGATTTCAGCTTTGGCATAGCGCAGGCCTTCGGCGTTGCGGGCCATGCCGCAGTACTCCCACATGAGGTGTCCGAGCTTTTTGTGAAACTCGTCGGGCGTGCGGTTGCCCTTGATGCTGAGCAGCTGCTCCACGCGGGCCTGCACACCAGCCTTAGCCTCGGCGAAAGCCGGGTGGTCGGTAGTAACCGGCTTGGGAGGGGTAGCAGCCAACTGGTCACCAATGGTAGCCGGAATCACGAAGTAGCCATCGGCCAGGCCCTGCATGAGCGCTGAAGCACCCAGGCGGTTGGCACCGTGGTCCGAGAAGTTGCACTCACCCGTGGCGTAGAGGCCGGGAATGGTGGTCTGCAAGTTATAGTCTACCCACAGGCCGCCCATCGTATAGTGCACGGCCGGATAAATGCGCATTGGCCGCTCGTAGGGGTTTTCGTCGGTAATCTTCTCGTACATCTCAAACAGGTTGCCGTACTTCTGGCTCACTGCTTCGGCGCTGGTACGCTTGATTACGTCGGCAAAGTCGAGGTATACGGCCAGGCCCGTTGAGCCTACCCCCTTGCCTTCGTCGCACATCTGCTTGGCGTTGCGCGAGGCTACGTCGCGCGGCACCAAGTTGCCAAACGCCGGGTACTTACGCTCCAGGAAATAGTCGCGGTCATCTTCCTGGACGTCCTGCGGCTTGATTTCGTTGTTGCGCACGCGCTCCGCCAGCTCCTTGGTCTTGGGCACCCAAACGCGGCCGTCGTTGCGCAGCGATTCCGACATCAGCGTCAGCTTCGACTGGTAGTCGCCCGATACCGGAATGCAGGTGGGGTGAATCTGAGTAAAGCAGGGGTTAGCAAAATATGCGCCCTTCTTGTGTGCCCGCCACGCCGCTGAGGCGTTGCAGTACATCGCATTGGTGCTCAAGTAATACACGTTGCCGTAGCCGCCAGTGGCCAGCACCACGGCGTGGGCCGCATGCGTCTGCACCTCGCCGGTAATAAGGTTGCGCGTAACAATGCCGCGCGCCTGGCCATCTACTACGACCACGTCGAGCAGCTCCGAGCGGGTGTGCATCTTCACCTTACCGTAGGCAATCTGCCGGCTCAGGGCCGAATAGGCACCTAATAGCAACTGCTGTCCGGTTTGGCCACGGGCATAGAACGTGCGGCTTACCTGCGCGCCACCGAACGAGCGGTTGGCCAGCAGCCCGCCGTATTCGCGGGCGAAGGGTACGCCCTGGGCCACGCACTGGTCAATAATACTGACTGATACCTGGGCCAGGCGGTACACATTGGCCTCGCGGGCACGATAGTCGCCACCCTTAATGGTATCGTAGAACAGGCGGAAAATCGAGTCGCCATCGTTCTGGTAGTTTTTGGCGGCATTGATGCCGCCCTGTGCCGCGATGGAGTGTGCCCGGCGCGGCGAGTCGTGGTAGGTAAATGCCTTCACGTTATAACCTAGCTCGGCTAGCGACGCCGCTGCCGCAGCGCCAGCCAAGCCAGTACCTACCACAATAACGTCGTATTTCCGCTTGTTGGCGGGGTTCACGAGCTTCACGTTAAACTTGTGCTTGTCCCACTTTTCGGCCAGGGGACCCTCGGGCGCTTTGGAATTCAGAATCATATAGGGTAGGCTAAGAAACTGAGGTTAGTTGAGCGCCAGCACAAGCTGGTGCAGCACGGCTGGTACAGCTGTAGCTACTGCGCCTTTCTCATTGGTAAACAAGAGAAAGTAGAGTGGCATCGAAGCAAAGCCCGCTGAGACAATGACAGCGAACGCATAGCCAAAGTTTTTAATTAGGGGCGAGTATTTGCGGTGATTGAGGCCTAGGGTCTGGAAGCCCGAGCGGAAGCCGTGCCACAGGTGATAACCCAGGCTGGCCTGCGCCGCCACATACAGCACCACGTACCACCACTGGTGAAACGACGACACTACCAAGCGGTACAAATCATCATTCTTGTTAATGTCCGGGTCGAGGGTGCCGAAGCGGGCGCGCCAGAAGAAATTGTACAGGTGCACAATCAGAAAAACCAGGATGATGGAGCCCAGAATACCCATGTTGCGCGAGGTCCACTCCGAGTTTTGCTTGGCCTCCCACTGGGCGTAGCCGTGCGAGCGGGCACTCTTGTTGCGGCGCGTTAGCATCAGGGCCTCGTAGATGTGAAAGCCGAAGCCCAGCACCAGGCCCCACTCGATGGTGCGAATGACCGGGTTGGTACCCATAAAATGCGAGTACGTGTTGAACGCTACCCCATCGTCGTGCTTGAAAAGCTGCAGATTACCAACGAGGTGCACGACCAGAAACGTGCAGAGAAACAAGCCCGTCAGGGACATGATAATCTTGCGCCCAATGCTGCTGGTGAAGGTTTTTGTAAACCAATTCATAGAAATTGTAGCCAAAAAGAAAGCCTCTACTAATGCCCAAAGGTAGGGCCGACAGTGCCTCAGCCCAAGGCGGCCCGTGAACATCAGTCTTATTTAGAACCGTTAAACTCAGGCGCCTGCTGAACAGCCGCCCGCCGTGAATCAATCCGGCCCCAAAGCCGTTACCCGATTTACTGCGTACTTTCCACAACCAACGGCCCGAAAAAAAGGTTGGGCCGTGGTATGTAAGGGGCAATAAAGGTTGTTTTTGCGGGTTGTAAGCTCTTAGTCAACATTGGTAGATTATGCGACTTTTTTTATCTTTTGGGAAGAATAATGGCCCTGCGGCCTGGCTGGTGATGCTGCTGGTTGCGGGCCTGGGTTGGCTACGGCCGCAAGTGGCGCAGGCCACGCACATCCGCGCGGGCGATATTCAGTCGCGGGTAGACAGCGCCACGGGCAACCCCAATCACATCTTGTTTAAGATGACGATTTACCGGGACAAGACTTCCTCGGTGCAACAGGACCTGAATAATACTACCATTTTCTTCGGCGATGGCACGGAGTTGAAAGGCACGGATAAGGATGCGACAGGCAAGCCCCTGATGACCCGCGTGACGGATGCTGTGCGCTCAACCGCCGACACGGAGATAATCTATTTCTATTTCGACCATTTCTACTCGGGGGCCGCTACTTATCCAGTTAGTTTTATAGGGGAAAACCGTAATGCTGACATTAAGAATATGGTGAACTCGGTTAACACGACTTTCTATATTGAGTCTGACGTGACGATTAACCCGGTTTACGGCCTCAACCACTCGCCGATATTAAAGGCTCCGGCTCTTGACCGGGCGGCGGTGTCGCAAGTATTTTTGCATAACCCCGCGGGGTACGATGCCGACGGCGACTCGCTGGCGTACAAGCTGATTCCTTGCCGGCAGGTGGTGAATGGCATAGCGGCAGCCGAGGCGAACAACAATAAGCCCGTGCCAGTACAGTGCCAGAACTATGTGTATCCTGATAATCAGAGTCTATTGCCTGGCGCCAAGCAGGTAGTTTACAACGGTGTGCCACCCGGTGACCCGACGAAAAACGCGATTATCGTGCAGGATGTGTACACCGGGCAAATAACCTGGAATGCACCCGCGCTGGCGGGCATCTACAACATTGCGTTTAATGTGGAGGAATGGCGGCGCATTAATGGCTTTTACCGGCAGATTGGCTCGGTGGTGCGCGATATGCAGATTATCGTGACGGGCACCACTAACCTGCCGCCTACCCTCACCGTGCCGCCCGATATCTGCGTGGTGGCCAACCAGCCCGTAACGCTGCGCGTGTCGGCTACCGACGGCTCGGCTCCCGGCTCGCAGGCGCCTACCCCCGTCACGCTGTTTGCCTACAGCGGCATCTTGCCGCCAGCCACGTTTGTGCAGACCAACACGGGCACCACGGTAGCCGGCACTTTTACTTGGACGCCCGATTGCAGCCGGGTATCCAACCAGCCCTACACGGTAGTGTTCAAGGCGCAGGACAGCCCGCCCAACGCGAACGTCTCGACACCCATTCTTATTGACGAAAAAACGGTGCGTATTACGGTGGTAGGGCCGCCGCCGCAAAACCTGCGCGCCGTATCCAGCTCCTCGGCCGCCGGGCTGGTGAGCTTGCTGAGCTGGGACCGCTACAGCTGCCCGAATGCGAAGAGCCTGCTGATTTTCCGGCGCGAAGGCTGCTACCCCTACACGCCGGGCCCCTGCGACACGGGCCTGCCCGCCAGCGCCGGCTACACGCAGATTGGGTCCGTGGACCCCACGGTAACCACCTTTGCCGACGACAACGGGGGTAAGGGCCTGAGCCGGGGCAAATCGTACAGCTACCGCATCTACGCCGTGTTTCCGCTGCCCTCGGGCGGCCTCAGCATCGTGTCGAACGAGGCCTGTTTGTCGTTCAATGGCCGCTCGGCCATGCTGACCAACGTGGACGTGAACACGACCAACGCCACCACCGGCCAGATTACGGTGAAGTGGACCCGCCCCCGCGCCGACAACAATAGCACGTTTGGCACGCCGTCGGGCTACCGCCTCAGCCGGAGCGTGGGCACGGGCCCGCTGGTCCTGGCAACGACCATCACTAACCTCAGCGACACCACCTACGTGGACCGTGGCCTGAATACGGTGGCTAACCAGTACACCTACACGCTGGTGTTCTTCAACACGGATAACTCGACGGGCACGGCGGTGGAGAAAACCGAAACCTCGCCCACCGCCACCAGTGTGCGCACCAGTCTGGTGCCCGACGGCCTGGCCAAGACCATTACCGTGAACTGGGCCTACAACGTGCCCTGGGATAACAGCAAGCAGCCCACGATTATCTACCGGCAGGACACGCCCACGGGCGCCTTCAACCAGATTGCGAGCGTGACGCCCGGCGCCACCAGCGGCACCTACCTGGATAAAGGCCTGCAAACCGGCCAGCAGTATTGCTACTACGTGCAGACCACCGGCCAGTACGCGGGTTATTCTTACCTGCTCAACCTGCTGAATAACAGCCAGCAGATATGCACCACGCTAGCCGCTACGCCCTGCACGCCAGTGCTGAGCGTGCAGGCGGTGAATTGCGACAGTTTGGCCAACTTGCCGTCCTACCCCTCGCCCGGCCAGCGCTACCAGAACAATTTGCGCTGGACGGTCGGCAACACGCCCGCCGGCTGCGCCACCAACGCCGTGTACTACCGCATTTTCCGCGGCGATACCCAGGCCGGGCCCTTCGTGCTGATTGACTCCACGGCCCAGCTCACCTACCTCGACCGCAACCTGAGCCGGCCCACCAGCTGCTATCAGGTGCAGGGCGTGGCGGCCACGGGCCAGCGCAGCGCACTCAGCAACATTGCCTGCCAGAGCGACTGCGTATTCTTCCTGCTGCCCAACATCTTCACGCCCAACGGCGACAACGTGAACGAGGTGTTCCGGCCCAAAACGTCGAGCCCGGTTACGACCACGCACATCCAGATTTTCAACCGCTGGGGCGTGAAAGTGTACGAGAGCAGCGCCGACCCCTACATCAACTGGGCGGGTGGCGGCACGGCCGGCGAAAGCACCACCAGCGGCCTGGTATCGAACGGCATCTACTATTACCTGGCCGAGGTGCAGTTTGCCGACGCCGCCAGTACCAAGCGCACCTACAAAGGCTGGGTGGAGGTGTCGCGCTAGCGGCTACCCCCCCGCCCACCAGTGAAGCCGCCCCCCGCC
>CAZZWL010000205.1:0-6833 GCA_964657755.1 uncultured Rhodanobacter sp.
AAAAGGGCAGTAGAAGGTGATTTAAGTGATATTTCAGGGGGTAGGACGAAGATACGGGCGGCAGCGAATTGAGTTGGGGCCGTCGCGCCGCTCACACCCAAAAATAAGCACCTAGGCCCGCAACGGCACCTGCTGGTAGATGTCAGCCAGCGGGAGGGCCAGGTCCAAGTCAGCAATGGTCAGCACCGCGGCCAACCCCGTGAAGCCGTGCACTGCCAGCCCGCCCTCAGCCGCGCGCGAGCCCAGCGATACCCGCGCCGCGTACTCAGTCAGCAGCACCACGTGCTGCACCGTCGGGATGGCGTAGTAGGCCTCAAAAATCTCCTGAAAATGCGCCGGCATCGGGTGGGGCAGCACCTTGACCAGCACCGTTGGGTTGAGCAGGGTATCGCGGTGGCCATCGGCCAGCAGCAGCGCCTTGCTGCACACCAGCATCACGTCGGGGTACGTGAACAGGCCGCCGCCCAGCGCGTGCAGCCGCGTGGCGCTGCCGAGCACCGCCCAGCCGCGGCCCCGCACCTGGCCCGCCAGCAGCATGGCCGTGTTTTCGGCTAGCAGGGTGTGGGCGGGGGTAGGGGCGGGCAGCGGAAAGATAGCGCCGTTGAGGTATTCGCGGCGGGTAGAGCCGAGCCGCTCGGTGGCCAGGTAAGCTTCTTCAGCCGGATTAAGCATGGTACAAACGGGTAAAAGCTGTGCGAGCTATTGAAAGTCGGTGATGCGCACCTGGCCATCGCAGAAGCCGTACTCCGCCGGTACATTCGACGAGACGATAACCAGTCGGCCGTCGCGTACCCGCGCCACGTGCTCCTGGTACCAGGCCGCGCCTTGGGCATCGAGGTTGGTAGTGGGCTCGTCGAGCAGCAGCAGCGGGGCCGCCGCGTACAGGGCCATGCCCAGCTTGAGGCGCTGTTTCATACCCGACGAAAACGTGCGCACCGCTTGGTGCCGCGCTTTGTGCAGGTACATGATTTCTACTAAATCAGTGATTGATACGCCCGGCCGCAGCGGCTTAAGCTTGGTGTGGAAGGCCAGCAGCTCCAGCAGCGTAAAGTCTTCGGGCAATTCTAAATACGGCGCGCAGTAGGCCAGGTATTTGGGCACTGCGGGGGGGGGTAGGGGCTGCCCGCCCAGCGCGTAGGCCACCGTGCCCTCGGTGGGCAGCAACTGCCCGGCCAAAATGCTGAGTAGCGTGCTCTTGCCCGCGCCATTAGGGCCCAGGATGGCCGTGGCCGTGCCCGGCCGAAAATCATAGCTCAGGCGCCGAAAAATCCACTGGCGACCGTAGCGCCGGCCCAGGTCTTGGGCATCGAGGTGCATTAGTCCAGACCTTCTTCGGGCAGCACGCCGCGATTTGGCCCCTTGATGATGCCGCGCGCCGCCGCCCGCACAAACCGCACCACTTGGTCGCGCTCGGCCGAGGGGGGTAGCTCGGTTTCGATGCGGGCCAGCGCGTCGAGCAGGGGTAGGCCGCTGAGGTAGAGCATCCGGTATATTTCGTGCACTTCGTTTACCTGCTCCTCGCTGTAGCCGCGGCGGCGCAGGCCCACCGAGTTCACGCCGGCGTAGGTCAGGGGCTCGCGGGCTGCCTTCACGAAGGGCGGCACGTCCTTGCGCACCAGCGAGCCGCCCGCGATAAACGAGTGCGCCCCAATGTTGGTGAACTGGTGAATGGCCGTGGTGCCGCCGATAATGGCCCAGTCGCCCACCACCACGTGGCCCGCCATCTGGGTGGCGTTCGAAATCACGCAGTGGTCGCCCACCAGGCAGTCGTGGGCAATGTGCACGTAGGCTTGCAGCAGGCAGTGGCTGCCCACCACCGTACGGCCCCGGTCCACGGTGCCGCGGTTCACGGTCACGCACTCGCGCAGCACGGTGTAGTCGCCCACGTGGGCCGTCGTCACCTCGCCGGCAAACTTTAAATCCTGCGGCACCCCCGATACCACCGCGCCCGGAAAAATCTGGCAGTTCGCCCCAATGCGTGCCCCGTCCATGATGGTCACGTTAGGCCCAATCCAGGTGTTTTCGCCAATCTCCACGTCCCCGTAAATAGTAGTGAACGGTTCAACGGTGACCCCCGGCGCGAGCCGGGCAGCTGGGTGGATATGAGCAAGGGGAGAAATCATCTTTTCAATTAGCAATTAGCAATGAGCAATTAACAATTATCAAACAAGAACAAAACGCATTGAAAGTCAAGGCAATTGCTCACTGCTCATTGATAATTGTTCATTGATTTTAAACGTTGTCCTTGCGGACGATGGCGGCGCTCATCTCAGCGTCGCACACCACTTTGCCATTCACGAAGGCCTGGCCTTTCATCTTGGCAATGCCGCGCTTGATGGGCGCCGTGAGCTGGCAGTGAAAGATGACAGTATCGCCGGGCAGTACCTTTTTGCGGAAGCGCGCATTCTCAATGCCCAAAAAGTATTGCCAGTAGTTCTCCGGGTCGGGCACGGTATTCATCACCAAGATGCCGCCGGTCTGGGCCATTGCCTCAATCTGCAACACGCCCGGCATCACGGGGTTGCCGGGAAAGTGGCCCTGGAAGAAGGGCTCGTTCATGGTAATGTTCTTCACGGCCGTCACCATCTGCGCGTCGAGGTGAATCACCTTATCGAGCAGCAGGAAGGGGTAGCGATGGGGCAGCACCTGCATAATGCGGTTGATGTCCATCACCGGCTCGCGGCTGGGGTCGTAGAACGGCACGGCGCTGGTGCGGTCTTCCAGCATCCGTTTCTTGATGCGCTTGGCGAAGGCCACGTTGGCGGCGTGGCCGGGCCGGGCGGCCAGAATCTGGCCCTTCAGCGGGCGGCCCACCAAGGCAAGGTCGCCTACCAGGTCGAGCAGCTTGTGGCGGGCGGGCTCGTTTTTGTGGCGCAGGTCCACGTTATTAAGAATGCCTTCTTTCTTCACCGACACCTTGGGCTTGCCCAGCATGGCGGCCAGCTCGTCGAGCTCATCCTCGCTCACCACGCGGTCCACCACTACGATGGCATTGCTCAGGTCGCCGCCCTTAATGAGGTTCGACTTGTAGAGGTGCTCCAGCTCATGCAAAAAGCAAAACGTGCGCGATGAGGCAATCTCGTCGCTAAACTGCTTGATGTCGGTCAGCGTGGCGTGCTGCGAGCCCAGCACCGGCGAGTTGTAGTCCACCATCACCGTGAGGCGGTAGTCGGCCAGGGGTAGGGCCGCGATTTCCACGCCCCGCGCACTGTCGATGTACCGAATGGTGTCCGGAATTTCGTAGTAGTTGCGCAGCGCGTTCTGCTCCTCAAAGCCTACTGAGTTCAGGGCCTTGATAAACTCAAACGACGAGCCATCCATGATGGGCGGCTCGGGGCCGCTGAGCTGAATGAGCACGTTATCGAGCTGCAGGCCTACCAGGGCCGCCAGCGTGTGCTCCACGGTGTTGATGCGCGCCCCGTTTTGCTCGATGGTGGTGCCCCGCGAGAGGTCCACTACGTTGTCCACGTCGGCATCAACCAAGGGCTGGCCCGGTAGGTCAACGCGCTGAAACTTGTAACCGTGGCCCACCGGGGCGGGGCAAAATGTCATCGTCGCTTCCGCGCCCGTGTGCAGCCCAATGCCCCGTACCGTGACGGGGGCCTTAATAGTATGCTGTTTATCGTTCATATGGGTCGTTTTTCGTTTTCCGTTAGTCGCATCGCATCTTTTATTGCTAGAAAATCAGTCACTTAGCAGGACGTATTTCAGGCAACGAAAAACGGAAAACAAGCAACGAAAAACGAACCGGGTGCAAAGCTAAGACTTATCGGGCGCCGCCACGTTTTTTTCGAGGGTGGCCACGCGTAGTTCCAGCTCGGGCAGGCGGCGGTAAATGACGGCGGCGCGCTGGTTTTCGCGCAGCGGAAAGGCCGGATAGCCCTGTAGCACCTGGCCTTCCACGCGCACCGATTTTTGCAGGCCGGTTTTGGCCGCCAGGGTGGTGTGGTTGGCTACCGAAATGTGGCCCACGATACCCACCTGCCCGGCCAATACGCAAAAGCTGCCGATTTTGACGGAGCCCGATATGCCCGACTGGGCGGCGATAACCGTGTGACGCCCAATCTCGTTGTTGTGCGCAATCTGCACTAGGTTATCGATTTTAGTGCCCTGCCGAATGAGCGTGCTACCCATCGTGGCGCAGTCGACGGTCGTGTTGGCCCCGATGCTCACGTCGTCTTCCAGCACCACGTTGCCAATCTGCGGAATGGCCCGGTACGACCCATCGGCCTGGGGCGCGAAGCCGAAGCCGTCGGTGCCCACTACCGCGCCGGCCTTGATGACGCAGCGCTGCCCAATAACGGTATCGGCGTAAATTTTGGCCCCGGCGTGAATAACCGAATTATCGCCAATGCGCACCCGGTCGCCCACGTAGGCATGCGGGAAAATCAGCACGTTTTCGCCCAGCACGCAATTTTCGCCCACGTAGGAAAAGGCCCCCCGGTAGTGCCCACCGCCAATGGCCGAGCTTTCGCCGAAGAAGCTGGGCTGCTCCACGCCGCGCTTGCCCATGCGCGTAGCCTGGGCATAAAACTCCAGCAGCTTGCTGAAGGCCGAGTAGGGGTCGGCTACCCGGATGAGGGTAGCGGCTACGGCCTGGCGCAGTGGCAGCTCGGGGCTGACGATGACGGCCGTAGCGCCCGTCGTGTATAAAAAGGGCTCGTACTTGGTATTAGACAGGAAGGCCAGCGAGCCGGCCCCGGCTTCTTCAATCTTGGCCAGGCTCGATACGGTGGCCTCGGCGTCACCTTCCACGGTGCCGCCCACCACCTGGGCAATCTGCGCAACGGTAAACTTCATAGGGGGCAAAAGTACGGGCGCGCGCGTTACCGTATATCAGCCACGTCGGTGCCGTAGTAAGCCCGCAGCCGCGCGTGCAGCAGCGCCACCAGCGCCGGGTCCTGAAAGTGATAATCGTCGGGAATGCGCAGGTTGATAATCGGCTTGCCTTGCAGTGCTGGCCCAAACTTGGCGCGCAGGCGGTCGGCGTGCTTTTTTTCCATCACGAAGATGACATCGGCCCAGCCCAGGTGGCCGGCCGCCACGCGCACCCTGGCACCCGGCTCGGTGCCGGCCGAGCGCGCCAGCAGGTGCGGGTGGTTGTCAAACAAGCGCTCGGCGGTGAGGCTGCGCCAGCGGTTCTGGCTGCACACGAAGAGCAGCTGCTGGGAGGGGGTAGGGGCGGGAGGTGGCAAGGGGAAGATGGATTCAGGAGAGCAAGAAAACGGTAAATCCCTATTACCCGCAACATTTCGGTTAAGTTAATTTTACTAAACAAACGGGGGTGTCTGAAGCTCCCATTTTAGCCTTGCAAAAGGCCCTGTATACTAATAGCTTACCCCACCCATTCACGCTGTATTAATGCGCTACTCCTACTCCTTTTCCTACCCGCGACTCGGCCTGCTGGCCTTGTTGCTGCTACTGCTGCTACCCGGCCGCAGCTGGGCCCAGACCATTCATCTCGAAGCCGAGAGCGCGCTGCTCTACGGCCCGGCCCTCACCACCACTACTGCCGGCTACGCGGGTACGGGCTACGTCGCCGATTTCTCGAACGGTGGCGATAGTATCGTCTTCAAATTTACGGCGCAGGCCAGCCGCTACGACCTAACCATTCGCTACGTTGCCCCTGGCACTACCCGCCTGACGACGGTGCAGGTCAACAGTACGCCGGGGGCCAGCAAGAGCCTACCCGTGTCGGCGACGTTCGCGTCTGCCTCGGTGGGCCGCTACCAGCTGGCCGCTGGCCAGAACAAGGTGGTTATCAGCGCTAACCAAGGATTTTACGGCATCGACTACATCGAGCTGACGCCGGTAGCTACTACCCTGGTGCCGCTGGTGAACAACCGCCTCGAAGCTGAAGTCGGCGACCTGGCGGGCGTCACGGTGGCCACCACGCCCACCGGCTTTTCGGGCACGGGCTACGTCACGGGCTTCGATAACACCGATGCCAAGAACGTGAGCATCAACTTCAACCTTTCCACGGCGGGGCTCTACCAGGTGGCCGTCGGCTACACCTCGCCCTACGGCCTGAAGGTGGCCAACGTAACGATAAATAACTCGAAATCAACGGTATCCTTCGCCGGCACTACCAGCGGGGCCGACTTCAGTAGCGCTGATGGGGGTAAGGTGCTGCTGGCAGCGGGCTTTAACACGATTACCATCGGTGGCAACTACGGCTACTACGGCATCGACTACGTGCAGCTTACTCCCACCACGGTGTCGCTGCCCAATAAACCCCCGAAGCAACTCACCGACCCCCTGGCCACGGCCACGGCCAAGGCGCTGCATTCGTATCTCGTTGACCTATACGGTACTAAAACCCTGTCGGGCCAGCAGGATGACCAGTACGGCAATAGCGGCTCGGAAGTGAAGTACGTGCTGGCTACCACCGGCAAGGAGCCGGCCATCGTGAGCATGGACCTGCTCAACTACGCCTCGGCGGCCGTGGCGCGGTATGGGCCGGCCACCGACGCCGAGCGCTACCTCACCTGGAGCCCGAGTGGCAACGGCCGCGGCATCACTGCCCTAATTTGGCACTGGCGCGCCCCCGCCGACAACGTGACGGCGGCCAACCCGACCGGTGACCCCGGCGGAACCTTCTATACCACCAACACGAACTTCAACTTTGCCGCCGCCCTGGCCGACACCACCAGCACCAATTACCACTTGCTGCTGAAAGACATCGACCTGATTTCGGTGCAGCTCAAAAAGTTTCAGGCGGCGGGCATCCCCGTGCTGTGGCGGCCCTTGCACGAAACCCCTGGCACGTTTTTCTGGTGGGGCAACCAGGGCGCGGCCAACTTTAAGAAGCTGTGGCAGCTCATGTACACCCG
>CAZZWL010000206.1:0-6732 GCA_964657755.1 uncultured Rhodanobacter sp.
GCAGCGCGTACAAGGCATAGCCACGGGCCTGAAACCCAAAGCCCCACAGCGAAAACTGCAAGCCCGCCAGCACTGCCAGCACCGCCCCTACCCCCCGCCGCCCAGACAGGCCCGCCACTACCCGGTACACCACCGCCAGCGTGCCCGCATAGGCCAGGCCCGACAGCAGCCGGCCCGTGGGTACCAGCCAGGGCAGGCGGTGCAGCCAGCCAAACAAGCCGCCGTTCAACAGATTGAACAGCACGTGGTTATTAGGCAGCATATAGTAACTCCAAGTCGCCAGCAGCGACTCATTGCCCGCGCAGTACACGGCCGAAAACACCTCGTCGTAGGCCGGTGGCACCTGGGTGGCGCCCCAGGCCCACAGGCCCGCCGCCAGCCCGAGCAGCCCCGCCAGCCAGGGCCGGTCGGCCCGCGCCAGTAGGCGCAGGGGCCGCGCGGCGGCGGCCGGCCGGCGCGGGCGCGCCCACCAGCCGTAGGCCCCTACCCCCCCCAATGCCGCCAAAGCCACTCCGGCCAGTAGGTTGCCGCGGGCTTTTACGGCGGGCGTGAAAAAGTCGCGGGGCCAGGCGGGGCCCCGATACAGGTAGGGCGTGTGGCGCAGGTACCAGTCGCGCAGGGCGGGGTAGGGCGTGAGCAGGTAGGCCAGCAGCAGGGCGGCGGCTCCCAGCAGCAACGCCGCCCCGGCCACCGGGCCCCACCCGACCCGGCGAGGGGGGGTAGGGCCGGCGGCCGGGGCGGCGAGGTCCGGCGCGGGGCGCGGAGTCAGCATAGGTTATTGACCGAGCACGATGGCAAAAATCAGCGGGGCCACGATGGTGGCGTCGCTTTCGATGATGAATTTCGGAGTTTTCTCGCCCAGCTTGCCCCAGGTGATTTTCTCGTTGGGCACCGCGCCCGAGTAGCTGCCGTAGCTGGTGGTGGAGTCCGAAATCTGGCAGAAATAGCCCCACAGCGGCACGCTGGTGCGGCCCAGGTCCTGGTGCAGCATGGGCACCACGCAAATGGGGAAGTCGCCGGCGATGCCGCCGCCAATCTGGAAGAAGCCCACTTTGCTTTCATCCGTGGCCTGCTTGGTGTACCAGTCGGCCAGGTAAATCATGTACTGGATGCCCGTGCGCATGGTGTGCACGTTCTTGATATCGCCCGTGATAACGTGACCGGCGTAGATGTTGCCGAGCGTCGAATCTTCCCAACCGGGGCAGATGATGGGCAGGTTTTTTTCGGCTGCCGCCAGCATCCACGAGTCTTTGGGGTCAATCTGGTAGTACTGCTCCAGCTCGCCGCTCAGCAGAATCTGGTAGAAAAATTCGTGCGGGAAATACGCCTCACCGGCCTTGTCGGCCTTTTCCCAGAACTTGAGCACGGTGTGCTCGAGGCGGCGCATGGCCTCCTCTTCCGGGATGCAGGTGTCGGTCACGCGGTTCATGTGGCGCTCTAGCAGGGCTTGCTCGTCGGCGGGCGTGAGGTCGCGGTAGTGCGGCACGCGCTCGTAGAAGTCGTGGGCCACGAGGTTGAAGATGTCTTCCTCCAGGTTGGCCCCGGTGCAGCTGATAATCTGCACTTTATCTTGCCGAATAAGCTCGGCCAGTTGAATACCCATTTCGGCGGTGCTCATGGCGCCGGCCAGGGTAATCATCATTTTGCCGCCGTCGGCGAGGTGCTTATTGTAGCCATCGGCCGCGTCGATGAGGGCAGCGGCGTTGAAGTGGCGGTAGTGATGCTTGAGAAAATTGGTGATGTGCATGAGAGAGAGAATGAACCGATAAGCCTACAGCTTAGCGGAAAAAAATAGAGGGGTAACGGTCTGTGTATAGTGGTGGCGTAGGGGCAGGCGTGAGCTTACCCATCGCTGACCAATTATACATTTGCCACTGGTATATAGTATTAGCCAGCGCTTCGGATGACGTGTCTATATCATCAGTAACAATTACGAAAGGCGAACTTTTTGAACGATACTGTTCAGGATGGTAAACAGCCAACTGCACGGCGTTACTCTTAGTACTTGATACTATGTAAACCTGCAGAATTTCAGCCCACGGAATAGTACCCACATTCAATCGAGTGTCGTTGATGCCTGCCTTGTCGAGTAATATCATTGGCTGGCGACTAATACTCCTTACCCCATTAACCATCAGTGATACTCCGGAGACTCCAAAGACTATTGCCGCCACATTTCCACTTGTTAGGAGTGTTTTTTTCTCAGTTATGATAAAATAGGAAGCTGCCAAACAACATATAGAGATTAGTAGCTGCTTCCCAATGCTCCAACGCGACTGACGAATAAGTAATGGTTCCATAGCTCCTACCTCTGTTAGCCAAAAACCTCATTACGCCGGCTCGGCAATAATCAGATTATGGTTGGTGTAGATGCAGATGTCGGCCGCGATGTGCAGGGCGTCTTCCACCATTTGGCGGGCGGTGAGGTGCGGGGCGTGCTTTTTGAGGGCCAGCGCGGCGGCCTGGGCGTACATGGCGCCGCTGCCGATGGCGGCCACGTCCATGTCGGGCTCCAGCACATCGCCGGTGCCGCTCACGATGAGCAGCTCGTCCTTGTCGCAGACGACCATCATGGCCTCCAACTTGCGGAGGTACTGGTCTTTGCGCCAGTCTTTGGCCAGTTCGATGGCGGCGCGCTTGAGGTTGTTGCCGTAGGCGGCGAGCTTTTCCTCGAAGCGGTCGAGCAGCATAAAGGCATCGGCCGTGGAGCCGGCAAAGCCGGTTACGACCTTGCCATCATTGAGCTGGCGCACTTTGCGCACGTTGTTTTTAGCTACGGTTTTATCCATCGTGGCCTGGCCGTCGGCCCCGAGGGCAATCTGGCCGTTGTGGCGCACGCCGAGTACGGTGGTAGAGCGAATTTTTGGGAGCATGGCGCAAAAATACAACCCCCTACCCTAGCAGGACGGCGCGACACGCAGAAAGGACTGCTACCAAACCAGCAAAACGTCATGCTGAGCTTGTCGAAGCATGACGTTTTTTTTATTCTCTGCCTCTTAAATCATTCCCTACCCCCTCTAAAACTTCGCTTGCAGCTTGGCGAAGAGGAAGCGGCCGTTGGAGCCCATTTGCACGGGGTCCCAGGCGCCGCCGGTTTCGGTGGCTTGGGGGTTGAAGAAGTTGGGGTATTTGTTGAACAGGTTAGAGCTGCCCAGCGACAGGCGCAGCTGGTTGGTGAGGGCGTAGCTCAGGGCCACGTCGGTGGTGAGGCGCGGGTCGTAGTTTTCGGGGTCGCCGTTGTAGTCAATCAGCTTCACGCCGCCAAACTCCACGAAGCGCACCAGCGCGCCGAAGCGGCCCAGGCTGTAGTCGAAGGTGAGGTTGACTTTGAACGGCGGCGCGGAGGCTTTCACGAAGGCCTGCTCGCGGGGACCGAAGAAGACATCTTCCTTGCCGGCCAGCTTGGGCGTGGTCTGCACGCTGGTCACGTTCAGGCGGTTAAGGTTGCCGGCCAGCGTAGTGGTGAGGCGGCCGTTGCCTACCCCTATAGTATTGGCCAGCACGGCGTCGAGGCCAAATGTGCTCGTGGAGGCGGCATTGGCGAAAAATTGGGCCTGGCCCACGTTCAGACTGGCCAGCGTGGCCCCGATGGCGCTGTCGGTCTGGTCAAACGTGCCCGTGAGCACGATGCGGTCCTGGATGTGGATGTAGTAGCCATCCACGGTGAAGGTGAAAATGGAGCCGGCTCGGCCCGTAAAACCGAGGCTGGCCGAGCGCGACAGCTCGCGGGTGAGCGGCGGAATGCCCACGGCCGTGGTCACGGGCCCGTTGTTGCGGTCGAGCAGAATATCCACCGGCTTACCCCCTACTACGTTGGTAAACACGGTATTGAAGTTAATCTGGGCCAGTGAGGGCGCCCGGAAGCCGCTGCTCAGCGTGCCGCGCAGCGAGAAGTTATCGCTCAGCTTGTAGCGGGTGGCGAGCTTGCCGGTCACGTTGCTGCCAAAGTCGGAGTAGTTTTCGAAGCGCACGGCGCCTTCCACCAGCCAGGCCTGGGTCACATTGAGCTCGGCATCGGCATACACGCCGATGTTGTTGCGACTGGCCTTCAGCTCGTTGCGCGGCTGGAAGCCGGGAAAGCCCTGCGAGCCGCCCGCCACGCCCGTGCTCGGCGTGTAGTTGGTATAGGAAGCGGCCTCGCCGGCAAAAATCTGGTACCACTCGCGGCGGTACTCGCTGCCGAACGCCAGGTTCAGGCCCTGGGCCACGGTCTTGAAATTGCGGCTCACATTGAGGTCCACCACATCCTGCTGCAGCTGGAAGCCGCCCGCGTCGAAGGTCGTGGGCGAGGTGGCGCCAAGTGTGGCGTTCAGCGTGTTTTTCACGCCATAGTGAAAGCGATTCGAGCCAAAGCTGTTGCTCAGGTCCACGTCCCAGCCGCCAAAATTGCCGCGCAGGCCGGCCACGCCCTGGCCATCAAAAATGGCGCTGGTAATGATGGGGTCAAAGCCATTGGGATACAGCGTGGCGTTGCTACGCGGATTCGGAATCTGGGTGCCAGTGCCGTCGTCGATGGTCGGGAAGCGCGTGTAGGCGTAGGCGTCGCCCTTGCGCACGTTGATACCGCCAAACACGTAGGCGTAAATATTCTCGCTCAGCGGCAGCTTGCTGTTGAGGTAGGCCGAGGTATTGAGGGCCTTGGGGTCGCCGTACTGGCGGCGCTGAATGCCGTCGGGCGCCGGCACGTTGGCGCGCTGCGTGTGCTCGCGCTGGTTGAAATCGGCGGTCACGTTCACGAAGCCGCCCTTCCCTACTCCCACCCCGTAGTTGGCATTCACGTTGAGGTTGCCGCCGTCGAACGTCTGGTCATCAAACCGGTACTTGGCCGTGTAGGCGCCGTAGTTCACGTTGGCGGTCAGCTCCTTGGTACTGGTTTTGAGCACGATGTTGATGACGCCCGCAATGGCATCGGAGCCGTACTGGGCCGACGCGCCATCGCGCAAAATCTCAATCCGCTCGATGCTGGCGGCCGGAATCGTATTCAGGTCGGTGCCGGTGTTGCCCCGGCCGCGGCTGCCAAACAGGTTCACCAACGACGACTGGTGCCAGCGCTTGCCGTTCACGAGCACCAGGGTTTGGTCGGGGCCGAGGCCGCGCAGGCTGGCGGGGTCCACGTGGTCGGCGCCGTCGGCGCCAGTCTGGCGGTTCGAGTTGAACGACGGCGCCACGAATTGCAGCAGCTGGTTCACGTCGAGCTGGCCAGTTTTGGCCGTCACTTGCTGCACGTCGATGAGGTCCACCGGCGAGGGCGAGTCCGTAACGGAGCGGTTGAGGCTGCGCGAGCCCACCACCTGCACATCTTCGAGGGCCGTGGTGCTTTCGGCCAGCTTCACGATGAGGGCGCCGCCGGTAGCGCTTATTTCCTGGCTGGCGTAGCCCAGCGCGCTCACCACCAGCCGGGGCTGCGCCGTGCGGGCGCGCAGCCCGAAGCGGCCGTTGCCGTCGGTACCAGTGCCGTTGTTGGTACCTTTTTCCACCACCGTGGCGCCGATTACGGGCCGGCCCGCCGCGTCCTGCACCTGGCCCGCTAGGTTCTGGCTTTGGGCCCAGGCGGCGCTGGTTGCCAGCACCAGGGGTACTACGAATAGACTGTGCTTCATCAGGTATAGGAGAGTAGGTTAAAAAGCAAATGTAGACTATTATGCCTCCTACCCCCTCAAAACACCCCTAAACAGCCATATAATGCAAAAAACCAGCCCAAGGGGCTGGTTTTTAGTATCATTCAGTAACCTATCGACTACTAAACTAGCCAACCGAGGCTCAAACCAACATGCGCAGGGGGTCTTCCAGCAGGGCTTTCACCGTTTGGAGGAAGGCCGCGCCGGTGGCACCGTCCACTACGCGGTGGTCGCAGCTCAGGGTCACCTTCATGATGTTGCCAATGGCCAGCTGACCATCTTTCACCACGGCAGTTTGCTTGATGCCGCCCACGGCCAGGATGCAGGCATTCGGCTCGTTAATAATGGCCGTGAACTCATCAATGCCAAACATACCCAGGTTACTGATGGTGAAGGTGCTACCCTCCCACTCGGCGGGCTGCAGCTTCTTGCTCTTGGCCTTGCCGGCCAGCTCTTTTACTTCGGTGGCAATGGTCGACAGGCCCTTGCCGTCGGCGTTGCGGATGACGGGCACCAGCAGGCCCTCGTCCACGGCCACGGCCACGCCGATATTGATTTGCTTGTTCTGGCGAATCTTATCGCCGAGCCACGACGAGTTGATAACCGGGTGCTGGCGCAGGGCCACGGCGCAGGCCTTGAGCACCAGGTCGTTGAACGACAGCTTCACCGGCGACAGCTCGTTGAGCTTCACGCGGGTTTCCATCGCCTTGTCCATCATTATTTCCATCGTGAGATAGAAATGCGGGGCCGTGAACAGGCTCTCCGACAGGCGCTTGGCAATCACCTTGCGCATCTGCGACACGGGCGTGTCGGTATACGTGCCTTCGGCGGCGGCCGGGGCGGGCGCCGCGGCGGGGGTAGGCTTAGCGGCCGGCGGCTCGGGCAGGGCGGCCTGGATGTATTCGCTGGGAGCCTGGGCGGGCGCGGCGGCCGGCTCGGCCGTAGCCGCCTGCGGCTGCGCGTTTTCGAGGTCGCGGGCTACGATGCGGCCGTTTTCGCCGCTGCCTTTAATCTGGCGCAGGTCGAGGCCCTTGTCCTTGGCAATACTTTTGGCCAGAGGCGAGGCAATGAGGCGGCCGTTGCTGGCTTCGGCGGGCGCGGCGCTGGCGGCGGG
>CAZZWL010000207.1:0-6601 GCA_964657755.1 uncultured Rhodanobacter sp.
AGAGGTTGCCCTGGTTGGCCGCGCTGATGGCGTGGAAGCCCACGTACTGCGTGCCCGCGCCCGGCGTAAACACGGCCACTACCGGCGTAGCGGCGCCATCGGCCAGCGCGTAGGCCGTGTTCGTGATGTTGGTGTTGGTGTAGAGCGTGGTAGTTTGGCCGGCGGGGGTAGCCGCGGCCCCCACTTTCACTTCCAGCTTCTCGATAAAGCTCGATGGGCTGCCGCTGATGCCCTCGGCGCGGTAGCGGAAGGCCACCTGGTAGCGCATGTTGGCGGTGGTGGTCAGGGCTGGGGTGAAGAACCAGTCATCGGCCACCGGGCTGTTGGGGATGGCGCTGGTGTAGCGCATGGCGTTGGGGCTGGAGTTGGGGGTAGTCTTGGTGATGGCCCAGGTGGCGCCGTCGGCGTTGGCGTCGAGCACCGTGATGCCGCAGGGCAGCGCCGCGCCCACGGGCACGTTGTCAAAACTCTGGCTGTAGGGGAAGGCCGTAATCGCGGTCACGGCCGGGCAGCCCGTGCTGAACGTAATGGGGCCGGCCAGCAGGCTGGTGCCACCGCCGGTGCAGTTGGTGCGCGCATACAGCTGGTACGTAGCGCCCGACTGCAAGCCCGTGATGGTGAACGGCGAGGCCGTAGCGGCCACTGTGGTGCCATTGACAGCCGGCTGGAAGCCCACCGGCCCGTAAATGAGCTGGTAGCTGCCCGCGTTGCTGGCATCCGTGAACGCTACCGTGGCCGTGGTGGCCGTAGTGCTCGTCACGGCCAGGCCCGTAGGCGCGGCGCAGCTTGGGGCCGGGGCCAGGCCCACCTCAATGGCCAGGCGCGCCTGAATGGTAGTCGCCGCTACGTCCGTCCAGCTGGTGCCATTGCCTGAAAAGTAAAAAGTAGCCGCGCGCAGCGGAGTTTCCAGTTGCGTAGCGATAGATGACCCGGTGGTGCCGATTTCCTTTACGCCCACGAAAAACGAGCCCGTGAGCTGCAAGCCGGGTAGCGTCACCGTCACGTCGCCGCCGGTGGCCGGGCGGTTTTGGGTGGGGGAGGTGTAGAGCAGGTTGCCCGGCAGGCTGCCCGTGCCCGTGGCATCATACACCACCACCTGGTAGGCCGTGGTGGGGCTCCCCGTCACGTTGGCGAAGGAGATGAGCGCGTCGGACAAGGTTACCGTGTTGCCGGTCGGAATGGTGTACTTAGTAGCCAAGATGCCGCCCGCCGAGCTGTTGCTATAGCTGAGAGCACCAGCGCTGGGCTTGCCGGGGTCGATGTAGCTGAGCCGGTTGGACGTTACCAGCTGCGTGACTACCGCCGTATTGTTGGTGTTGTTGTCGTCAGCCGGTACGCTCACCCGCACGCTGTCGGTGCCGGGGCTGAGGGTGGCGGGCAGGTTGGTCACTGTCAACACGCCCTGCGCGCCGGCCGCCAGCGAAGCCAGGGTGCCCGTGAAGTTCACCGTGTTGGCGCCCGAGATTTTCAGCGTCACCTGCACGTTGGTTTGGGTGGCCGTGCCGAGGTTGGCGATGTACACGCGCACGGCCTGGGGTAGGGCGCTCGGCGAGGCAATCTTGCCCAGGGTATACACTTGCTGGATGGCGATATCATTAGCCACCAGCGCCACCGGCGTGAAGCGGTACGTGCGCCCGGCATCGGGGCCCATATCGGCCCGGAAGTTGTGCGTGCTGGTGCCGTACACCCCGGTAAGAAAGGTCGTCGTGGACCAGGCGGCTCCCGAAGAAGTTTTGCTGGCTAGCACATCCTGCGCGTTGGCACTACCCGACCCTTTGATGCCAACCGTCGGAAAGCGTACCCCAGGGGTGTTGGCAGATGCCACCGCCGGGCCATACACGAACTCGACAACGTTCGTGGTCTGGTATAGCTTCAGCTGGAAAGTGAAGTTGGCGTACTGCGACGGGGACTTATCCGATTTATCGCTCACGTTCTTCCACTGAATAGTACACACCTGGTTCGGGGCCGTGCCGGTGGTAGCAACCCGATACTCCGCCGGGGACGTGCCGGCCTGCAAATCGAAGTTGAAAGGGATGAGGAGGTTCACATCGGCGGCGGCCGCGCTGGTGATGGGGTCAACGCCAACCAAGGAGCCGCCTTCGTACTGCGCAAACATATTCGCCACCGAGGGAGCCGTGGCCCCGAGCTTAACTAAGCCATTGGTGTTGAGCACGAACTGCGTGAAGCTGGCCCCGTTGTAGCTAAACGTGAACCCGATATTCTGCGCGGCCGAATTAGCATCATCCGTATTGGCCGTGGCAATGGCGGTGCCGGTGGTGCCCAAATCGGTGAACGTCCCAGCCACATTCGTAGTCGAGGCCGGCGTGTAGTTCAGGGTCTGGGCCTGCGCCGCCGTGGCGCCACCCAGCACTAGCGCTACCAAGCCTGCCTGCCGCAACCGTTGCGCCCAGTGTTTTACCCGTGTGTAAGCGTTTTCCATGTATTAAGGAAGAAAAGGAGGAGAAATAAATAGGTGAAAATTTCTAGGACTACCCCCTCTCCTAGCTTTAGAGTGGGGGCACAGACGAATTGCGGCTACAATATGCCGCCTGTTCGGCAGATTATCCTCAAAATTCTTCTTTGTATGCTAGTATTTGCCCCCGTGCAGTACCTGCTACGCCGCACGTAAGCGAACGCTGCTGCGTAGGCTATTGCTGGTTGCGTGCTGCGCGCCGGCTTGGGGGGTGCCGGGCGGGGAGCGGTACTGGCCCCGGCGCTGACGGTGGCTAGCTGTCCGGTAGCGTTTGTAGCCGGTGCCCTACCCCCCCTGGCCAGCCTGGGCCTGACGGAGGGGGTAGGGAGTAATTATCCAGCCTCACGCAGTACTAAAAAAGGCCGCCCAACTGGGCGGCCTTTTTCGTATCAATTCAGGTGGAGCTTACTTCACAATGGCTAGCTGGCGGGTCATGGTTTCTTCGCCGTTGCGCACTTGCAGGTGGTAGAGGCCGGGGGCCAGGCCGCTCAGGTTGAGTGGGTTGGTGAAGTTGTCGCGGGCCGTGCCCGTGTACAGCACCTGGCCCAGCAGGTTAGTTACCTGCACGCCCAGCGTGCCCTTGGCGTTGGCCCCGTGGATTTCGAGGTCAAACACGCCCGTGGTCGAAGGGTTGGGGAACACCGTCACGGCCTGCAGCAGCGCCGCCGAGGTAGTGGCCGTTACAACGGCGGCCGTCACCGACAGGTCGTCGATGTAGAGGTTGCCCTGGTTGGCCGCGCTGATGGCGTGGAAGCCCACGTACTGCGTGCCGCCGCCGGCCAGCACCGCCACCACCGGCGTCGAAGTGCCAGTAGCCAGCGCGTAGGCCGTGTTCGTGATAGCCGTGTTCGTGTAGAGCGTGGTAGTTTGGCCAGCGGGGGTAGCCGCCGCGCCCGCCTTCACTTCCAGCTGCTCGGTGTAGTTCGAGGCGCTGCCCGCGATGCCTTCGGCACGGTAGCGGAAGGATACTTGGTAGCGGAAGCCGGCCGTGGTAGCCAGCGCCGGCGTGAAGAACCAGTCGTTGGCTGCCTGGCTATTAGTCAGGGCGCTGGTGTAGCGCATGGCGTTGGGGCTGGAGTTGGGGGTAGTCTTGGTAATGGCCCAGGTGGCCGCATCGCCGTTGCTATTGAGCACCGTGATGCCGCAGGGCAGCGCCTGGCCCGCCGGCACCGTATCGAAGTTCTGGCTGTAGGGGAAGGCCGTGATGGGCGCCGTGGCATCGCAGCCCGTAATGAAGGTGGCCACCGCCGTAAACAGGCTATTGCCCCCGGCAGTGCAGTTGCTGCGCACGTACACGTTGTAGGTAGTAGCCGGGCTGAGGCCGGTGAGCGTCACGGGCGAGGTCGTCGTCGTCACGGTGGTGCCGCCCGCGCTCGGGTTGAAGCCCGCCGGCCCGTACACCACTTGGTAGCCGCCGTTGCCGGCCGCCGCCGTAAAGCTGACGGTGGCCGTGGTGGTGCCCGTGCTGGTGGCGGTTACGGCCGTGGGTGGGTCGCAGGCCGGCGCGGCCCCCAGCTGCACCTCAATGGCGTAGCGGAAGGGCAGGTCGTAGTCGCTCAAATCGTACCAGGGCGCCCCGCCAACAAAGGAAACGTAAAAGGTGCCGGGCCGCGGCGGCTCCTCCTCCTGCAACAGCAGGCCTTCACCCCCGATGCTGGTTTCCTGCATCCCCACGTAAAAAGAGCCCGCCGGCACCTGCAAGCCGCCCAGGCTCACCGAAACGGCTCCCTGCGTAGCGGGCCGCGTTTGGTTGGGTGATGTGTAGAGCACGTTGCCCGGTGCGCCATTGCTGCCAGTGGCGTCATACACAAGTATTTTGTAGGTAACGGGTTGCGTCACCGTGCTGGCCAGGCCGGCGAGCAGTACCACGGCATTGGTGAGGGTAGTAGGCTTGGGCAAGGTGAACTTGACCGCCTGCACGCCGCCCGCCGTAGTACTATCCACGTTGGAGTAGTAGAACTGGTTGTTGGTGGGGTCGATGTACGATATCCGGTTGGTGGTCACCAGCTGGCCGTAGGTGGCCGCGTTGTTGGCGGCGTTGCCGTCGCCGGCCACGGTAGCCGTGGCCGTGAGGTTGTTGGTGCCCGCCGTCAGGGTAGTGGGGTAGGCCGCAAACGTCACCGTAGTCGAAGCCCCCGGCGCCAGCGAGGCCACGGTCTGGTTATCGCTAAAGGTATTGGCGCCCGTTACGCTCAGGGCTACCGCCACGTTGGTAAGAGCCTGGTAGCCAGTGTTAGTCACCACCGCCTGCACCGAGTGGGGTAGGGCCGTGGGGGTCGCAATCTCGCCCAGCGTGTAGAGGGCCTTGAGTGCCACATCAGTAGCCAGTGCCGGTACGAAGTGGTACGTGCGCCCCGCATCGGGCAGTACGCCTTTGGTAATATCGTGGGCGTTAGTCGTGTAGTTCGTATTCTGAAAAGTGGTAGCACTCCACGCGGCATTCACACTTTTTAGGCCCAGCAGCAGCTGGCCAGCAGTTAGGCCCGAGCCTTTAAGACCCACATTGGGAAAGCGGATACCGGCCGTGCCGCTGCTCGCCGTAGCTGTGCCATACACAAACTCGATGATATTAGTCGTCTCATACAGCTTGATTTGAAAGCTGAAGTTGGCGTACTGCGTAGGGTTTTTCGCATCCTGGCCCACGCCCGCCTTGTCGGCTACGTTGCGCCATTGAATGGTGCACACCCGGTTGGGAGCCGTGCCGCTGGTCAGCAGCCGGTAGTCAACCGGACCAGTGCCCGGCACCAAGTCAAAGTCGAAAGGCATGAGCAAGTTCACGTCGGCCGCATTGGTGCTCGCGAGTGGGTCTACGCCGCTCAGGCCCGCATTGTCATAATATAGCGCGGCGGTTGAAGGCGCCGCGCTACCCAGGCGAATAACGCCGTTGGTATTGAATACGAACTGCGTAAAGCTGCTGCCATTGAAGGCGAACGTGAAGCCGATATTCTGCGCTGCCGAGTTGGCATCGTCGGTGTTGGCCGTGGCAATGGCCGTGCCCGAAGTACCCAAGTCGGTGTAAGTACCCGCCACATTAGTAGTTGAGGTGGCTGTGTAGTTCAGGGTCTGGGCCTGCGCCGCCGTGGTAGCGCCGCCCAGCAGCAGCGCCGCCAGGCCCAGCCGCCGCAGCCGCTGGCCCCAGGCGCTGGCCCGAGAGTAAGGATTGGTCATTTGGTAGGAAAAAGTAAAAAATGAAACAGATGAAGCTGGGCGAATAAAGGCGAAGGTTCGCCATCACCCGATGACTTTCCAATGAAAAAAACTACGGGTTATTTGTTATGTCCACAATATGCCACTTTTCTGGCAGATTGCTTTTACAACCGCGACCAGCTACGGCTTTCCTTCGCCAGAAGGCGATAGCCCATGACTCAGCCGCGTACTTTACGGCGTTTTATGGCAATAAGTAGCAATATGGTAATGCGCATCGGCTTATTCGGCGCCGGGCGGGTGGCGGCGGCGCTGGCTCCGGCGCTGGTGGCGGCCGGCTGCGCCGTGGTATTCGTGGCCAGCCGGACGCCCGGCCCGGCCCAGGCGCTGGCCGCCGCGCTGCCCGGTTGCCCGGCCCTACCCCTCGCCCAAGCCCTGGCCGCCCCACCACCCGCCGACATCTACCTGCTAGCCGTGCCCGACGCGGCGGTGCCGGCCCTGGCCGCCGCCGGGGTCTGGCCGGCCGGGGCCGTGGTGGCGCACGTGGCGGGCGCCCTGCCGTTGGCCAGCCTGGGTGGGCCGCCAGCCCGCGGTGCCGGGGCCGGCGTGCTCTACCCGCTCCAGACCTTCAGCCCCGGCCGCGCCATCGACTGGGCCGCGGTGCCGCTCTTCGTGGAGGCCACCGACCCGGCCACTGAAGCTACTTTGCTGGCCCTGGCCCAGCGCCTCAGCCGGCGCGTGGCCCTGCTGAGCTCGGCCCAGCGGCTGCGGCTGCACTTGGGAGCCGTGTGGGCCAGCAATTTTACCAACCACCTGCTGGGCGTGGCTCAGGCCGTGCTGGCCGAGGCCGACCTGCCCTTTGAGTTGCTGCACCCGCTGGTGCACGAAACCGTGGCAAAGGCCCTGGCTGCCCGGCCCTCGGCCTTTGGGGTGCAAACGGGGCCCGCCGTGCGCCACGACGCGCCCACCCTGGCGGCCCACGCG
>CAZZWL010000208.1:0-6471 GCA_964657755.1 uncultured Rhodanobacter sp.
GCGTAGACGGCGGTGGCGGTGGCGGCGGCGGCGGCCCCGATGGCGGCCACTGGCAGGCGGCCGTGGTAGTAATCGCGCAATACCTGCTGCCAGGCGGCCACCTCGTCGCGCACCACAATATCCTGGCCATCTGCTACTTCGATGCCCTCGGCGCCGATGCCGGTGCTCAGAATGCACTTGCCCAGGGCCATGCCCTCGATGATTTTGACGCGCATGCCGCCGCCGCTCAGCAGCGGCACCAGCATCAGGTCGTACTGGCGCATGAAGGCGGCGGCCGACTCCACGAAGCCGTGGATGAACACGTTGTCGGTGCGCGGCACTAGCAAGTGGGCGGGCGGGCGCAGGCCGGCCACGTGCAGCTCCAGCTCGGGCAGCTCGGCGTGCAGGGCGGGCCACACCTCGCGCAGCAGCCACTCCAGGCCCTCCAGGTTGGGCAGCCAGTTCAGGGAGCCAATCATGAACACGGTGCGCGGCTTGGGCCGTATGGCCGGGTCGGGCTGGAAGCTGGCCATCTCGACGGCGGCCGGGATGAGGGCAATGGGCTCGGGGCAGCCCAGCTCCTGGAGGCGCGCAATGTCTTCGTTGGTGATGGCCGCTACCCCATCAAAGTCTCCCAGGTAGTGTTGCTCAAAGCGGTGTAAGCGCGTGGTCAAATGGCGCAGGTACCAGCGCCGCAGCGGGTTGCGTTCCCCCTTCGCCAGCCGCTCCCAAATAACGTACTCGATATTGTGCGCCCGCAGTACGCCCACGGTACCCGCTGGCACCAGCTGCTGCGCTTTTAGCCACGCATTGTACCAGGCCATGTACGTGCCTTCAAACTGAATAACATCGGGCTTTTCGGCTTGAATCAGGGGCACGAGCGCCGCCGTGACTGTGGCATCAATAAATCGCTCGATATTGTAGGGCCACCGCGAAAACAGCAGGTTACGGAGCGCCTTTAGCGGCTTGGCGGTCGTGTCCACGTCCACCGTCACGAGCCGGAAATTGGGGCCCAGGTGGTCGAGCACGTTGGCCGGCTGGTGGTGCTTGGGCGTGTTGATGGCCAGCATCGTGACGCGGTGCCCCGCCCGCAGCAGGCCCGCCGTGATGTTGTAAATCCCGATGGCCCCGCCGTCGTGCAGGGGGTAGGGCACGCGCGGGCTTACCTGTAGAATGTGCATGAGAAATAATGAGCAGTGCGCAATGGCCAGGGAGCAATTGTCTGCCCTACTTTTCCATTACTCATTGCTCCCTGTTCATTGTTCATTACTTAAACTGCTGGTGCAGCGACTGAATCTGGGCCTCGTTGCCGAGCACGAGCAGCA
Organism: uncultured Rhodanobacter sp.; assembly: GCA_964657755.1. Classification (GTDB taxonomy): domain Bacteria; phylum Bacteroidota; class Bacteroidia; order Cytophagales; family Hymenobacteraceae; genus Hymenobacter. The sequence continues at coordinate 1,305 of CAZZWL010000208.1, forward strand.
CGTCGCCGGCGGCGGTGCGGTAGTCGGCGGCGGGGCTCACCTCCAACTCGCCGCCCTGGCCCCGGCGCAGGGCAATAATAGTGGCCCCGGTGCGCGAGCGCACGTCGAGCTCCCGGATGCTTTGGCCGCGCAGGCTGGGCTTCAGCTCGTTGAAAGACAATTCTTCGAGGCGCAACTTGTTGGGGTCGAGGCCCGAAATCATGTCCAGAAAGCGGATTACTTCGGGGCGAATGACGAGGTTGGCCATGTGCGAGCCGCCAATCTCGTCGGGCAGCACCACCGAGTTGGCCCCCGCCGAAAGCAGCTTGCTCACGCTGCTGCGGGCGCTGGCCCGCGCAATGATGATAACGTGGGGATTCAGCTCGCGGGCCGAGAGGGCCACGAATACGTTGTCGGCATCTTTGGGCAGGGCCGTGATGAGGGCGCGGGCGTGCTCGATGCCGGCCTGGCGCAGCGTGTTGTCGAGGGTGGCGTCGCCAAACACGGCCGGAATCTGGTGGCCGATGGCGTCGTTGGCGGCGGCCACCAGCGACTGGTTTTGCTCCACCACCACGGCGCGGGCGCCGCTGTGGCGCAGCTCGTCGTAGGCCTTGTAGCCGTTGCGCCCGAAACCGCACACGATAACGTGGTCGCGGAAGCTCTTGATTTCCTGGTCGGCGCGAATCATGCGAAAAAGGTGGCGCAGCTCGCCGTCAAAAATGTACGTGGTGAGCACCGACACGAGGTAGGCCACCACCAACAGGTTAAATAAAATGTAAAACGAGACGAAGATGCGCCCCGTGTCGGAGAGCGGGTGCACTTCGCCAAAGCCCACCGTGGAGGCGGTTATCACCGTCATGTAGAAGGCATCGACGAAGGAGTACTTCTCCAGCACCATGAAGCCCCCTACCCCCACCGAAAAGCTGAAAACCAGCAGCACCAGGGCCAGCCAGAGGCGGGAAAGATTTAGTTGCTTAAGCATGTAAAACGTTTGTCAGGTGCCAAGCACCACCAAAGAACGTCATGCTGAACGCAGGGAAGCATCTCGCGTGCTGACGTTGAAAGTAGTAACCCAACCAGCGTGGGCGAGATGCTTCCCTGCGTTCAGCATGACGTTCATTTTTAATTAGGCATTATCACGCGTTGCGCGCCACCACGGTGCCCAGCAGCTGGGCCAGCTGGTTGTCGAGCTTGGTCAGTTCGTTGTAGCGCAGCAGCGAATTTAGCTTCTCATTATCGTCGAGGCGCGCATCGTTGAGCTGGGCCAGGCACTGCTGGCGCTCGCGCTGCACGTGGCACTTGTTGAGGCGCAGGATGGCGTTGTCGCAGGCCAGCTGAATGAGGTTCAGCTCGGTGGGCACATAAATATCCTTGATGCGCCAGTTGGGGCTGAGGTCGTAGCGCTCGGTGGCAAAGTCGGCCAGCAGGCTCCGGATGGCGGCGTCCTCGTGGTGGGCCAGCTGGCGCAGGTCGGGCAGCTGGCCCTGCAAAAACTGCGCGCGGCACTCGGCCCACAGCTGCGCGTAGAGCGGCGTGCGCAGCGGCGTGCCGTCGAGCTGGCTCAGCAGGTAATGCGCTACCGACACCTCGGGCTGCACCTCGTGGGGGCCATAGAGCACCAGCAGGCGCAGCACGGCCAGCTCACACTGCTGCAGCACATCGAGGGGCGCGGCCAGCTCGGCGGGGTCGGCGGTGGGGCCGGCCAGCTGGGCTTTTTCCGCCTCCGAGCCGTGGATGGAGCCGTACATGGCCATCTCAATCTCCTCTTCGGGCGTGAGGGAGGGGGTAGGGCCGCCGGCCGGGGCCGCCGCCGCCGGGCGCGGGCTGGCCGCCCTACCCCCCTCGTCGGGCCGGACCTTGCTGGGGGTGCTGGTTTTGAGCAGCTTGTTATACTCCGTGATAATAACCTGCTCCTCAAAGCCGAACACGCTGGCCGTTTGCTGCAAAAACACCTGGCGCTTGAGGCCATCGGGCACTTTGGCAATGCTCTGGAGCACTTCGCGGATGGCCTCGGCCTTCTTCACCGGGTCGGCGGAGGCCTCGCGGGCCACGAGCGTGGTTTTGAAGGCGATAAAGTCCTGGCTCTGGTTTTCGATGTAGTCGGCAAAGCGCTGGTCGCCCACCTTGCGGATGTAGCTGTCGGGGTCGTCGCCGTCCGGAAAGAGCACCACGCGCACGTTCAGGCCGCCTTCGAGCAGCAGGTCGATGCCGCGCAAACTCGCTTTTATCCCCGCCGCGTCGCCGTCGTACAGCACCGTCACGTTGTCGGTGTAGCGCTTGATGAGCCGAATCTGGCCTTCCGTGAGCGAGGTGCCCGATGAGGCCACCACGTTTTTGATGCCGCCCTGGTGCAGGCTCAGCACGTCGAGGTAGCCCTCCACGAGGTAGCACAGCTCTTGGTTGCGAATGGGCTGCCGGGCCTGAAACAGCCCGTAGAGCACGTCCGACTTGTGGTAAATCTCCGACTCGGGCGAGTTGAGGTACTTCGCCATCTTGTCGTCGCGCTTCAGCGTGCGCGCCCCAAAGCCCACCACCCGGCCGCTCACGTTGTGAATCGGGAACATCACGCGGCCCCGGAAGCGGTCGTAGCGCCGGCCGGTGTCGTGGCCCTGGTCGTCCTGGCGCTGGATGACGAGGCCGGTTTTCTCCAGGTATTTCTGCTGGTAGCCGGCGGCGGCGGCCGCTTTCAGCAGGTCGTCCCACTGGTCGAGCGAGTAGCCCAGCTCGAAGGTCTGGATGGTCGTCAGGTTCAGGCCGCGCTCCTTAAGGTACGCGTAGCCTACCCCCATGCCTTCCTCCGTGTTCTGCAGCAGGCGGTGATAGTGGTCTTTGGCCCAGTTAGATACGATGTACTGCGAGTCGCGCTCGTTCTGGGCCAGCTGCTCTTCGGGGGTGCGCTCCTCCTCCTCGGGCACCGCTACCCCATACTTTTTGGCCAAAGCCCGCAGCGCCTCGGGGTAGCTGCTGCCCTCCACGTCCATCACAAACTGGATAATGCCGCCCGCCTTGCCGCAGCCAAAGCACTTGTAGAGGCCCTTGCTCGGGTTTACCGAAAACGAGGGCGACTTTTCGTTGTGAAACGGGCAGCAGGCCCAGTAGTTCTGGCCCTGGCGCTTGAGCTGCACGTAGTCGCCCACCACCTCCAGAATGTCGGCGGTGTGGATAATCTGGTCAACGGTTTCTTTAGGGATGCGGGCCATGAGCGGGCGGGGCAGCTAAAAAGCGGCCCCCACCCGGCAAAGTTCGCCCCGCGAAATTTTGCACGGGCCGGGGCCGCCAAAACGAGGGCTTTTTTCTACCCGTGCTTTTCTTCCGCACGCTTGGTCAACGCCCACCAATTACTCCGTCGGGGCTGCATCCTAAAGCCAACCGCTACCGTAAAGGTAAATACTTCATGTTAACTTCATTTTCTGAGTCAGTCATGTCTTCCCTTTCCTTTTGCGCGGGCTTTTCTCTCTTATTGCTGCTCACGGCCTGCGGCAACAAGCCCGATGGCACGCCCTACGGCGTAAACCCCAACAAGCACCCCGATGGCCATCTCAAAGCCACCGCCGCGCCCGCCAATTCCTACGGCACGGGCACGGGCATGCCCAAAGGCGCCGAGATGAACGCCGTGACCAGCGGGGCCAAGGCGGGCCAGCCCATGCAGCAACTGCCCCAGTAGGGCCCCGCCCTACCCCCCTACTCGGCCCGCACCGAGCGCGTGCCGGCGTAGTAATACAGCTCGGCGCGCGCTTTTTCGTAGCTGGCGCGCAGGCTTTCCTGCTTGATGCGCAGCTCGATGAGCTTGGTTTCGCGGGCGTTGATGAGGAAGATGGTGCTCTCGCCCAGCTCGAACTTGGCCAGCTCGGCGCGCAGTAAAAGGCGCTGGTTGGCAATGGTTTGGGCTTGCAGCGCGAGCTGGCGTCCGTAGGCTTGCAGGGTATTATAGACCGTGTTCACCTGCGTGACGATGGTGCGCTGGCTCTGCTGCTGCTCCAGGGCGTTTTCCTTGAGTTGGATGCGGGTGTATTGCAGCTTGCCGCGCTCGGCGCGCAGGAAGAGCGGGAAGGCAAAATCGACGCCCAGCTTATGGTTGTTCCACCCAAAATCGTAGGAGCCCGGCACTTCGGCGCGGTAAAAGTCGCCCTGGCTGATAAGCGTACCGCTCACGTTGAGCTTGGGCTTGAGCAGCTCGCGGCGGTAGCGCTCTTCCACGCCGAGCTGGCGGCTTTTGGCGCCCAGCTTCAGCAGCGTGGGGTGGCTGGCGGCGGCCAGGTCGGCGAGGCGCTGGTACTCGGCGCGCCGCACGGTATCGAGCACCGGGCGCTGGGGCGCGGCGTAGGCGGGCAGCTCCACGGGCTGGTTGTTCTTGTTCCAGAGGTGGTTGGAGAGCACGAGGCGAGCGTTTTGCAAATCGACCTGCAGCTGTTGGGCCTGCACCTGGCGGTCCTGCACGGTTATTTGGGCCTCCACCGAGTCGATGGGCGCCTGGTCGCCCAGCTGGGCGCGGCGGGCGGTGCCCTGAAAGCGGCGGTCGGCCAGCGCTACCCCCTCCCCAATGAGCCGGGCCTGCTGAAAAGTATAGTACCAGGTCCAGTAGTCCTTGGCGGCCTGCAGCCACACCTCGTTTATCTGCTTCACGCGGTCGGCCTCGGCGGCGGTCTGCATGATTTGGGCCTGGCGCAGGGTGCTGCGGCGCGCATCCATGAGCAGGCCCTGGCCGAGAGGAATCGACACCCCTACCCCCGCCAGGCCGTTGAGCGGGGTGCGGCTTTCGGGGTTCACGTAGGTGCCCGCGTAGCGGTCGTAGCTGGCCTTGAGGTCGATGCCGCCGGGCCACAGGGGCACCTTCAGCTCGTTGCCCCAGTTATTATAGTACTCGGTGCCGCCAAACTGCTTGCGGTGAAAATCGGCGCCCAGCTTGGGGTCGAAGCCGCCGCGGGCTTGCAGCACCTGGCTGCGGGCCTCGTCGCTGAGCAGCGCGGCCTGCTTCACGATGGGGTGGTTGGCAAACACCAGGTCGGCCAGGTCTTGCAGCGAAAACACCTGGGCCGAGTCGGCGAGCGGCACCTCGGCGAGCTGCTCGGTTTGGAGCGGCGCGCGCTCCAGGCCCGACTTGCGGGCCGGCAGCTGCGGGTCCTGGGCCAGGGCGGGGTGCGCCAGGCCAGCCAGCCGCCGATGATCACGGTGACGACAGGGATCGCCC
>CAZZWL010000209.1:0-6286 GCA_964657755.1 uncultured Rhodanobacter sp.
CGCCGTGATTTAGAGGGTATAGTACGGCTCCTTTTCCTTGTCGTGGTAGCGCAGGTAGCCGTGTACTACCAGCTTAATGAGCGTGCGGTAGGCGCGGCGGCGGCTCACGTTGATGAGCTTAGTGTATTGCGCCACCGTAATGCGCGGCTGTTTGGTTTTGAGGTAGTCGAGTACGCGCAGCTCGTCTTTGTTGAGCGGCAGCTTTTCGAGGTGGGTTTCGAGCTGTTGGCGCTCCATGATTTTCTCGGTGAGACTGCTGGCCTGCACGCTTTCGTCGCGCACGCGCACGTAGCCGCGCCACTCGCCGGGGGCCACTTGGGCGCGGTGCGGCTTATTCTGGCTTTCGGGTACGCTGACAATCAGCACGATATGGTCATCCTCCGTTTCTACTTCGCGAAAGTGCAGGGTGAGGGGCGGGTCGACGTAGTGCGCGGCGGCCTCGCGCAGCACAAACATTTCTTCCTCGGCATCGCGCACGCCCACCACGCGCCCATCGTCATCGACGCCCACCAGCACTTGGCCGCCGCGCGTGTTGGCCAGCGACGACAACGTGCGCGCGATGCGGGTGGGGTGGGTGGTCTTTTTCTTGAATTCGAGCTGTTCGCCCTCGCCTTGCCTAATAAGTGCGCGTAAGTTCATGCTCCTTTAACGCAGGGTGAAACGCGAATGTGCCGCCCCCGGTAAAGGAGACGGCACAATCTGCATCTGTAAAACGAGCCTTAAAGCCTGCGCTACACCGAAGAGAACAGTCAGCCCGCCGCAGGCGGGCGCATCTGCGCAATCCGTTTAATCAGCGGTTTAGAAGGGCAGGTCGTTGTCGTCGTCGCCCGCGATGGGCTGGGCCGTGGGCTGCGCGCGCAGGGTAGGGTTCTGGTTTTGGGCGGCCGGGCGGGCCGCAGGCTGCTGCTGGTAAGACGAGCCACCACCGCCGGCGGGCGCGCCGCCCGTGGCTGCCTCAATGCGCCAGGCTTCGAGGTTGGTGAAGTACAGCATCTGGCCATTCTTATTGAAGCCGCGGCCCCGCAGGTTGAAGGTCACCTTCACCTCATCGCCCATCTTGTAGGGGTCGATAAGGGCAGTTTTGTCCTGCACTAGCTGAAACTTGATTTGCTCAGGATATTGGCCATCCTGTACTTCGAGGACGAACTCGCGCTTGCGGAATTTTTCGCTTACCTGCTGTTCGTCAAAGATTTCGTGCAGGCGGCCGGTTACGTCGTATGCCATCGGAAAGGGGAAATTTAAAATGAAGAAAACTAGAGGCCAAACCTACGAAAAAAAACCGAAGCAAGCCGACTTCGGGCGCCGTGCGAGGGGTAGGGCTGCGGCATTTAGTGCGAGTTAGTGGGGAGCTAAGCTAAAAAAAATAGCTAATACCCGCGTGGCAAGCTTTTGAGCCTGAATAGATTGCCCATCAAGCGCTGGTTGTAAACTATTACTAAGGTGGGAAAGTGCCGTTCTTGCGGCAGAAACCTGATTGCTTAGCTACTTACTCTATGTTTGCTCTTGCCCTGCACGGCGGTGCCGGCACCATTGCCCGCGCTACCCTCACTCCCGCCCTCGAAGCCGACTACCGGGCCGCGCTGCGCGCCGCGCTGGCCACTGGCACGGCCCTGCTAGCCCAGGGCGCGCCGGCCCTCGATGCGGTCGAGGCCACCGTGCGCAGCCTCGAAGACTGCCCGCTCTTTAATGCCGGGCGCGGGGCCGTATTCACCCACGAGGGCCACCACGAGATGGACGCCGCCCTCATGGACGGGGCCACCCGCCGGGCCGGGGCCGTGGCCGGCGTGCGCGCCGTGCAAAACCCCATCCGGGCCGCCCGCCTCGTGATGGAGCACACCGAGCACGTGCTGCTGGCCTACCCCGGCGCCGATGAGCTGGCCCGCGAGCACGGCCTGCCCATGCAGCCGCCCGCTTATTTCTTCACCCAGCAGCGCTACGACCAGCTGCAGGAGGCCATCGCGGCCGGCCGCATGCAGCTCGACCACGCCGCCAGCCCTACCCCCCCCGCCGACCCCCACTGGAAAAAAGGCACCGTGGGCGCCGTGGCCCGCGACCTGCGCGGCCACCTGGCCGCCGCCACCAGCACCGGCGGCATGACCAACAAGCGCTACGCGCGCATCGGCGACACGCCGCTCATCGGGGCCGGCACCTGGGCCGATGCCCACTGTGCCATCAGCTGCACCGGGCACGGCGAGTACTTTATCCGGGCCGTGGTGGGCTACGACGTGGCCTGCCTGATGGAATATAAAGGACTGAGCCTGGCTGAGGCCTGCCGCGTGGTAGTGCACGACAAGCTGGCCCCGGTGGGTGGCGAGGGCGGCCTCATCGCGGTAGACGCGGCCGGCAACCTGGCCCTGCCCTTCAACTCGGAAGGCATGTACCGCGCCAGTCGCAACGCGGCCGGCGAAGAGCAGGTAGCTATCTACAAGGAGTAGCGGGGCGCGAAAGAGGGGGTAGGGGCGGCAACAGAAGCGGGCAGGGCGTGGCTAGCAGGCCGCGCTCTGGGCGGCTTCCTTGCTCACGTAAAACTTGCGCTCGGTCATGCAGTAGACGTTGCCTTTGGCCAGCACGTGCATCTTGATATTCTCGATGGAGAGCGTGGTGCCCTTCTTGGCGGCGGCGGCATTGTTGTGGACAATGTCGAAGCCATCCAGAATAATAACCAGGTTCGAGCCAATGGTTTCGACCAGGTGGCCGTCGGTGATGAGCACGCCCGTGTCCTCGCCCAGGCCGATGCCAATAAGCTTAGGGAAGAGAGCTACTGCCTCAATGAGCCGGCCAAAACGCCCGCGCTTTACAAAGTGCGAGTCGATAACGGCCAGCGAGGACAGGCTGAGGCCAGTGCCCATCTTCACGGCACCCTTTAGCAAGGCATCGGGCACCGAGCCGCCCCGAATCATGTGCTGCGACATGGCCATAGCCCCGGCGCTGGTGCCGGCAATCACGAAGTGCTCCTCGGCGTAGTAGCGTCGGGTGAGGGTGTCGAGAAAATCGGTTTCGCCAAACATTTCGCGCAGGCGCGACTGGTTGCCGCCCGAAAACATGACCACGTCGGCGGCCAGCAGGCGCGCCAGGTACTCGGGCTGCCGGGCATCGTCGGGCGTGCGAATGTCCATAATGCCCACGTTGTGGCAATTGAGCATGGCAAACGAGCCGATGTAAATCGGGCCGACCTCCTGCGGAATCATGGAGGCCGTGGTGATGACTTCGATGCGCGGGTCGGTTTTACCCGACTCCGACACCACGCGCTTGAGAATGCCCAGCTCGAAAAAATTCAGGTAGTACTGGCGCTTGCTGCGAACGGTGGGGTAGGTGCCCTTGTCCTCGTTGCCCCCAATGGCAATGAGCTTGCCGCGCGGAATAAGATTTTTCAACGGTAAGCGATAGATGTTGTAAGAAGGCAAAAGTACGGCAGGATGATAAGGCTGCCCGCCCTACCCCCCTGCCAGCAGCGCATCGAGGGTGCTCGTGGCCACCGAGTGGTAGTTGGGCCGGGCCACTTGGTAGATGCGCCCGGCGCGCGCCCGGCCGCCGGGCGTGCCCAGCAGCGCCCGGTAGAGGGGCACCAAAAACTTGCGCCGCCCCACGTGTCGCAAAAAGTTTTCGAGCGCCGCATCGGCCGGCGCGTAGCCCGCCTGCAAGGCCAGCGGAAACCAGGCCGCCAGCAGCTCGGCATTGCCCGCGGCGGTGAAGTGAAACGCGGCGTCGAGCCGGGCCACGGCTTCGGCCGGCAGGGTAGGGGGTAGGCCGCGCAGGAGGTGCTCCCATTCTTGGCTGCTCCACTCCTTAGTAAGAGCGTGCAGCTCGGCGGGCGGGGTGCCAGCGGCCAGCCGGGCCAGCGCCGCATCCATGCCGGCCAGGCGCGTCGACTTGGCTACGGGGGCGCCGGGTGGCAGGCCGGGGCCATCGAGCCAGGCCGGCAGGTCGAGGCGCGCGGCTTCGGCGGGCGTGAGTAGCGCCTGGGTAAGGTAGGCGGCGAAGCGGTCGGTGTCCATACTCTGAAACGCAAACCGGGCGAAGTACTCCGTAATGAAGGCATCGAGCCGGGGGCGGCCTACCAGGTGCTCCAGGGTCAGCAGCAGCAGGCAACCCTTCTCGTAAGCAATGTCATTGAGGCCCTCGTCGGGGTCGCGGCCCGCCAGGCGCAGGCGCAGGTGAGTGGCCGCACTGCCTGGCCCCAGCTCTTGCAGGGTGCGGTGCAGGTCGGCTTCGCCTAGCACTTGCAGCATGTCGGCGTAGGGCCGGCCGTAGAGCTGCGCCATAATGCGGCGCTCAAAATAGACCGTGAAGCCCTCGTTCAGCCAGAAGTCATTCCAGGTTGCATTTGTAACCAGGTTGCCGCTCCACGAGTGGGCCAGCTCATGCGCCACCAAGCTGGTCAGGCTGCGGTCGCCCGCCAGAATAGTAGGCGTTACAAATGTTAAGCATGGATTTTCCATGCCACCAAACGGAAAGCTTGCTGGTAACACAAGTAAATCGTATCGGCCCCAGCGATAAGGCCCATACAATTGTTCGGCGACCAGCACCATGCGGTCCAACTCCCCAAACTCGTGCGTGGCGCGGGGCAGCGTTGCCGGTTCGGCATAGATGCCCGTGCGCCCGCTGAGTGGGGCGAAGTCGAGGCGGCCCACGGCCAGCGCCAGCAAGTAAGCCGGCACCGGCTGCGGCTGCCGAAAGCGGTAGCGCCCGTCGGGCGCGGTAGCCTGCGGGTTTTCGGCGCTCATCAGGGCGAGCAGCTGCCCGCGCTCTTCGCCCCTGACTTCTACTTCAGCCTCGTAGGTGAAGCGCCGGCCCGGCGAGTCGGGGCAGGGTAGCCAGGTGCGCGCCAGAATGGCCTGCGACTGCGTGAACAGGAACGGATGCCGGCCGGCCGTTTGCGCCGGGGTCAGCCACTGCAGCGCCGCCGCGCTCGGGCTCGTGCGGTAGGCAATGCGCACGGCCGCCGTGCCTGCGGGCAGCGCAATGCGCAGCGCCTGCCCCAGCGTGGCCTCCGGAGCGTCTAGCGCGTACGCCGCCTCGGGGCCGGTGCCCGCGGCGTTTGCCCAGACCCGCTCAATAGCCAGGTCGCGGGTATCGAGCACGAGCTCGGTGGCCCCGGCCAGTGGTGTGGTCAGCCGCCAGGTTGCCGAGCCGGCCAGGGTCCGGCGGGCAAAGTCTACCGCCAGGGTAAGCGTGAGGTGAGCCAGCGCCGGCCCCTGCGCATAGCTGTGCGGGTCGATGGCGGGAGAGGGGGTAGGGGTCATGAGTGGAATCGAGAAGTAGTGGGAAAAGAATGCGCAAGGCCTTGAGTATTGGCTGAATGTTTCAGCGTGGAATCAACGAGCACGAGCCGGCGAGGAGTTGACGGCCCAGGGGCTAGCACGTACTACCCGCTTAAAAAGTACGCGACTTGCCCCGCTTTAGTCCAGGCTTTTATATTACTTTTAGGAGCGGAATTTGCATTGGTGTTATTTGCCGGGAACAACCCGCCCGGCGACGGCTCAGTAAAACGAGCGTCTTCCAACAGCAGCTTCGCGCGGTGCCCGGTGCTGGCCAGCTAGGTCAGCTCCCCACGTACCCGCCATTTTCCCCTCCCAAATGCTTTTTAAGATTCGACTACGCTTTCTCTCGTTTGCCCTGTTTGTGGGGCTGCTCAGCCTGCCCGGGTTGCTCGCCTCGTGCGGCAGCAAGGGCGACCAAATGGAGCAGGCCAGCTCCAAAAACGATACGGTCGTAACCGATAACACCAGCGGCCCCGCGCCGCACCTCGACAGCATTTTTGTCATTCGGGCCATGCAGGCCAACGCGCGCTTCAAAGCCCAGGAGCGTTGGGCCCGCAAGTTTTATCGGGAGCGGCAGTTTCGGCTGGGCTGGTTCCGGGAGCACAAGCTCGTGCCGCAGGCCAACACCTTTCTGGGGGTAGTGGCTAAAGTAAAGGAGGATGGCCTGGACCCTAAGCGCTATGATACCAAGCAGATAACGGCTATGCTAGCCGCGCTCAAAAGCGTGGGGCCGGATACTGCGCGCCGCAATCAGCTGGAGCGTAAGCTCGACGTTACCTTGTCGGGCAGCTACTTTGCCTGGGCTTCGGACTATTACCGGGGGGTAGCAAACCCCCGCGATACGAAAAATGAGGCCTGGAAAGTCAAGCGTAATAAAATCAAGCTGGACCATGCCCTGATGACGATTCTGCGCGAGCGCGAGAGTACCTACCCCTACTACGACTTCGCGCCGCTGCACCCCGAATACGACCAGCTGAAGAAAGCCCTGGCCCTGCTGCGCGCCCGGCAAGCGGCGGGCGGCTGGC
>CAZZWL010000210.1:0-6231 GCA_964657755.1 uncultured Rhodanobacter sp.
CCCCACCGGCACCACGCTGGCCACCCGCACCCCGGAAACGACCGTGTTCCAGCTTAGCGTAGTGCCCAACCCGGCCGCCGGCACCACCACGCTGGCCTACGCGCTGCCCACGGCCGCCACCACGGCCATCGCGGTGCAAAACCTGCTGGGCCAGACCGTGCGCCAGCTGGCGCCCGCCCGCCAGGCCGCCGGCCCGCAAACCCAGGCGCTGCCGCTGCAGGGCCTCGCCCCCGGCGTGTACCTGGTGCGCCTGCAAGCCGATGGCCAGACCCAAACGGCCCGCCTGCTGGTGCAATAAGCTCCCTACCCCGGTCGCGGCGGATGAGGCCACCGCGACCGGGCAAATGGAGCCAAACGCCCCAGCTGTGAAAATAGTATAAGAATTAGCTGAATTTTCAGCAATCTTTCAGCTATTCGCAGCTACATTTAACCCGGTAGCCTGGTACGCGCGAGGCTACTACCACTTCATTTTTTCCCACCCATTTTTCATCCTTATGAAAAAACTAGTTACTCTCGCGGCCGCCGGTGCATTGGCTGCTACTACCCTCAGCGCCCAGGCGCAGATTGTGCTTGATGGCAAGGTAGACCCTACCGAAATCGCGACCACCGCTACGTCGGGCAAATACCAGTTGGTGAGCACCTACGGGGGCACCCACTCGGTGGCCGGCCTAGGGTTGCAAACGCTCTACGTGGGTGCGTCGGCCACCAAGCTTTACATGGCCGTGGTGGGTGCCTATGACCAGTCCAACGGCAGCTACCCGGCCGTGTTGACTTACCTGAACCTGCCCAATAAAACCGGGGTAGCGGCTGGCACTAAGCTGGCCGGGGGCAACGCTGGTGACAGCCCCCTACAACAGAAACCCACGATGGATTTTGAGGTGGATTACGGCCTGCGCATAAACTTCGCGCCCGTGGGCAATGCCAATACCTACATCAGCTACGTAGACTACACCAACGGCAACCCAACTGCTGGCGCGCCCGATACTTACCAGGGTAACCCCAACAAGTCGGGCACGCCTACTACTGCTTCGGCTACCACTGGCCCATTTACCGGCTGGCGCGTAGCCTACCTGACCGCGACAAGCGTCACGAGCAACACTGCTAACGCGGGCGTTGAGTATGAGTTTGACCTGACCAGCTTAGGCCTCGTCGCGGGCAATACTATCAACCTGTTCGTCGCCTACACCAACGATAAGGGCATCTTCACCTCGGATACGTTCCCGCCCATTACCGGCCAAGCGGCTGCCTTAGCGCCAGACCAAGACTTTACGGCCATTCCAGGCAAGCAGTTTCTGACCTACCAGATAGGTACGGGTGTGCTGGCCACTAAAACGGCTGCCGCCGTAGCCGGCCTGAGCGTGTACCCGAACCCCGCGCAGGGCACCTCTACGGTGACCTACCAGGTGGCCGACCGCGCCACCAACGTCAACATCGTGCTCACCGACCTGGTGGGCCGCACGGTGCGCACCATCGAAAACGGCCTGAAGCCCGTGGGCACGCAGACGGCCTCGGTTGATGCCTCGGCCCTGGCCGCCGGCACCTACCTCATGCGCGTGCAGGTGGGCGACAACGTATCGACCAGCAAAGTAGCGGTGCGCTAAGCCACCCGCTTTAAGCAAAAAGAAGCCCCGCTGCCTGCGCAGCGGGGCTTCTTTGCGTTCGGGCCCGATGCGGGGGGTAGGGGTTTCGCGGCCCTACCCCCCGCCTACAGCTTCACGAGGCGCTGGGTGCTGGTGTAGCCGTCGTGGCTGAGCTGCACCAGGTACACGCCGGCGGGCAGGCCGTCGAGGGCGCCCAGCGTGAGGCGGTGCGGGCCGGCCGGGGCGCTGGGCAAGGTGGCCAGCGGGCGCACCAGCTGGCCGGTGAGCGAATACAGCGCCACGGCCACCGCCGCCGGCTGGTCGAGCACGTAGCTGATGGTGAGGCTGCCCGTGGTGGGGTTGGGGTAGAGCTGCGGGGCGGCCGCGGCGGCGCTGGCGGGGATAGTGGCCAGGGCGGCGGCCGGCACCAGCTCCACGTCGTCGAGGCTGCAATAGTTGCCGGCATTGCCTACCGAGCGCAGGCCGATTTCGCACTGCCCATTGGCCACCACGATGCCCGGCACGCTGAGCTGCGTCCAGGTGCCGGTGGTCGGGAGCGTCAGGTTCTGCTCGGCCGTACCCGAGCGGCCGTAGAGCTGGCAGGTCGTTTGGCCCCCGCCGCTCTGGGCCCAGGCGCGCAGCGTGTAGGTGCCGTTGGGCAAATTACTGATAGTCTGCGAAGTAGTTACCTGGTAGGCCGTGGCCTTGTAGTGCGTGAGGCGAAACTGGCTGTTGTGGCCGCCGGTTTCGGTATAGTCGGCCGTGGCGTCGGCGGTGCTGGTGGTGGCCCAGCCCAGCGGATTCTGGGTGGCCGCCGAGTACTCAAAGCCGGGGTTGTAGACCAGCGGGGGGGTAGGGGCGGCCAGGAAGCCGTCCAGGGCCACCGTGGCGCGGCCGTCGGTGCCCCAGGCCCCTTTGGTGTAGCCCTGCCAGTTGTACGCCTCGGGTTCCCAGTACACCACGCCCAGGCCTTTGCCGCCGGCCACGGCCTGGGTTTTGGCGATGAGGTCGAGCAGCATCTGGCGGGTGGCGATGGGCACGTAGCTATCGAGGCCCACTTCCACCACCATCACTTCCTTGCCGGGGTAGCGGCTCACCAGGTCGTTCATGTTGGCCTGGGCCTGCGCCGTGAAGGTGGGCCAGGTGGCCGCGTCGGGGTAGAGCGACAGGCCCATCACGTCCCAGCGCGCGCCGGCGGCTTGCAAGCCATCAAAATAGTAGCGAAAGGCGCCGTTGTTGTAGCCGTTGGCAAAGTGCGCGATGACCTTGGTGGTGGGGCTCACCGCCTTCACGGCCGCGTAGCCCTGGTCCATAAACGCCGCGAAGTTGCCGAAGCCGTTGACCGTGAGGCGGCCCTCGGGCCAGAGCATGCCGTCGTTGGTTTCGTTGCCCACCTGCACCCATTCGGGCGTGATGCCGTTGGTTTTCAGCAAGGTAAGCACCGCCGTGGTGTGGTCATACACGGCCTGCTTGAGCTGGTCCACGGTGTAGCTCTGCCAGGCGGCGGGCTTGGTTTGGTGGCCGGGGTCGGCAAAGGTGTCGCTGTAGTGAAAGTCGATGAGTAGGCGCAGCCCCAGCGCCTGCGCCCGCTTGGCCTTGGCCAGCACGTCGGCCGGGCCGTTGTAGCCGCCGGCCGGGTTCACCCACACCCGCAGCCGAATGGTATTCAGCCCATAGTCATTTTGGAGCAGCGCGAACAGGTCCTGCTGCGCCCCGGCTTTGTTGTAAAACTTGTAGTTATTGGCCTCCATCTCCGTCACCCAGCTGATGTCGGCGCCCTTGGCAAAAACGGGGGCAGTCTGGGCCGCGGCCGGTCGCCAGCCGGCCAAAATGAGCAGCATCGCCGCCAGCAAACGCGTAAAATTTGTCATGGGTAGGGTGGTAAAGAAGAATAAATACTTGAAAGTCAACCTAGGCTAAGTGTGCCTACTCCAGCGTCACCGCCTCCACCTCCACCCGCAGCGGCTCGGTGAGGCCGGTGGGCTGGTCGAGCACCACTTGCAGCACTTCCACCGCCCCCAGCCGGAAAGCCGGGGCCGGGGCGGCCGAGTAGGTGAGGGGCAAAAAACCGGGGTAGGGCCGGGGCGTGAGCAGCAGCGGCGCCGGGTGCAGGGCGCCCAGCAGCACCCGCGCTACCCCCCCGCCGGCCGGCAAAGATACGGCCGCCTCGTAGGCCACCGCGTCGCGGCTCACCAGCACCACCCGCAGCCGGGTAGCGGCGGGCTGGTTGGTTTGGGCTTTGATAACCAGCTCTTTAAAACTACTTAAGTCGCCTACCCGGCCGGCCGTCTTGGCCCCCAGGTAGGCGCGCAACGCCGCGGCCGGGCCAGCTTGCGGGGCTGGCTGGCCCGCCTGAGTCGGGTTCAGCACGAAGCGCAGGGCCAGCGCGCCGTCGGCGGCGGTGGGGTAGTCGATGTAGGCGCCGCCCGCGATGCCTTTGGCCTCCACCGCGTCGCGGTCGGTGGCGGCCGTGAAGAGGGGTAGGGGCGCGGTGGCGGCCACCAGCGGCACCTCGTAGTGAGCTTCGTCGACAAAGTCCCAGTCGCGGGGCGAGCTGCGCTCCAGGCCTGGCAGCGTAATGACGGACCCATTCTTAAACTTCAAAACCACCCAGTAGCGCAGCAAGCCAGGGTAGGTGAGGGCCGCCGGCACGGTAGCCGTCACCGTAGCTACGCCGCTGCGCTGCATGGGCAGCGTGCGGGTAGGCCCGTAGTAATGCTGCGCTACCAGCAAGATGCTGTCGGCGTGGTCGAACGCCACGCCGCTGCCCGTGGCTGTAATGGTGAGCGGCTGCCCGGCCGTGGCCTGGGGCGCGGGCTGATGGCTCACGCGTAGTGGTAGGCCTGGGTCGTCGGACAGATGATAGGCCGGCGGCGCTACGAATTCTTCTAAGCCGATAACCCCTAGTGTTTTCTGCCGGGGCCAGGCTTGCACATCGTGAGATTTAGTGAGCAAGTAAGTGCCGGGTTGCACCAAGAGGTAGCCGCCGCTGGCCAGCGCTACCCGCTGATTTGCTTTGTGAAACGCCCGGAAATTTCCTTTGTCAAGCCCACGCAGTAGAAACTCCGGTCCCAGGTCCGGCAGATTAATGGTGAGCGGCTGCTCATTCCAGACAATACGTGTCACCACTTTACTCAGCGAGGCCGTAGCAAACGGGTCGCTCACGGGCACGGCGTCGGGCATCACCTCCAGGCGCCACACGCCGGGGCTCACCCAATCGAGGAAGTACGCGCCGCTGCCGCCGTATTGCGCCACCGCCGACGACCCTACCCCCGCCACGTGGCGCAACGCTGCCCGCTTCACCGGATTATCGTTGGTGTTGGCAGTATAATAAAATTCGGTTGGCGTGTTCCACTGGCTCAGCTGGCGGCGGTAGCTCACCAGCGCCGGCCCGAATACCGAGTCGGCCGGGTAGCGCCCAAACGACTGCCCGCGCCGGGTTTCCCGAAACACCTTGCCCGCGATGAGCAGGCTCAAGGCCTTGGCCGGCGTGTAGGCCAGGTTGAGGTAATGCGTCTGATACTCCGTGTTATACGGCGCCAGGCCCAGCGGGTCGTAGGCAAACTGCGTGGCCCACTGCATGCCCGCCTCCCGGAAGCTCTTGGCCATAAACGGGTACATAATGGGCTGCAGCACGTCGGCCGACTCAAACTCGTACACCATCTTGGCCCGGCGCGCCAGGCGCGGGTCGCCCGCGTAGGGCAGCGGGTACTGGTCCACGTAGGGCAGGAAATTGCCGCGCAGCTCGTGGCCGCTCACCAGGCTTTCGGGATACCACTGAAAGCTGACGCCCTGCACGTTAGCATCCAGGATGGCGTCGTGCACCAGCGGGCTCTCGGCGATGTTGTAGAAAATGGGCTTGGTCAGGCCCGTGGCGCGCATGGCTGCCACCAGGCGGTTGGCGAAGCTCAGCACGGGGGGTAGGGGCAGGTGATAATTCGGCTCGTTGCACACCTCGTAGGCTAGGATGTCGGGGTCCTCCCGGTTCAGCAGGCCGGTGTAGGGGTTGCGGTGGTTCAGAAATTGCCCCAGGTAGTTTTCCTGGGCCCGAATGGCGCGCGGGTTGGTGTAGGCCTGGCTTTTATCATAGAGGCTCGAAAAGCCCCGGCCCGTGTTGGTGGGCTCGGGGTAGGCGTTGCCCCAGTAGGCAATGGGCGTGAGAATAAGCTTAATGCCCCGCGCTTTAAGCCTGGTAATCAGGTAGTCGAGCAGGCGCAGGTGCTCGTTCGGCAGCAAGTTGCCGAGCGTGTCGGTAATCTCAATGTCCCACACGTGCACCCGAAACGCATCCACGCCCAGCCGGCTCAGGTGGTACACATCCTGGTCAATGGCGTCTTCGGGCTTGATGCCCAGCCGGGCCAGCGCCCGGTACGAGTAGGCAAACGGCGCGGTGTAGTTCACGCCCAGCAGCGCCACCTCGCGCTTGGTCTTCTGCCAGCGCAGCACGCCCTGGGCATCCACCAGCACGTCGCCCGTGGGCAGGGGGGTAGGGACCTGGGCGCGGGCCGCCAGCGCCAGCAGGGTAGTGAGGAAAAGAAGAAAAAAACGGGGCATGTTTTGACAAGTATTTATAAAAAGAACGTCATGCTGAGCTGGTCGAAGCATCTCGCTCGCACCGTTGGATTACTACCCCCAACGGTGCGAGCGAGAT
>CAZZWL010000211.1:0-6216 GCA_964657755.1 uncultured Rhodanobacter sp.
GTTTAAGCGGCGCTCGCCTTCCAAGGGCGTGATAAACGCCGGCGCTGAAGTAGGCGCTACCACGGCCGGCTACGCGGCGGCGGGCGCGGCGGTGCTGTCGGTACTCACGGACGAGGCATTTTTTGGCGGCACGCCCGCCGACCTGCGGGCGGCGCGGGCGGCCTGCCCGAACACGCCGATTTTGCGCAAGGACTTTATTATCAGCGAGTACCAGATAACCGAAGCGCGGGCCCTGGGCGCCGACCTCATCCTGCTCATTGCCAGCTGCCTCACGCCGGCCGAGGTAGCGCAGTTTAGTGCCTTTGCGCACAGCCTGGGGCTGGAGGTGCTGCTGGAAGTGCACGACGAGGCCGAACTGCGCAGCCACCTCACCGCCACCGTCGACCTGGTGGGCGTGAATAACCGCAACCTGGCCACGTTTGCCACCGATGTGGAGACGTCGGCGCGGCTGGCGGCGCTCATTCCCGACTCGTTTGTGAAGGTCGCGGAGAGCGGCTTGCAGCACGCCAGCACCATTTGGGCGCTGCGGCAGGCGGGCTACCAGGGCTTTCTCATTGGCGAAACGTTTATGAAAACGCCCGACCCGGCGGCGGCGCTGGCGGGGCTGGTGGCCGAACTATCTGGGCCCGTTACGACTTCTTAGCGCGTTATGAAAGTCAAAATCTGCGGCATGCGCGCGGCGGCCAATATTCTGGCCATCGCCGACTTCAACCCCGATTTTCTGGGGTTCATCTTCTACGATAAATCGCCGCGCTTCGCGGGGGAAATTCTCTCGACGGAAGTGCTGCGCAGCTTGCCCGCAGCCGTGCGCAAAGTGGGCGTTTTCGTGGATGCGCCGCTGCCTGAGCTACTGGCTACCGCTACTCGCTACAGCCTCGACTACGTGCAGCTGCACGGCCACGAGGCGCCGGCCTACTGCCAGGCCGCGCACGCGCAAGGCCTGCGCATCATCAAGGCGTTTTCGGTGGATGAGCAGTTCGATTTTGGTGATTTGGTGGCGTATGAGCCCGTATGCGACTTCTTTCTCTTCGATACCAAGGGCGCGCACCGGGGCGGCAACGGCCAGACTTTCGACTGGCGGGTGCTGGCCAATTACCACGGCCCTACCCCCTTCCTGCTGAGTGGCGGCCTGGGGCCAGCCAACACCGCCGAGCTGCTGCGCTTTCACCACCCCCGGCTGGCGGGCTACGACTTCAACAGCCTGCTCGAAACCGCGCCCGGCCTCAAAGATGTGGCCGCCACCGGCCAGCTCCTGACCCGCCTGCATGAGCAGCGCGCCGACTACTAATTGCTCCTTACTCATTGCTCATTGTTAATTACCTATGACGCTCACTGCTCCTTCCCCCTACCGCGTTGATGCCGGCGGCTACTACGGCCCGTTTGGCGGTGCCTACGTACCCGAAATGCTCTATCCTAACGTGGAGGAGCTGCGCGATAACTACCTGCGCATCACGGAAGACCCCGAGTTTCAGCGCGAGTTCGCGCAGCTGCTCACCGACTACGTGGGGCGCCCTACCCCCCTGTTTCTGGCCCAACGGCTCTCGGCCGAGATTGGCACCACCATCTACCTCAAGCGGGAGGATTTGTGCCACACCGGGGCGCACAAGATTAACAACACCATCGGCCAGATTCTGGTGGCCCAGCGGCTGGGCAAGAAGCGCATTGTGGCCGAAACCGGCGCCGGCCAGCACGGCGTGGCCACGGCCACCGTGTGCGCCCTCATGGGCCTGGAATGCATCGTGTACATGGGCGCCATCGACATTGAGCGCCAGAAGCCCAACGTGGACCGCATGCGGATGCTGGGGGCCAAGGTGGTGCCCGCCACCAGCGGCAGCCAAACCCTGAAAGACGCCACCAACGAGGCCATGCGCCACTGGATTTCGAACCCCACCGACACGCACTACATCATTGGCTCGGTGGTGGGGCCGCACCCCTACCCCGACATGGTGGCCCGGTTTCAGTCCATCATCTCGGCGGAGACTATTAGCCAGCTGCTCCAGCAAACCGGCCGCGCTACCCCCGATTTTGTGCTGGCCTGCGTGGGCGGCGGCTCCAACGCGGCGGGCGCGTTTTACCACTACCTCGACGAGCCCGGCGTGCGCCTCATTGCCGCCGAGGCCGCCGGCCAGGGCGTGAGCTCGGGCCACTCGGCCGCCACCACGGCGCTGGGCAAGCCGGGTATCTTGCACGGCGCCAGCACCATCCTGATGCAAACGGAAGATGGCCAGGTGACGGAGCCCTACTCCATCTCGGCGGGGCTCGACTACCCCGGCATCGGGCCGCAGCACGCGCAGCTATTTGCTACCGGCCGGGCCGAGTTCATCTCGATTACCGACAAGGCGGCGCTCGACGCGGCGTTTCAGCTGAGCCGGTTGGAAGGCATTATTCCGGCCCTCGAAACGGCGCACGCGCTGGCCTGCCTACCCCTCATCGGGGCGAAGAAGGACGACGTAGTGGTGGTCTGCCTCTCGGGGCGGGGCGACAAAGACCTGGCTACCTATACCAAGCACCTGGAAGAATATTCTTAACGTTTTTTAGCGCGAAGTTTCGCGAAGTTGGGCGCGAAGTCTGGTAAAGCCGGCTTAGGTTCGGCTTTGCCAGACTTCGCGCCCAACTTCGCGAAACTTCGCGCTAAGCCTCTGCCATGAACCGCCTCACCACCCTATTCCAACGCAAAACCTCGGACGTGCTCAACGTCTACTTCACCGCCGGCTTTCCGCAGCTTGATGACACAGTGCCCATTCTAAAATCCTTGCAAGAGGCGGGCGCCGACCTCGTCGAAATTGGCATGCCGTACTCCGACCCCGTGGCCGACGGCGAGACCATTCAGCGCAGCAACCAGCAGGCGCTAAACAATGGCATGACCGTGGCCACGCTGTTTGAGCAGCTGCAAGACATTCGTCAGCAAGGTATTACGGTGCCCATCCTGCTCATGGGCTACCTTAACCCGGTGGTGCAGTTTGGCATTGAAAAGTTTTGCCAGCAGTGCCAGGCCACGGGCGTCGACGGCGTGATTTTACCCGATTTACCGCTCGAAGTATTTGAGCGCGAGTACCAGCCGCTCTTCACCAAATACGGCCTTAAAAACGTATTTCTGGTGACGCCGCAGACCAGCGCCGCCCGCGTTCGCCAGCTCGACGGCCTGGCCGATGGCTTCATTTACCTGGTGGCCGCCGCCGGCACCACCGGGGCCCAAACCGACATGAACGCCGACGTGGACGCCTACCTCAGCCGCACCAAGGCGCTGGGCCTGCGCAACCCCACGCTCGTGGGCTTCGGCATCAGCGATGCGGCTAGCTTTGCGGCGGCTAGCAAGCACACTACCGGGGCTATTATTGGCAGCGCGTTTATCCGGCTCCTGCAAAACACGCCCGCCGAGGGGCAACGCCAGGCCATTCAGGACTTTGTGGCGGGCATCCGGCCCGTTGCCGAGCCCGCTTAGGTACTCTCCTAACTAAATACAACATACTAGCAAACAGCGTGTTGTTACAATAACTCGACATACAGCCGAGTTCCTTTACTTTGCAGTCCTGGCCAGGTGATGCCGCGCACGCGCGGGTTACCTGGCCAGTTTTTTTGTAGCTGATTAGCTGCTAATAGCGCTGGTTTAATCTGGATTAAATCTAAATAAATTTTGCCGAAGGCCTGAGCGGGTTGTTTCTTTGTGTATTCTTTAGATTAAATCTAAATAAAACACATGTCCGCTTCACGTCTATTGCTAGTTTTCTCTCTATTAATTAGCTGCTCCGGTAGCGCGTGGGCGCAGGCCACGGGCGGCATCAAGGGCCGCATTACTAACAGTACTGGTGGGGCCGCAGAGGCGGTGAGCGTGGGCGTGCAGGGCCAGGCCCTAGGCGACATTACGGACGAGCAGGGCCGCTTTCAGATTCGGCAGGTGGCACCGGGGCAGTACACGCTGCTGGTATCGGCGCTGGGGCTCAAGCCGGCGCAGCAGAGCGTGACTGTGGTGGCTGGGCAAACCGCCACGGCCAACTTCTCGCTGGTGGAGAGCGCCGCTGAGCTGAAAGAAGTAATCGTGAACGGCGGCCGCACCAACAAGTTCAGCCGCACCAACAGCGACGACGTGGCCAAGATGCCGCTCAAAAACGTGGAGAACCCGCAGGTGTACAACACCGTGACCAAGGAGCTGCTGACCGAGCAGCTCGTTTTCACGGCCGACGATGCCACCCGCAACGTGCCGGGCATTCAGCGCATGTGGGAATCGACGGGCCGCGCCGGCGACGGCGGCAGCTACTACACCATGCGCGGCTTCGTGACGCAGGCGCAGCTGCGCAATGGCCTGGCGGGCAACGTGGCCACGACCATTGATGCCGTTAACCTCGAAAAGCTGGAGGTAATCAAAGGCCCATCGGGCACGCTCTACGGCAGCTCGCTCACCTCCTACGGGGGCTTGCTGAACCGCGTCACCAAAAAGGCCTACGACAACTTTGGCGGCGAGGTGAGCTACTCGGGCGGCAGTTACAATTTCAACCGCGCCACCCTCGATTTGAACACCCCGCTCAACGCGGCCAAAACGGTGCTCTTCCGCGTAAACGGGGCCTTCAACTACGAAAAAAGCTTCCAGGATATCGGGTTCAGCCGCTCCTACGCGCTGGCCCCTACCCTCACCCTGCGGCCCACCGACCGGCTGAGCATCACGCTCGACGGCGAGTTTCAGTGGGCCACGGCCACGGGGCGGAATTTCTTTTTCCCCAACTCGGCCATTAGCCAATTGGGCTTCGACCGGGCCGACCAGGCGCCCATCGACTACCGCAAAGCCTACAGCGGCTCGGGGCTGTGGACCGCCAGCCGGGCCACCAACCTATTTGGGCAGGTGAACTACCAGCTTTCGCCTACCCTGCGCTCGTCCACCAACTTTGCGTCGAGCCAGAGCTACTCCGACGGCTTTGGCCCCTACATCGGCATCGTGGGCAACGGCAAGGGCATCGGCCAGGACTCGCTGTTGCAATCGGACCAATCGACCCGCAATAGTCACGGCCGCATTCAGCAAATCCAGCAGCTTTTCAACGGCGATTTTCAGCTGGGTAGTATGCGCAACCGCGTGGTGCTGGGCTTCGACTTCCTGCACGTACGCAACGACCAGTTCTTCTTCGGCAGCACGTACGCCAAGGTGCCCATCAACTCGCCGACTTACGACTACAGCACCTTCAACGGGGCCAATATGACCAAGCTGTACGCTACGCAAGCGCCCGGCTACACGTATCCGATTTTTAATGAGACGAATACGTACAGCGCCTTCGTCTCGGATGTGCTGAATATAACCGACCGCTTCAACGTGCTGGCCGCCGTGCGGGTCGACCGCTTCGCCAACAAAGGCGCGGACGGGGCCAACGCCGGCTTCAACCAAACGGCGGCTTCGCCCAAGTTTGGGGCCGTGTACCAGTTGGTGCCCGAGCAGCTGTCGGTGTTTGCCAACTACCAGAATTCGTTTTCCAACCGGGGCACTTACTACGGCTACGATGCCGCGACCAATAAGCTGACCGCGCCCCTCACGGCCAAGCTGGAGCACGCCAACCAGGTAGAGGCGGGCGTGAAGTTTGACCGCCTGGGTGGGCGCTTCACGGCCACGCTGAGCGTGTATGATATTCGGGTGCAGAACATTCTGCGCACCGACTCCGACCCGCGCGGCGCGGCCCTTTTTGCCCAAGTGCAGAGCGGCGAGCAGGTGAGCCGCGGCGTGGAAGTGGACATCATCGCTAACCCGTTCCTAGGCTTCAACGTGGTGGCGGGCTTTGCCTACAACCACGCCGAGCTGACCAACGACGTGGCCGCCACCCAAGGCCGCCGCCCCAGTACGGCCGGCTCGCCCGCCCTGGCCAACCTCTGGCTGAGCTACCGCCTCCCCAACGGCCCGCTCAAGGGCCTGGGCCTGGGCGCGGGGGGTAACTACGCCAGCGACAACATGGTAGTGGACGACGCCAACAGCGGCCAGTTTACCCTACCCCACTACGTGGTGCTGAACGCCAGCGCCTTCTTCGACCAGCCCCGCTACCGCCTCTCGGTGAAGATGGACAACCTCACCGACCAGCACTACTGGATTGGCTACGGCTCGATGAACCCGCAGAAGCTGCGCAGCATTATTGGCCAGGTAGCAGTCAAGTTTTAACTTTTCAGTGGGTAGTAGCCCATTAAAAAGAATGGGGTTGTCATTGCGAGCGAAGCGCGGCAATCGCCTCAGAACGATACCCGAACGAC
>CAZZWL010000212.1:0-6214 GCA_964657755.1 uncultured Rhodanobacter sp.
CATCGAGCACCGCACCGTGCAGGGCGACGTGGGCGTGCTGGCCGACGCCAACCGCGCCGTGGCCGACACCCTGGCCGCCTTTGGCCGCCTCGATGTGCTTATCAACAACGCGGGCCTCAGCATGCGCGCCAAGTTTGCCGACGTCGACGTCAAGGTCATCGAGCAGCTCATGCAAACCAACTTCTTCGGCACCGTGTACGTCACCAAGGCGGCCCTACCCCCCCTGCTGGCCAGCAAGGGCACCATCGTGGGCATCAGCAGCATCGCGGGCTACCGCGGGCTGCCGGGCCGCACCGGCTACTCGGCCTCCAAGTTTGCCATGAACGGCTTTCTCGAAGCCCTGCGCACCGAGCTGCTGCCCCAGGGCGTGCACGTGCTGACGGCCGCGCCCGGCTTCACGGCCTCCAACATCCGCCACACGGCCCTGCTGGCCAATGGCCAAACCCAGAACGACACCCCCCGCGACGAGGGCCAGATGATGACCAGCGAGCAGGTGGCCCGGCACCTGCGCCGGGCCGTGGCGCGGCGCCAGCGCAGCCTCGTGCTCACCGGCGAAGGAAAATTAGTGGTATTCCTGAATAAGTGGCTACCGGGCCTGATGGATAAGCTGGTGCTGAATAATTTCCGCAAGGAAGAAGGCGAATTATAGGGGGTAGGAGGCTTTTTGCTCACGCTCGCTTCACGAATGACTGGGGTGCTTTGCCGGTTCTTCGCGCTTTTTCAGGCGCGGGGAACCGGTTTTTTGTCACACTTATTCGCTTACATGAAGCAATTTTTAGCTCCCGCCGTGCTTGGCACGGCGCTTATGCTCCCCGGCCTGGCCGCCGCCCAGGGCAACCCGTCACCCAACCAGCAGCCCACCCAGACCCAGGCCGAGCAGGCCACCAGCGCCCCCCAGCCGGCGCCGCCTACCCCCAATTTTTTCCTCAAAGACGGCAAGCTGCCGCTGAACGCCGACGCCAGCCGCTACGTCAAGTTCACGCTGCTCAACCAGGTCTGGATGCGCTACAACGAGAGCAACCCCGGCACCACCGTGGGCGGCTCGGCCGTGCCCAACACCTACGACCTGGGCATCCGGCGCTTCCGCATTCAGTTCTACGGCCAGCTCACCGACCGCGTGTTTATCTACTCGCAAATCGGGATTAATAACCTGGCCTTCAACTCGGACCGCAAGGCCGACGGCACGCCGGCCAGCGCCGAAACGGCCACCGGCGGCTTCTTCCTGCACGATGCCGTGGTCGAGTACGCCATCGTCAAGAACAAGCTCTCGTTTGGCACCGGCCTGGGCGCCTGGAACGGGCTGGCGCGCTACGCCTCGTCGTCGGCGGGCACCATCATGGGCCTCGACCTGCCGGCCGTGGAGGAAACCACCAACGACGTGAACGACCAGTTTGGCCGCAAGCTCAGCGCCTACCTCAAGGGCAAGCTCGGCAAGCTCGACTACCGCGTGGCCCTCACCAACCCGCTCATTTACCAGAAGGCCGCCGGCTACGTGCCTACCCCCGGCCCCAACGCCAACTTCGCCAGCACGCCGCCCAAGCCGCAGTACCAGGGCTACTTCTCGTACCAATTCAAAGACCAGGAGAGCAACCTCACGCCCTACGCGGCCGGCTCGTACCTGGGCAAGAAAAGCGTGTTTAATGTTGGCGCCGGCTTCATCGTGCAGCCCGATGCCATGTGGTACACGCTGGGCGGCGTGGCCACCAACGTGCAAACCAAGGCCATGCAGCAGTATGCCGTCGACGTGTTCTACGATGCGCCGCTGAGCGCCGCGCCCGACGCGCCCAGCGTGAGCTTCTACGCCGCCGCCCTGCACCTCGACTACGGCCCCGGCTACCTGCGCAACAACGCGCCCATGAACCCCGGCACCGGCACCACCAATACCAACACCACGTTCGGCTTCGGCAACGCCTTTCCGCAGTACGGCACCGGCAACGTCATCTACAGCCAGCTGGGCTATAAGCTGAAGGATAACCTGGTGGGCACCACCACCTTCATGCCCTATGTGAGCTACCAGTACGCGCGCTACGGCCGCCTCACCGACGACGTGAACTACTACGACGCCGGCCTCAACTGGCTCATCGCGGGCCACACCTCCAAGTTCACCCTGGCCTACCAGAACCGCCCGTATTACGCCACCAATAGCGCCGGCGAAAACGTGGTAAGCTCGCGCCGCAGCGCCGTCATTCTGCAATACCAGGTGTACTTCAACTAGCTGATAGTCAATAAGCTCAGAAAAGGGGGGTAGGGACGGTGGCTACTCGGCAGCCACCGTCCCTACCCCCCTTTATTCTACCACCAGCGCGTCGGTGGCGCGCAAGTAGGCTACGCGCTCCTGCCAGCGCACCCGCAGCCAGATGTCGTCGTGGCCCAGCACGGGCAGGCGGTCGCCGGGCGCGGCCGTGCTGAGCCACGCGGCACCCGCGCCGGGGCCGGCCATCAGGGCCGCGCCGGCGTGCGTGACGACCCCCACGGGCTCGGGCCGCAGCAGCACCAGGTAGGCGCCGGCGCCCAGCAGGTAGGTTGCGTAGGCCAGCCAAGTGCCGCGCCCGCTGCGCCCGCGCCGCAGCAGCAGCAGCATGGCCGCCACCACGGCCCCGGTCAGCAGCCCTTGCAGGCCGGGGTAGTAGTAGCGCTGGGCCTGCACGCGCAGCTCCTGCTGCCAGGTGCTGGGGTAGCCCACCAGGCGCTGCCGCTGAGCCACGGCCACCAGCTGGCGCCAGGTGCTCAGGCGCGGCTGCCGGGCCAGGGCCAGGTTGAGGTAGAGCAGTTCGGCGGGGTAGTGGCCCAGCTGGTGCTGGGCGTAGGCCATGCGCAGCAGCAGGCGCGGCGAAATTTGCTGGCGCTGCCATATCTGGGCCCGGTAGCGGGGCGCCGCCGCCGCGTAGTCGCCTTTGGTAAACAATAAATCGGCTTGTTGCAGCTCGGGCGAAGCCTTGGGCGCGGGGCTCCCCGAAAAATTTACGGGGCCGCACGCCACTGCCAACGCCCAGAAAGGCAACTGAATAAACCACGCCAGCCGGCCCAGCCAGGGCGTGGCGCGAGTTTCTTTTTGCACCAGGGTTGTCAGATTCAAAATAACGCCGTACTTTTGCACCCACAAAAACGGTAACGCACCGCGATTGTAGCACAAAGTTATCGGTTCTGTAGCTCAGCTGGTAGAGCAGTACACTTTTAATGTACGGGTCCTGGGTTCGAATCCCAGCGGAGCCACCAAATCCTCCTGAGCGTGTTGCTAAGGAGGATTTTTTTAGCAAGAAAAGCAACACGAAACACGCATCGGTTCTGTAGCTCAGCTGGTAGAGCAGTACACTTTTAATGTACGGGTCCTGGGTTCGAATCCCAGCGGAGCCACCATATGCAACCCCGACCAACCAGGTCGGGGTTCTTTTTTGCCCCTGGGCCTGGGCAAATTGCCTACCCCCTCTAAATAAAAACAAGACATTATTTGTAAATAGAGCTTTGGCAATTAATTTGGTAAGGAAACGGGGTACTCTTACACGTCCTGGCCATGCTGCGCTTATCTCTATTATCACGAATCTTAAGCTTTGCGCCGCTCCAAGCAGCGTGCAAACGCAATACGCCAGTATTGTGGCATCCGAAGCGGGCATCGTAACGGATGCTTATAAGGCGGCCGACAGCAACCTGGCCACGAGTGCCGTCATCAAGCCCACGCTGCTGCTGGGCTACACCAGTCTGCGGGTGCGGTTTACGGCGCCGGCCGCCGTTGGCAAGCCAGCGGGCCTGTTTCTCCAGCCCAACGTGCTCATCAGCGCGGCGCTGCTCGGCGGGGCCACCGTCAACACGTATGCAAAAGGAAGCCCCACGGCCCTGGAAAGCTATACGCTAAGCAATAGCCTGTTAAGCCTGGCTATTCAGCCATCGGGAGCGACGCAGCTGACGTTTATGCCCACGCAGCCATTTACGGATATTGAGCTGGTATTCTTTTCCGCGCTCGCGCTGGGCCAGGATATCGCGCTGTACGAAGCGTACAGCACCGTGGCTCCGCTGCCGGTTGTGCTCACGGCCTTTCAAGGCAAGGCTACCCCAGCCGGGGTTGCGCTAAGCTGGCAAACGGCTTCGGAACACAACTCCGCTTATTTCGTGGTGGAGCGTACAGACAGCTCGGTAGCTGGTTTCCGGGCGGTGGGCCGCGTGGTGGGCGCGGGCACCAGTAGCCTGGCCAGGAGCTACCAATTCGTCGATGCCACCCCGCTGGCGCCGCGAGGCTACTATCGCCTGCGGCAAGTAGACCGCGATGGTACGACTACTTTTAGCCCCGTAATTGCCGTTGCCACGCAGCTGCCTGGGGCCAGCTTGGCCGCTTACCCACTGCCGGCCAGTGCCTCGCTCACCGTGGTGGGGGCCACCGGCTGCCAGTTGGCAATACTTGACCAGCTGGGCCGAACACTGCAGCGAGTCGCCAGCCCGGCCGCCTCGGTGCGGCAGTTGGACGTGAGCCAGCTGCCAACCGGTAGCTACTACGTGCGGGACGAAACGACGGGTAGGAGCACCAGGTTCGTGAAAATATCCGGCCTGTAATTCGCCCCCGTGCGGAGTGCTTCGGACGAGCCTCAGCCTACTGGCGGCGGCGCAGCAGGTACCGGGTTTCGGAGTCAATATTGTGGTAATTGGAAGTGCCCGAGCCATCGATGGTCGACTGCACGTTGGTGACGTTCAGTAGCTCCCAGCCGTGCCGGCTCAGGTAGTTGAGGGCGTCGATAACTGACCGGGAGCTACTGATGTTCTTGGCCATTTCGGCCATTTCAGGCTCCGCGAGGGCGCCCGGTGCGCTCTGCCCGTAGTCGAGCGCCAGCGGGGTGGGCCTCAAAAAATAGGTGCCGCCCGCCACCAGCGCACAATAGCGATAGGGGGCGGCCCCCGTGGCGGAGGCCGGTGGGGGTAGGGCGGGCGCATTTTGCGCCCAGGCCACCGGGGTACCTGGCAGTAGGATAATTAGCAATGGGGCAACCAGCAGAAGCTTCATGCGGCCAAGATAGGTGGCGCCTATCCCCCTTGCCAAGCCCGGTGGGCGCTGTCCCGCCGGGCATAAGAAAGCCCCGACCTTGGGGCCGAGGCTACTTGGTGGAGAATATCGGAGTCGAACCGATGACCTGTTGCTTGCGGAGCAACCGCTCTAGCCAGCTGAGCTAATCCCCCGGTGGCCGCAAACATAATAGATTATGGCCGACTTGCGGTGCCCTGGGCGCCATAAGTTGGCCACAGAGCGGGAGCCAGTAGCCGCCGGCCGTTGGCTAGGTGGCGGTGGGCAGTGCCCTGCAACGGGCCGGCTTGCTTAGCCGCTTGCTGGTACTTATCTGGTAATGAAAAATTTATTTACTAATAAAATTT
Source organism: uncultured Rhodanobacter sp. (assembly GCA_964657755.1). GTDB lineage: Bacteria > Bacteroidota > Bacteroidia > Cytophagales > Hymenobacteraceae > Hymenobacter. The sequence continues at coordinate 5,353 of CAZZWL010000212.1, forward strand.
CACTAAAATTCGCTTCTTAGCGAGGCTTTTTATATATTTGAAGGGTAAGAAATACGGCTGCTTAATCTATTGGTACACTACCTATTTTGAATTGGATGATGCCCCTTTTGGCTGAACTTTCGCCCGCTAACGAAACCGAGCGCCTATACGCGTTGCGACAGACCGACATTTTGCATTCCTTGCAGGAGGAGGTGTTTGATGAGCTGGTGACTCTGAGCGCCCGTTTGTTCGGATTACCCGTTTCGTACGTGGCCCTGGTCGATACGGACCGCCTCCACTACAAAGCCAGTCATGGGGTTGCGCTGCCCGCACCGATGCCGCGCCAAGATGCGCTGTGCGCCCAAGTGGTGCGGCAAAACCGCATGGTGCTGTACCATGACCTGGCCGCCGCCCCCCAAACGGCGTGCGACGGGCGGGCTATCGCGTACGCGCTGGCGCACCAGGCCCGCTTCTACGTGGGAGCCCCCCTGCGAACCTCCGCTGAGCACGCCATTGGCACCCTGTGCCTGGTCGACCAGAAGCCGCGCTCGTTTAGCACGCAGGAGCAGCAAGTGCTTGAGCAGCTGGCCACCTTGGTAGCCCAGCTGGTGATGGCGCGCCAGCGGTGCCTGCACACGCCCACGCTGGGCACGGCCCACTGGCAGCGGGTGCGCAGCCAAGTGCACGACGAAGTGCACGCCCTGGGTACGCTCGTGCGCTACCTGTTGCAGCGCTACGGCGCGCTCGTGCCCGTGCCCGAAGACGTCCTGTACCTGATGGAGCGGCGGCTGAAGGAAGTACAGAGCTGGTGCACGAGGGTACCGCTACGGTCGACTAGCAGCAGGAGCCTATTCGTGCTTTCGCCAAAATGCCAAGGAGCCCC
>CAZZWL010000213.1:0-6122 GCA_964657755.1 uncultured Rhodanobacter sp.
GTGGTGCCCGTGCCGGTGGTGGTGCCGCTACCCGTAGTGGTACCCACGTAGGACCCGCCCACCCGCGAAAGCGTCGTGGTAGCCCGCCCGGTCAGGCTGGGTAAAAACTGGGCCCGGCTCTGGGCCAGCAGGGCCTGCGCCTGCGCGATGCGGGCGTCGGCTACCTGCAGGTTGCGGTTGTTGGCCAGGCCCTCGGCGATGAGCTTTTGGAGCAGCGGGTCGGTAAATAGCTGCTGCCAGGGGCGGCTGGCCAGGGTGGTGGTGTCGGTGGTGGCCGCGTCGCGGTAGAGGCCGGTAGTCGCGGTGTCGGGCCGGCCGTAGGGGCGCAGAATACCGCAGCCGCTGCCCGCCGCGAGCAGCAGCAGGGGTAGGGCCAGCCGGGATAAGTTAGGGGTAGTCATTACGCTTAATTTGAGGCTTGTACGCGGTTGCCCAGGTTATGGCTGCTGGCGGCCCTACCCCCCTTGCCACTGGCGAAGGGGGTAGGGCCGCCGCCGCTGCCGGGGCTACGCCATTGCCGGCTCGGGGGCGGGCTGGGGCTCGGGCTGCGGCTTTTGCGCGTCGGCCGGGGCGTCTTTTTTGGGCGGGCCGCCCTCTATCTCCTCTTTTTCCAGCTGCTCCTGCGTCTTGGGCGGGCCGCTGATGCGCTCCTGCAAGCTCTGGAAAATCAGGAACAGCACGGGGATGAAAAACACCCCGACCAGCGTGCCAAACAGCATGCCACCGATGGCGCCCGCGCCGATGCTCTTGTTGCCGTTGGCCCCCGCGCCGCTGGCAAACAGCAGCGGCAGGAGCCCGAACACGAACGCAAACGAGGTCATCAGAATGGGGCGCAGGCGGGCCTTAGCGCCTTCCAGGGCAGCATCGGCGATGCTCAGGCCGTGGTCGCGCCGGCGGGCCAGCGAGAATTCGATAATCAGAATCGCGTTCTTAGCCAGCAGGCCGATGAGCATAATCACCGAAATCTGGAGGTAGATATTATTGTCGATGCCAAAAATGCGGGCGAACAAGTACGTGCCGCTCAGGCCAATCGGAATCGAAAACAAGACCGCGAAGGGCAGAATATAGCTCTCGTACTGCGCGCTCAGCAGCAGGTACACGAACACGAGCGAGAGCGCGAAAATGTAGAGCGACTGCTTGCCGCTACCCTGCTCCTCGCGGCTGATGCCGGAGAACTCGTAGCCGTAGCCGGCCGGCAGCTTCTGGGCCGCCACTTCCTGGATGGCCACCAGCGCCTGCCCCGAGCTGACGCCCTCCTTGGGCGAGCCATTGACCGAAATGGCCGTGAACAGGTTGAAGCGCGACAGGGTTTCGGGGCCAAAAACCCGCGTCAGAGTCACAAATTCGGTGATGGGGGCCATCGCGCCGGTGGCGTTGCGCACAAATACCTTGCTCAGGCCCTCGGGGCTGGCGCGGTAGGCGGTGTCGGCCTGCACCATCACCCGGTACTGCTTGCCAAACTGGTTGAAGTTGGAGGCGTAGGAGCCGCCGTAGTACACCTGCATGGCGTTCAGAATATCCGCTTCCATAAGGCCGGCTTCCTTCACCTTGGCCACGTTAATACTCATCTGGTACTGCGGAAAGCCGGGGTTGAAGGCCGTGGACGCAAACTGGATTTCGGGCCGCTGGTTGAGGGCCGCCAGAAAGTCCTGCGCCACCTTGTAAAAGTCGGCCGTGCTGTGCCCGCCCCGGTCCTGGAGCTGAAACGTGAAGCCGCCCGTTTGCCCAAAGCCCGTGATGGTGGGCTGCGAGTTGCTGCGGATTTCGCCGGCCCGGATGTGGGCCGTCAACTGCGTTATCTTCTTGATAACCGCCTCGTTGTTCATGTCCTTGCGCTGGTCCCAGGGCTTGAGGCGCACAATCACCATCCCGTAGGCGCTGCCCTGGCCAGCCAGGAAATTCTGGCCCGTGATGCGCAGCGTGCCCAGCACCGCTGGAATCTTCCGAATCAGGCTATCTACTTCATTGTTAACGGCCGTAGTGCGCTCCAGCGTTGAGGCGGGGGGTAGGGACACGTTCACGAAGATGGTGCCCATGTCCTCGTTGGGCACGAAGCTGCTGGGCGTGCTCGTCATCAAAAAGTACAGAAACCCGGCAAAGCCCGCCACGCCCGCTAGCGCCAGCCACCGGCGGCCCATCAAAAACTGCACGGCGCGGGTGTACTTGGCCACCAGCGCATCATAAGCCGCATTAAAGGCAATGCTGAAGCGCTGCATAAACGTCCGCTTGGGGGCGGCCTCCGGCGCGGGCTGACTGGCGGGCGCGGCCGGGTTGTCGGCGTTGGTCTGGTGGTGGGGGGGTAGCAGAAACAACGCCGCCAGCGCCGGGCACAGCGTGAGCGCGTTCACGGCCGAAATCAGAATGGCCACCGCCAGCGTTATCCCGAATTGCTTGTAAAACACGCCGACCGAACCGGTGATGAACGTGACCGGCAAAAACACCGCCGCCATCACCAGCGTGATGCTCAGGATGGCGCCCGTTATCTCGCTCATGGCGTCGATAGCGGCCTTGCGCGGCGAGGTGTAGCCGCTTTCGAGCTTGGCGTGCACGGCCTCCACCACCACGATGGCATCATCCACCACGATGCCAATGGCCAGTACCAACGCAAAGAGCGTCAGCAGGTTGATGCTGTAGCCAAATACTTTCAGGAAGAAGAACGTGCCGATGATGGACACCGGCACCGACACGCCGTGGATAATCGTGGAGCGAAAATCCTGCAGAAAGATGAAGATAACCAGGAACACCAGCGCAAAGCATTCGAGCAGCGTGTGAATTACCTTGTCAATCGAGGCATCCAGGAAGTCGTTGATATTCACCAGGTTGGTGTAGTGAATGCCAGCCGGAAACGACTTTTCGGCTTCAGCCAGCACGGCAATGGATTTCTGAATCACGTCGCGGGCGTTGGAGCCCGGCGTCTGGTTCACCGAAATGCCCACCGAGGGCTTGCCATAGGTGGCGCTGTTGCTGGCGTAGTCCTGGGCCCCCAGCTCGATGCGGGCCACGTCCTTGAGGTGCAGCAATTGGCCCTGCGACGTGCCCTTGAGCACGATGTTGCCAAACTGCTCCTCCGTAATAAGCTTGCCCGTGTACTTAATCACGTACTGGAAGCTCTGGTCCGAGTTCTGGCCAAACTGGCCGGGCGCGGCCTCCACGTTCTGGTCGGCTAGCGCGGCCGTGACGTCGGCGGGCGTGAGGCCGTAAATGGCCATCACGTCGGGCTTAAGCCACACCCGCATGGCGTAGTTGCGCGAGCCAAAGGCGTTGGCCGCGCCTACCCCATTCACCCGCTGCAACTGCGGCGTGATGTTGATAAGCGCGTAGTTCTGCAAGAAAGTCTGGTCGTAAGCCGGGTTGTCGCTGTAGAGCGCGAAAATCAAGAGGTTACTGCTCTGCTGCTTGCGCACCGTCACGCCGGCGAGGGTCACCTCCTGGGGTAGCAGGCTAGTGGCGCTGGCCACTCGGTTCTGCACGTCCACGGCCGCCTGGTCGGGGTCGGTGCCCACGTTGAAATACACCTGAATGCTGCCCGAGCCGGTATTGGTGGCCGACGAGGTCATGTAGGTCATGCCCTCCACGCCGTTTATCTGCTCCTCCAGCGGCACCAGCACGCTCTTGAGCACCACGTCGGCGTTGGCCCCCGCGTAGCTGGCCGACACCTGCACGGTGGGCGGCGAAATATCGGGATACTGCGCGATGGGCAGCGATAGCAGCCCCAGAATGCCCAGCAGCACCAGAATAACCGAGATAACGGTGGAGAGCACGGGGCGCTCAATGAATATTTTTAGCATAAATCATTAACTATTAATCCTAAAAAGAATGTCATGCTGAACGCAGTGAAGCATCTCTACTGCTTCGTTGAACGGCGCTGAAGAAGCGGTAGAGGTGCTTCACTACGCTCAGCATGACGTTCTTCTTAGCTGTTATCTAACATTCAGCAGCTATTACCCTGCCAACTCCGTGGTAGCCTTTTTCACCACTTTAGGCCGGATTTTCATGCCGTCCTTGAGCCCGCTGATGCCTTCGACTACCACTTCCTGGCCGGCTTTCAGGCCCTTTTGCACCACGAAGGAGGCGCCGTCGGGCGTGGGCACCACCGTGATGGGGAGGGCGTGGGCGGCCGTGTCGCGGCCCAGCACGTAGGCAAAGCGCTTGCCCTGCAGCTCATACGTGGCGCTCTGCGGGATGATAATCGCGTCCTTCATGGGCTGGAACGTGCGCACCGAGCCGCTGCTGCCGCTGCGCAGCAGCCCCTGCTGGTTCGGGAACGTGGCGCGGAAGCTGCTGGCCCCGGTTTCGGTATTTATCTGGCCAATAGCCGTTTCGACGCGGCCCGTGTACGGATACACGCTGCCATCGGCCAGCACTAGGCGCACGTCGGGCACGTGGGCGAGCTTGTCTTGCAGGGTGTTGCCGGGCCGGCGGCGGGCAAAGTTGAGCAGCGCCTTTTCGCTGAGCGAGAAGTAGGCGTACACGTTGCCGATGCTCGAAATAGTAGTGAGCGGGGTGGTAGAAGTACTGCTCACCAGCGCGCCGATTTTGTTTGGAATGGTGCCAATCACGCCGTCCACGGGGCTCTTGATGACCGTGTAGCTGAGGTTGACCTGGGCGTTGACCAGCGCCGCCTGGGCCTGGGCCAGGGCGGCCAGCTTGCTTTCGAGGGTGTACTGCGCGGCCTCCAGCTCGTACTTGCTGATGATGTTGCGCGCCACCAGCGGCTGCACCTTGCGCACGCCCATGCGGGCGGCGTCCACGTCGGCCTGGGCCGTTTTGATGCCGGCCGTGGCCGTGCGCACCGCCTGCTCATACTGCGGCGCCGAGATGCGGAAGAGCCGCTGGCCCTTCTTCACGCTCGCCCCCTCATCCACGTAAATGGCTTCCACGGAGCCATCTATCTTGGGCCGAATCTCCACGTTTTGCTGGCCCTGGATGGTGGCCGGGTAGTCCTGGTAGAGCGTCACCGTATCGGGCCGCACCACCAGCACGGGGTAGTCTTTGATGGGCTGGGGGCCATTTTTGCCATCCTTGCCACCTTTGCCATCGGCGGCGGTGTCTTTTTTGGCGCCGCAGGCGGCCAGACTGAATAGGGCCAGGAGCCCGGCCGCGAGGCGTGGTAATCGAATGCGCATGGCCTTATAACGGAAAGTGGCGGGGCCAGGGTCGGGGTTTTCGTCAAAAAGAGCCAAAGCCCGCGAATGTCCCGGCAAACGCCCCTATTCGGCTGATGATGAGCGAACGGTTAAGCCCCCGGCCCGCCGGCCTAGTGGTGGTGGTGGTGGCCGGGGGGGGCGGGCTTGCCAAACAAGTTCACCAGCGCGCCCACCACGAACAGCGCCGCCCAGCACACGTAGAGCCAGCCGTAGCCGGCCGGCAGCGGCCGCCGCACCAGGTAGCGAATCAGCAGCTCAGCGCCGCCGCTCATCAGCAGGCCCACGAAGGCGATGAACTGCCAGGAATTGAACAGGGTGGGGCGGTAGAGCTTGGCGAAATCCATGAGGGTAGGGGAGGGGCTAAATCAAAACACAAAGAAAAAGCCGGGCCGGCGGTCCTGGCCCAAACTTCGGGCCGGGGCGCGCGTACACCGGGCAAGTAGCAACCTAACCAATAAGTACGCACATTCTCCTGCCCCATTATGATTCTCAGCGACGAGCTATTCGAAGAAGACGGCACTACGCCCAAAAAGCCGGGCCAGCAGACCGATGCCCCCAACCAAAACCCGACCAATAGCATTCCGGCCGGCCACAACGAGGAGCTCGCCAAGCAGCGCGACTACAAAGAAGACCAGAGCAACGGCAAGGCCAGCAACGACCCCAGCGCCGCCCGCAACACCGGCGCCAACGGCTACACCCAGCGCAGCGACCAGAAAGACCAGCTGAGCAACCTGCACATCGGCGGCTCCGAAACCGAGCCCCAGGGCGCCAACAACCACACCACCGCCGGCGAGCAGGCCCAGGGCCCCGGCTTCACCGAAGAAGGGAGCTACGAGCTGGGCGAAGGCATCCGGATGCACGACCAGCAGCTCGGCGACGACCACACCAGTGGCCCCGCCCGCAAGCCCCAGGACGAAACGAGCAACTAAGCGCCTACCCCCCGCTTGCAAGCTGGCCTCCCGGCTACTACCCACC
>CAZZWL010000214.1:0-2264 GCA_964657755.1 uncultured Rhodanobacter sp.
GGCCATGCCCGGCATGGCGTGGTGGTCGTGCTGGGCCAGGGCGGGGGTAGCCGCCAAGGCCGCGGCCAGCAGCAGGAGGGGGGTAGGCGTGCGCATGAAGCGAGGGGGTTAATCAACTGCTCATTTAACGCAGCCGGCCACGCAAGGGTGGCGCGCCAAACCGATAAGGTTCGGCCAGTGGGCGTGCATAATTCCGGCGTGCGCTGGCGCAGCCCCGCATTTTGCACGCTGCCCGCCCGCACTTTGCACCGCCCCCGGCCTACCCCCTCCCGTACAAGCAAGCAGGCCTGCCACCGTGGCTGAGCCACCCTTGCCCCTTCCTAGAATATGAAAAACGCCCCTGTTGAAAACCGCGCCGTCCTCGATGCCCTGGCCCGCTGCGTAGCCGCCTGCGAATATTGCGCCGATGCCTGCCTCTCGGAAGACAATATCCCGATGATGGTGGGCTGCATTCGCACCGACCGCGACTGCGCCGACATCTGCCGCGTTACGGCCGCTTTCATCGCCCGCAACTCGCCCCATGCGCCCCACGTTCTCAAGGAGTGCCTCGAGATTTGCCAGAAGTGCTACGATGAGTGCTCCCAGCATCAGCACGACCACTGCCGGCAGTGCGCCGAGGCCTGCAAAGCCTGCCTGGAGGCTTGCAAGAGCTACCAGGCATAGACCGCTTGCCCTTGCGAGCGTAACGAAGTGAAGCGCGGCAATCTTTCCTGCATGTTAGGGTTACTACCCCGACGATTAGGAAAGGTTGCCGCGCTTCACTTCGTTACGCTCGCAAGGACAATTACTTATCCCAGCGCGTCGAGCGAGAGGCGGTCGGGCTGCAACATGCGCCGAAACTCGCTCACCGAGCGGCCCGTCACCTGCCGAAACTGGTTGCTCAGGTGCTGGCCCGAGGAGTAGCGCAGCTGGTCGGCAATCTGCACCAGCGTCATCTCACCGTAGCTAAGCAGCTCCTTCACGCGCTCTATCTTCATGCGAATGAGGTACTTCTCAATGGTCAGGTTGGCGGTGCGCGAAAATACCTTGCTCAGGTGCGAGTAGGTAGTGGCAAAGCGGTCGGCCAGAAAAGCCGACGTCGTGAGGGGCGCCGGCGCGGTGCGCAGGTGCTCCAGGTATTCTTGCAGCACGCCTTTGATTTGCTCGGTCAGCTGCTCGGCGCGGTCGAGCAGCACGTCGAAGCCGGCTTCGCGCAGCAGCGGGGCCACCACGCGGGGGTCAACGGGGGTGCTCGGCGCCAGCTGGGCCGTGCCGAGGGTGACGCTGGTGGGCTCGTAGCCGGCTTTCACCAGCAAGTTCTGAACCGCCTCGACGCAGCGCGGGCAAACCATGTTTTTGATATGCAGCAGAGTGGTTTTCACGGACTAGAATTAAGGTAAAATAGGTGAACGACGGGGGGCCACCGGCTGGCGGGTGGGCTGGCTGGCCCGGCGCGCCGGTGCGGGGGTAGGCGCCCCCAGCCAGCTTTTGCCAAACCAGTGGGCGGCGGCCCACCCAATAAACGGAATTACGGCCAGAAAAGTAACGGATAGCAGGCAAAAAACTACGAAAAACGCGCCCGCCAGCCGCCCCACAAACCGGTCGCCGAAGCCAAACAAATACAATACCAGGCTGGCACTCAGCACTAAGCTGCTGGCGGCCAGCACGCCCACCCGGCGCCAATTATAGGCGGCCAGGCGGCGGCGCAGGCCTTGCGAGCGGGTAGGGGGGGTAGGGCGGGCCATCGGGGCAAATTTACCGCCCACGGCCCAACTACGCCGCGCCCGGCCCTGGCCGAGCAACCTGCCCCCCGATTTTGCGGTACTAGGCCACAAGTTCGCGTTTGCGAATTATCTTGCCTCTCCTCTCTCATTGGCTGGCGGCTGGGCCGCTGCTTTCTCCCATTTTTTGCATGACTCGCACCTTACGCTTGCTGGGGCTACTGGCCACCTTTTCGCTCTCCCTCGCTGCCTGCAACTCCGGCACCAAGGCCGGTGACACCAACGTGGAGCTGGGCTCGACTAAAAAGCTGGTGCCCAATACGCTGCCTGCCAAGGCCAACGGCGACTCGCTGGCCGCCGGCATCGGCCGCGACACGGTGCACCGCCCCACCGGCAAGCAGATTTTCAACGCTACCGACCGCGCCATAGACCGCAACCACGACGGCATCGCAGACTAGTACCGCAGATTTTGCAGCTGGCGCAGATTTCGCAGATTCGAATGGCGCTCACGGCTACGACTTGCTAAAAGGTTACGAAGAAGGCCTCTCTTTCGCGAAGAAAGAG